>JADZBU010000162.1 GCA_020851955.1 Chromatiaceae bacterium | reverse complement strand
TGGCCCGGGACGACATGGCCACCGTTACGGACCTGCTGCAAGGTCAGGAGCACCAGCGCCAGGAAGAGGCCAACCGGCTCCACCTCCTGGAGGGTTGGCGCGAGCGCCTCATCGCCACCGGGGACGATGCCCTGGGGGCCTTGCTGGAGGAATATCCCCAGGTGGATCGCCATCAACTGCGGACCCTGATCCGCGCCGCCCGCAAGGACCGCGAGCAAGGCAAGCCCGAGGGTGATCGCCGTCTTTTTCGTTTTCTGCGGGAGGCCTTGGCTTGAGGCGGACGAGAGGGGCAAGGCGAAAGGGGCCAGGATCACGGCCTCGCGGATCGCCATCGCTCGCACCCGCGCACGAAATCCCAGGGTCCGGTTCAGGACTAACAGGGTGATGTGATAAGGGTCACAGCCAGCGGGGGATGAGGATCAGGGCCCAGACGCTGGCGGCGAAGACGATGACGAGGAAGACCGCCGCCGAGGCGATGTCCTTGGCGCGGCCGGAAAGCTCGTGATGCTCCAGGCCGACCCGGTCCACATTGGTCTCGATGGCGGAATTCAACAACTCGACGATGGGTACCAGGAGCAGACTGCCGAGGAGCAGGGCCCGCTCCACCGGCGTCCCGCCCAGCCAGAGACTCAGGGGCAGAAGCACCAGCAGGGCCCAGACCTCTTGCCGAAAGGCCTCCTCGTGCTGGTAGGCGGCTTTGAAGCCCAACTGGGAAAAGCGCCAGGCATTGACCAGGCGCTGTAAACCCTTGGCCTGCTGATTAGCCATGGGCCGGCGATCCCTTCCAGGCCAGATCCGGCTCCCGGGCGGCGCGGACATCGTCCAGACGTCGCACCGGCAGGCTATGGGGCGCGCCCTTGACCCGCTCCGGGTCCGTCTCGGCCTCCGCGCGGATGGCGGTCATGGCCGCCACAAAGCTGTCCAGTTCCTCCGGGGTCTCGGTCTCCGTGGGCTCGATGAGCAGACACTCGGGGACCAGCAGGGGGAAATAGGTGGTGGGGGCGTGGAAGCCGTAATCCAGCAACCGCTTGGCGAAGTCCATGGCGTTGACGCCCGTGGCCTTGGCCTCCCGGCGCAGGGTCAGGATGAATTCATGGCTGGCGCGGCGCTGGCCATAGGCGGGCTCGAAGCCGGCCGCGATCAGGCGCTTGAAAAGATAGTTGGCGTTGAGGCTGGCATAGTCGGCGATGCGCTTCATGCCCTCCCGCCCCACCAGACGGGCGTAGATGTAGGCCCGGAGCAGGATGCCGATATTGCCGCCAAAGGCGGTGAGGCGACCGATGCTGTGGGGACGGTCCGCCTCTTCCAGCCAGCGGTAGTCCTGGCCCTCCCGCGTCACCAGGGGCAGGGGCAGGAAGGGCTCCAGGCGCGCCGAGACGCCCACGGGGCCCGCGCCCGGGCCGCCGCCGCCGTGGGGGGTGGCGAAGGTCTTGTGCAGATTCATGTGGATGACGTCGAACCCCATGTCGCCGGGCCGGACCTGGCCGAGGATGGCGTTGAGATTGGCGCCATCGTAATAGAGGAGGCCCCCGGCCGCGTGGACGGCCTCGGCGACGGCGCCGATGCGGCGGTCGAAGACGCCGATGGTGCTCGGGTTGGTGAGCATGATGCCGGCGGTCTGGGGGCCCAGGGCGGCACGCAGGGCCTCCAGGTCGAGGTCGCCATCGGCGCCGGTGGGGATTTCGCGCACCTTGAAGCCGCACATGGCGGCGGAGGCGGGATTGGTGCCGTGAGCCGCGTCGGGTACCAGGATCTCGGTACGCCCCCGGTCGCCGCGCGCCTCGTGATAGGCGCGGATCATGGCCACACCGGCAAACTCGCCCTGGGCGCCGGCGGCCGGGGCCAGGGACACGGCGTGCATGCCGGTGACCTCGCCGAGCAGTTCCTGCAACTCGTGAAGGCAGGCCAGGATGCCCTGACCGTGCGTCACCGGCGCCAGGGGGTGGCGCGCCAGGAAGCCAGGCAGGGAGGCCAGGCTATGGCAGGCCCTGGGGTTGTACTTCATGGTACAGGAGCCCAGGGGATAGAAATGGGTGTCGATGGAAAAGTTCTTCTGCGACAGCCGGGTGTAATGGCGCACGGCCTGGAGCTCGGAGACCTCCGGCAGGGCGGGGGGGCTGGCGCGACGCAGATGCGCGGGCAGATCGCCGACCTCGGCGCGGGACAGGGGGGCCTGGGCGCTGGCGCGCCGGCCGGGGTGGGAGATTTCCTGGATCAGCATCTTGGGACCGGGATAGGGCAGGGGGGCGGCCGAGCTGGGCTGGCCGCCCCGAGTTAAATCCAGTAGAGATCAGCCCAGGGCCGCCATGGCCGCGTCGTAATCCGGTTCCTGAGTGATCTCGGGCACCAGTTGCGTATAGACGACCTGGTTGTTGGCATCCAGCACGACCACGGCGCGGGCCGTGATGCCCGCCAGGGGGCCGTCGTTGATGAGGACGCCATAGTCCTTGGCGAAATTGCGGGAACGCATCATGGACAGGTTGATGACGTTGGTGATGCCCTCGGCGCCGCAGAAGCGGCCGGAGGCAAAGGGCAGGTCGGCGGAGATGACCAGGGCGACGGCGTCGGAGCGGCCGGCCATCATGTCATTGAACTTCTTGGTGGAAGCGGCGCAGACGCCGGTGTCCAGACTGGGCACGATATTGAGCAGCTTCTTCTTGCCCGCGTAGCTGGCCAGGCTGACATCGCTCAGGTCGCCGGCGGTGAGGGAAAAGTCCGGGGCGCTGGAACCGACGGCGGGCAGCTCGCCGGAGAGTTGGACGGGGTTGCCTTGAAGGGCGGTTTGGGCCATGGCGGGTCTCCTGGGGTGGGTGAAGGCTCGGCAGCCAGCCCCTGGCGATGATGCGCCGGGGCGGGCTGCCTGGGGGTTAAGGGGCAAGGATCAAAATTTGGGTTCAACCGGGCAGCGGGCCTGGGTGCGGGTCGCGATGACCCGCGCCAGCTTGGTGGCGTAGGCCGCGATGTCCTCCTCCGCGCGCAACTCGGTGGCACAGACCAGGATCGCCGGGCCCAGTTCCGGGTAATCCGTCCCCAGGTCGTAACCACCCAGGATGTTATGGGCGGCGAGGGAACGGAGCACATCCGCCGCGGGCGCGGGCAGCCGCAGGGCCTGCTCGTGAAAGCAGGGGCGGTCGAAGATGGGCTCGACACCTGGGGTGGCGCACAGGCTGGCGGACAGCCGTAGGGTATTGGCATGACAGGCGGCAGCGACCCGCTCCAGACCCTCCGCCCCCAGGAGGGCCAGGTGGATGGTCGCGGCGGAGACCAGCAGGCCCTGGTTGGTGCAGATGTTGGAGGTGGCGCGGGAGCGGCGGATGTGCTGTTCCCGGGCCTGGAGGGTCAGGGTAAAGCCCGGCTTGCCCTCCAGGTCCAGGGTGCGGCCCGCGATGCGCCCCGGCAATTGCCGCATCAGGGCTTCCTTGCAGCAGAGGAACCCGGCATAGGGTCCCCCGGAGGCCAGGGGCATGCCCAGGGGCTGGGCCTCACCACAGGCGATATCCGCCCCCGCCTGTCCCCATGCCCCCGGCGGCGACAGCAGGGCCAGGGCGACGGGATTGACGACGCCGATGACCAGGGCGCCCTGGGCCTGGGCCCAGTCGGTGAGAAGATCGACCTCCTCCAGGACGCCGAAAAAATTGGGCTGGGGAATGACCAGGGCGGCGAAGGGCTCCGCCGCGAAGGGCGCCAGGGCCTCCAGGGTCAGATGACCGCCGGCGGGGTCGAAGGGCACCTCCACCAGTTCGATATCCTGCTGGCCGACGATGGCGCGCGCCACGGCCCGATAGCGCGGATGCAGACCCCGCGGCACCAGGACCCGGCGGGCCTTGCCGTGCCGATTGGCGCGCACCGCCATGAGGATAGCCTCCGCCAGGGCCGAGGCGCCGTCGTAGAGGGAGGCGTTGGAGACGTCCAGAGCGGTCAGGGCCGTCATCATGGACTGGAATTCGTAGAGGATCTGCAGGGTACCCTGGCTGGCCTCGGCCTGATAGGGGGTGTAGGCGCTGTAGAGTTCACCCCGCGCGACCAGTTGCCAGACCACGGCCGGGATATGGTGGTCATAGGCCCCGGCGCCGATGAAGCACAGCGGCTGGCCGTCCGCCCGGGCCCGCGCCGCCATCAGGCGACCGACCTCCATCTCCGGCAGGGCCGCGGGGATGCCCTTCAGCTCCCCCGCCCGCAGGTCGGCGGGAATCTCGTCGAAGAGGTCATCGATGGCCTCGACCCCGATGACCGCCAGCATGGCCGCTACCTGATCGGGGGTGTGGGGGATGAAAGGCATGGGTGGCGCTCGGGGTTACTCGTCGTCCAGAAGGGCGGCATAGGCATCCGGGTCCAGCAGGCCAGCAAAGGCGCTGGCGTCCGCCGGGACCAGTTTGAAGATCCAACCCTCGCCATAGGGGTCTTCGTTGATACGTTCCGGGGCGTCGGCCAGGGCGGCGTTGACCTCGGTCACGGTGCCCGCCAGGGGACTGAAGATGTCCGAGGCGGCCTTGACGGATTCGACCACGGCGCAGGCCTCGCCCACGGCGACTTCGCGGCCCGGCTCCGGCACCTCGACGAAAACCAGATCCCCCAGGGCCTCCTGGGCATGATCGGTGATGCCGACGGTCAGGGTGCCGTCGCCATTGTCCCGGGCCCATTCGTGATCCTGGGTGTATCTCAGTTCGCTGGGCACTTGGCTCATGGGGGTCTCCTCCTAATAGGTTTGCTTGCCGATGGGGGACCCGAGGTCCCGGACCCGGCGATTCTAATCCAAGTCGATGCGGATGGTGCCGTGACGCACGAAGGGTGGCTGGACCAGCCGGGCCGCCGTCGGCTTGCCACGGATATCTACCTCGCAGGGGTCGCCGCTGGCCAAGGCGATGCCGGGGGCCAGGCGCGCCAGGGCGATGGATCTTTGCAGGCTGGGGGCGTAACCGCCGGAGGTGATGATCCCCGCCGCGCGCCCCTCCACCAGCACCCTTTGGTGGGCGCGCAGGACGCCACGCCCCGTGAGCAGAAGGCCGACAAAGCGGCCCGGGCCGCCGGCGGCCCGCCGCGCCTCCAGGGCCGCGCGGCCGATGAAGTCGCGCTCGGCGGGTTCCCAGGCCAGGGTCCAGTCGAGCCCGGCCTCCAGGGGGCTGGTGTCCTCGTCCATGTCCTGGCCGTAGAGGTTCATGCCCGCCTCCAGGCGCAGGGTATCCCGCGCCCCCAGACCACAGGGGACCACCCCGTCAGTCACCAGGCCCTGCCAGAGGACGGCCGCCTGGTCCGCCGGCAGCAGGATCTCGAAGCCATCCTCGCCGGTGTAGCCGGTGCGGGCGACGAACCAGTCCTCGTCCCCAACGCCAAAAAAGGGCGCCAGGGCCAGGGCCGGCTCGCGCAGATCCGGCGGCAGACGCGGGGCTGCCAGCCGCCGTGCCTCTGGCCCCTGAACCGCAATCATGGCCAGGTCCGTCCGGGGCCGGATGGCGACTTCCCGGCCTTGGGCCTGGGTCTCTATCCAGGCAAGATCCTGGTCCGCCGTCCCCGCGTTGACCACCAGCCGATAGCGCTCCGGCCCCCGGAAATAGACGATGAGATCATCCAGGACGCCCCCGGCCTCATTGAGCATGCAGCTATAGAGGGCCTTGCCCGGCTCCCGGAGCCTGGCTACGTCATTGGCCAGCAGCCGGCGCAGAAAGTCCCGCGCCCCGGTCCCGCTGATATCCAGGGCCCGCATGTGGCTGACATCAAACAGCCCCGCCCGGTTGCGCACCGCCAGGTGCTCCTCGATCTGGGAGCCGTAGTGCAGCGGCATATCCCAGCCGCCAAAGGGCACGATGCGGGCGCCCAGGCGCTGGTGTTCCGCGAAAAGAGGGGTGCGATGACCCATGGTGGGCTTCTCCAAATGGCAATGGGGGTAAAGAATGCCGTCTGATGGCCGAAAAGGGAAGGGCGGGAGGCGTCACCCGCTCAAACTTCCTCGTGGAACGGGAACCCGATCCTCTTCCAGGCAGGTATAATCCCAACCTCTTTTGATCCTTACCAGGAAGCGAATCCATGCGCCTGCAACCCGTGATCCTGTCCGGCGGCTCCGGCACCCGTCTCTGGCCCCTGTCGCGGGAGGCCTACCCCAAGCAGTTTCTGCCCCTGACCAGCGAGCACACCATGCTGCAGGAGACGGTACGCCGGCTCGATGGGCTCGATCGCGAGCATCCGCGTCTCGGCATCGGGGTCGCGGACGCCGTGGTGGTCTGCAACGAGGGGCATCGCTTCCTGGTCGCCGAGCAATTCCGCCTCATCCATCGCGAGCCGGCCGCCATCATCCTGGAACCCGAGGGGCGCAACACGGCCCCGGCCCTCACCGCCGCGGCCCTGGTCGCCAGCCGCGAGGGCCAGGACCCGGTGCTGCTGGTCATGCCGGCGGATCACACCATGCGCGATGAGGCGGGCTTCCGCCAGGTCGTGGCGGACGGCTTCACCCTGGCCGCCCAGGGTCATGTGGTGACCTTCGGCATCGTCCCGACCAAGCCGGAGACCGGCTATGGCTACATCCGCCAGGGCGATGCCTTCCCGGCGCCGGACCTGGCGGGGTCGGCTTTTGGCTTGCGGGCCTTCGTCGAGAAGCCGGACGCCCAGACCGCCCTGGCCTACCTGGAATCCGGCGACTATTTCTGGAACAGCGGCCTCTTCATGATGCGGGCCTCGGTGTGGCTGGACCTGATCCAGCAATACCGGCCCGACATCGCCGCCGCCGCCGGACGCGCCGTCGCCCAGGGCGAGAGTGACGGCATCTTCCTGCGCCTGGACGCGGACAGCTTTCATGCCTGCCCCAGCGATTCCATCGACTATGCCGTCATGGAACACCTGTCCGAGGAGAAGGCCGCCCCCGGCGCCTCGGCCCTGGTGCTGGCCCTGGCCGTGGGCTGGTCCGATGTCGGCGCCTGGTCGTCCCTCTGGGAGGTCCGCGATCAGGACGAAGAAGGCAATGTCCTGGATGGCGACGCCTTTGTCCACAATGCTCACAACAACCTGCTGGTGGCCCGGCACCGCATGGTGGCCGTCATTGGGGTCGATGGCCTGGTCGTGGTCGAGACCCCGGATGCGGTGCTGGTGGTCAGCAAGGAGCACGCCCAGGATGTCAAGGCCGTCACCCAACACCTCCAGCGCGAACAGCGGCGGGAACTGCGGCACCATCAGCGCTCCCACCGGCCCTGGGGCGATTTCGAGTCCATCGACCATGGCGAGCGCTACCAGGTCAAGCGACTCACCGTCAAGCCGGGGGAGACCCTGTCCCTGCAGATGCATCATCATCGCGCCGAGCACTGGATCGTGGTCTCCGGCACCGCCCGCGTGACCAACGAGGACCGCGTCTTCCTCCTGACCGAGAATCAGTCCACCTACATCCCCGTGGGTGCCAAGCACCGCCTGGAAAATCCCGGTTCCCTGCCCCTCGAAATCATCGAGGTCCAGTCCGGCTCCTACCTGGGCGAGGACGACATCGTCCGGTTCGAGGACGTTTACA
The DNA here is from genome assembly GCA_020851955.1 of Chromatiaceae bacterium. Classification (GTDB taxonomy): domain Bacteria; phylum Pseudomonadota; class Gammaproteobacteria; order Chromatiales; family Chromatiaceae; genus M0108. The sequence goes on along the minus strand of JADZBU010000162.1, from coordinate 936 downwards.
AGCGCAACTCCAAGGATTAGGGGCCGATCGCGGGTGGCGTCGGCTCGCCATGCCGACGCCACCCGCCCCCGTTCACGCCGCGGGACCCGGGCGTCCCGGTCGCGACCCCGGCGGTCAGCCGCTCTCCATCCCCCGTCCCCTTCCTCCCCCCTTCAGCCTTTACGAGCTTAATCAACGCCATGGGTTTCAAATGCGGCATCGTGGGTCTGCCCAACGTGGGCAAGTCCACCCTCTTCAACGCCCTCACCAAGGCCGCCATCGCGGCCGAGAACTATCCCTTCTGCACCATCGATCCCAATGTCGGGGTGGTGCCCCTGCCGGACCCGCGGCTGGACGCCATCGCCGCCATCGTCAAACCCAAGGCCATCCTCACCACCAGCATGCAGTTCGTCGATATCGCCGGCCTGGTGGCGGGGGCGAGCCGGGGCGAGGGGCTGGGCAACAAGTTTCTCGCCAACATCCGCGAGACCGACGCCATCGCCCATGTGGTGCGCTGCTTCGAGAACGATGACGTGGTCCATGTCGCCGGCAAGATCGACCCCCTGGGCGACATCGAGGTCATTAACACCGAGCTGGCCCTGGCGGACCTGGAGTCGGTGGAAAAGGCCCTGGATCGCGCCACCAAGCAGTCCAAGACCGGCGACAAGAAGATCCTGGCGCGCAAGGAATTGCTGGAGCGGGTGCGCGAGCGCCTGGATACCGGCCAGCCCGTGCGCGCCATGGGCCTGGAGCCAGAGGAGCTGCTCGAATTGCGAGACATCTTCCTGCTCACCGCCAAGCCGACCCTCTATATCGCCAACGTCGCCGATGATGGCTTCCAGGACAACCCCTTCCTCGACGCCGTGCGCCAGTGGGCGGCGGCGGAGGGCGCCGAGGTGGTGCCCGTCTGCGCCGCCATCGAGGCCGAGATCGTGGAACTGGAGCCCGAGGAGCGCG
>JADZBU010000161.1 GCA_020851955.1 Chromatiaceae bacterium | reverse complement strand
TCGCCCTCGCCACCATGGCCACTGTGAATGACGACCACCGGGACGTCCGGGTCTGGCGCCTGGGCCAATTCGACCCCCGGCGGCAAAGGCACCTCGGACAGGTGAATGATGCCGCCCAAATCGAGATCCGTGAGGTCGAGACCAATGAATTCCGGCAGATCCTGGGGCAGACAGATCACCTCGATGTCGGTCATGTTATGAGACACGACGCCACCCCCCAGCTTGACGCCCTTGCAGGTCGCGGCATTGAGGAAGTGCAGGGGCACGGTCATGCGCAGTTTCTCGTGCGCCTGAACACGCTGGAAGTCCGCATGCAGGATGAAGGGCTTGGCGGGGTGGCGCTGCAAGGCCTTCAGCACCACACTCTGGGTCTTCCCAGCGACATTAAGGGTCAGAATGTGGGAATAGAAGGCCTCGTGCTCTAACTGCAGAATCATCGCGTTATGTCCCACGCTGATCATCTCCGGCTCCTGGTGGGCGCCATAGACAATAGCGGGTACGCGGCCCGTGCGACGCAGGCGGCGGCTCGCACCCTTCCCTGTATCGGTACGGGACTCCGCGAGTACTTCAAACTTTTCGCTCATAGTGGCTAACTCAAAGGGCTGTTTTCAATGAACATGCCCGGCATCCGCGACCAGATGCCAGGCGGCGTCTTCCCGAGGGAAGGGGAAAAAGGGCTGGCGTCAATCGACGAAGAGGGAGCTGACCGACTCCTCGCTGGAAACGCGGCGCAGGGTCTCGGCCAGGAGCTCGCCGATGCTGAGCTGCCGGATGCGTCCACAGGCCTGGGCCTCCGGGCGCAGAGGGATGGTGTTGGTCACCACCAACTCGTCCAGCCGGGAGGCGTTGATATTTTCCACCGCTCGCCCCGACAGGACCGGATGGGTGCAATAGGCCACCACTCGCGCCGCGCCATGGTCCTTAAGCGCGGCCGCCGCCTGACACAAGGTGCCGGCGGTATCGACCAGGTCATCGATGATCACGCAGGAATGGCCGACCACATCGCCGATGATATTCATGACCTTGGCCTCGTTAGGCCGGGGCCGCCGCTTATCGATGATGGCCAGTTCCGCATCGTCAAGGCGCTTGGCCAGGGCGCGGGCCCGGACCACGCCGCCCACATCCGGCGAGACCACCAGCAGATTGGGATACTTCTGGCGCCAGACATCGCCCAGCAGGATGGGCGAGGCATAGACATTATCGACGGGAATATCGAAAAAGCCCTGGATCTGATCGGCATGCAGGTCCACGGTCAAGACCCGGTGGGCGCCAGCGTCGGCGAGCATCTTGGCCACCAGCCGCGCCGTGATGGGCACCCGGGCCGAACGGGGACGACGATCCTGACGCGCATAGCCAAAGTAGGGAATGACCGCCGTGATGCGCTTGGCGGAAGCCCAGCGCAGGGCGTCGATCATAACCAGGAGTTCCATCAAGTGATCATTGGTCGGCGCGGAGGTCGGCTGGACCACGAAGACGTCGCGTCCACGGACGTTCTCCTGAATCTCGGCCATCACCTCGCCATCGCTGAACTGACCCAGCAGTGCCTTGCCCAGCGGTAGGGCCAGGTAGGTCGCGATTTCCGCGGCCAGCGCCGGATTGGCATTGCCGGAAAAGACCATCAATTGACTGGTGGGCACGGCCAGTATCCCCCCATCGCCATGACATGAGATCAAAATCGGCGCCCCGGCTTGGTCGCCGGGGCGCCGACTTGGTGGGTGTTAATGAAACTTGGCTGGGGTGCCAGGATTCGAACCTGGGAATGCTGGGATCAAAACCCAGTGCCTTACCACTTGGCGACACCCCAAGAAATTTAGCTCGCGGCCAGACGGTGAAGGAGCGGAGAGCGATTCAACCCTTTGGCCACATAGCCCCTCAGACCGGCGGGGGCCTGATGCAGAACAGCCTGGGCCTCATCCGCGGAACCAAAGGCGGCAAAGACGCAGGCCCCGGTGCCGGTCAGCCGCCCCCGGGAAAAAGTCCCCAGCCAATCCAGGGCATCGGCAACGGCCGGGTAACGCAGACGGACCAGATCCTGACAGTCGTTGCGGTCGTCCCCGGCCAGGAAGTCGGCGATTTTGATTGACGGGGAATTTCTTGTCAATTCGGGATCGGCAAAGACGGCGGCCGTGGAGACGGCGCAAGCCGGCGCCAGGACCAAGTACCAGGGTTCCGGCACCTCCACCGGGGTCAGGTGCTCCCCTACCCCCTCGCCCCAGGCCGCCCGACCGCGCACAAAGACGGGGACATCCGCCCCCAGTGCCAGGCCCAGGGCCGCCAGCTCGTCCTCGGACAGGCCGGTACCCCAGATCTGGTTGAGGGCAACCAGGGTGGTCGCGGCATCGGAACTACCCCCGCCCAGCCCCCCGCCGAGGGGTAACCGCTTGTCCAGGCTCAGATCGACACCCAGGGTGCAATCGGTGGCGGCTTGGAGCCGGCGGGCGGCGCGGACGCTGAGATGGGACGCGGCGGCGACGCCCGGGATCTCCGTCAACAGCCGAATCTGGCCATCGGCGCGGGGAGTGAAAGCGAGCCAATCGCAAAAATCGATGAATTGAAACAGGGTCTGCAAGCGGTGATAGCCATCCTCGCGCCGTCCCAGCACCCGCAGGGTGAGATTCAGCTTGGCCGGCGCCGGCCAGGGCGCACTTATCACGGCTGGACGCCATTCTGGCTAACGCGGTGACGGCCGACCACCTTGAGCAGATAGGCGTGTTCCGGGGCCTTCGCCAGCCCCTTATCCCAGACGTCCCAGGCCTCGTCATGCCGGCCCAGGGCAAAGAGGACCTCGCCCAGGTGAGCGGCGACCTCGGGATCATCCGGGATCTTGGCGCTGGCCTGGCGCAAGTAGTCCAGGGCCAGTTCCAGGTCGCCGAGGCGATAATGGACCCAGCCCAGGCTATCCAGGATGGCCCCCTCATCGGGTTTCAGGGCCAGGGCCCGCTGGATCAGGGCCAATGCCTCCTGATAGCGATCGGTCATATCCGCCAGGGAATAGCCGAGCGCATTGAGGGCATCGGCATGATCGGGTTCGAGTTCCAGGAGACGGCCCAGATCCGTCTCCAGGACATCCAGACGCTGCATGGCGGCGCCGTGCAGGCCGCGCGCGTAAAGGAGCTCCCGATCGTCCGGATGGGCCTCCAGGGCGGCGTCATAGACCTTGAGGGCCTCCGGCTTCCGATCCATCTCGGTCAAGAGTTCGGCCTCCACCATAAAGAGCATGACGGCATCCTTGCGACTCTGGTCGCGCATCAACCGCAGCCGCTCGCGGGCCTTGTCCAGATCGCCGCCCTTGGCCTCGAGGCGCGCCAGGCGGATGCGGGCGTCCTGGGCATGCTCCCCCCGGACCTTGAGGTACCAGGCCGCCGCCGCCTCGGACTTGCCGTCGAGTTCCTCCACCCGTCCCAGATAGTAGGCGGCATCGTCCCGGCGCTCCTCGGTCTCCCGCAGCCGGGTGAAATAGTCGCGCCCGGAGGCCAGATCCTCGAGCTGCAGGGAGAGGATGCCCAAGGCAAAGAGCACATCGGGCTCCCGGGGCGATTCCACCAACATGCCGGCAAAGACCTCCCGGGCGCGGTCCAGCTCCTTGTCATCGACCAGGAATTGGGCGTAGAGGGTTTGCAGCCCCTGGTCGCGGGGATTTTCGGCGACGAAACGCTCCAGGGTGGCCCTGGCCTCCGCCTGGCGGTCCGCATCCTTGAGCAGTTGGACCAGGAAGAGGCGGGGCTCGATCCAGTCTGGCCGCAGCTCGGTGGCGCGTTGGGCGGCGGTCACCGCCTCGTCCGGGCGCTCGGAACCCGCCGCCACCAGGGCGCGGGCGAACCAGGCATCGGCATTGTCCGGCTCGCCCGCGGTCAGTTGCTCCATGAGCTCCATGCGTTGCCCCGGTGGCCGCAGCTTGTGGACCAGGCGGGCCAGTTGAACAAAACCGCTCTCCCCCTCGTCCGAGGTCAGGTTGACCAGCCGCCGCAGATGATACATGGCACCCTCCAGATCCTCGTCCTGCAGGCGCACGAAGGCGGCGATTTGATGAGCGGCGAGGGAATCGGGGGCAATCTCCAGCCAGAGGGCGACGGCGCGCCCCACAGCCTCGTCCTGGTTCGAGGCCAGGGCCGAGCGCGCGGCCTTTTCCGCCAGGTCCTCGTCCCGCGCCAACTGGGCCGCCCGCGACAGGTGCTCGAAGGCCGCCAGGTGCTCGCCACGCTGCGCGGCGATTTGGCCGGCCAGGACGGCATAGACGAGCGTCTTGGTCAGGCCCGGCGGGGTCTCGACGGCCGCCGGCGCCGCCGTGGCGGCAGGGGTGACCGGGGAGGCCTCCCCGGCTTCGAGGCGGTCGGGTAACAGGAAGGCCCGCGAACAAAGCACGGCTGACAGCAGGAGAGCTAAACGCATGGGTGTCGAAAAAGGCGAAGGGTGGCGAAGGGAGAAGGACGGGAGGTTGGACTTCAGTATAACCCGCCGGTTCCGCGACAAAAACCGGACCCGCCGGACGAGGTTGAAATCAGGCCGTCCTGGCCAAAATCAGGAGAAATTCTAAAGCAAGACTTGCATCCACGCCGTCAATATCCAAGAATCGCAGCGATTTTACCAGCGCAAGACGCACCATGACCCTACTGGCCGTCGGACTCAACCATAAAACCGCCCCGGTGGATATCCGCGAACGCATCGCGTTTGGGCCGGATATCCTGGCCGGTGCCTTACACAGCCTGGCCGCGGACCCCGCCCTCAGCGAGGGCGCCATCCTGTCCACCTGCAACCGCACCGAGATTTATTGTGTCTTGAATGGGACCCGCCAGGAAAGCGTCAGCGACTGGCTCGCTCGCTTTCATGGGTTGGATGCCGAGCGTATCGCCCCCTACCTCTTCACCCATGTGGATCGGGATGCCGTAGTCCACCTGCTGGAGGTGGCCAGCGGCCTGGACTCCATGGTCCTCGGCGAGCCGCAGATCCTGGGCCAGGTCAAGACCGCCTTCCAGAACGCCTGCGACCACGGCACCGCGGGCAAGCTCCTGGGGCGCCTCTTTCAACATACCTTCGCCGTCGCCAAGCAGGTGCGCACGGATACGGCCATCGGCAGCAGCCCGGTCTCCGTCGCCTTCGCCGCCGTCAGCCTGGCGCGGCAGATCTTCAGCGACCTCAAGGACCAGACCGCCCTCCTCATCGGCGCGGGCGAGACCATCGAGCTGGCCGCGCGCCATCTGCGTCAGCAGGGCATCGGCCGCATCATCGTCGCCAACCGCACCGTCGAGCGCGCCCACGCCCTGGCCGCCGAATTCGGCGGCTTCGCCATCTCCCTGGCGGAACTGGGCACCCATCTGCCCGAGGCGGACATCATCATCTCCTCCACCGCCAGCCCGGTCCCCGTGCTCGGCAAGGGTACGGTGGAGCGCGCCCTCAAGGTCCGCAAGCACAGGCCCATCTTCATGGTCGATATCGCCGTCCCGCGCGATATCGAGCCCGAGGTCGGCGAACTCAGCGACGTCTACCTCTACACGGTTGACGACCTCCAGGACGTGGTCGAGGACGGCATGCGATCACGCCAGGCCGCCGCCATGGCCGCGCGCGAAATCATCGACTTCCACGCGGACGAATTCCTGGCCTGGCTGCGCTCGCTCGATGCCACCGATTTGATTCAGGGCTACCGCCACAACGCCGAATGTCTCCGTGACCAGGTGCTCGCCCAGGCGCGCCGCCGCCTGGAAGCCGGCAAGCCCGCGGAGGAGGTGTTGACCTTCCTCGCCAACACCCTCACCAACAAAATGCTGCACGCCCCCAGCACCCGCCTGCGGCAGGCTGGCCGGGATGGCCAGGCCGACCTCCTGGAGGCCGCGAACACCCTTTTCGATCTCGATCACAAGCGAGAGGCCTGATGAATCCCTCCATCCAGGGCAAGCTGGAGCGCCTCGCCGAGCGCTTCACCGAGATCACCGCCCTGATGGCGGAACCCGAAGTTCAGGGGGACCAGGCCCGCTTCCGCGCCCTGGGTCAGGAATACGCCCAGCTCGAGCCCGTGGCCCGCTGCTTCCACGGCTACCAGGCCATCGAGGAGGACCTCGCCAACGCCGAGGCCATGCTCGCCGATCCGGAGATGGCCGGCTTGGCCCGGGAAGAGATGGACGCGGCCCGGGAGCGGCGCGCCCTCCTGGAACCCGAGTTGCAGCGTCTGCTGATCCCACCGGACCCCCACGATCAGCGTAACGTCTTCCTGGAGGTGCGGGCCGGGACCGGGGGCGCCGAGGCCGCCCTCTTCGCCGCCGACCTCCTGCGCATGTACCTGAGACACGCCGAGATCCGTGGCTGGCGGACGGAGCAGATGAGCGCCAGCGAGGGCGAACTCGGCGGCTTCAAGGAGGTGGTGGTGCGCATCAGCGGCAGCGGCGTCTATTCCCGCCTCAAGTTCGAATCCGGCGCCCACCGCGTCCAGCGCGTCCCCGAGACCGAATCCCAGGGCCGCATCCATACCTCCGCCTGCACCGTGGCCATCCTCCCCGAGGTCGAGGCGGTGGACGGGGTGGACATCGACGCCAAGGACCTGCGCGTCGACACCTATCGCTCCTCCGGGGCCGGGGGCCAGCACGTCAACAAGACCGACTCGGCGATCCGCCTCACCCACCTGCCCAGCGGTATCGTGGTGGAGTGTCAGGATGAGCGCTCCCAACACAAGAACCGCGCCCGCGCCATGTCCCTGCTCCAGGCCAAGCTCCTCTCCCAAGCCCGGGAGGCCCAGGCCAGCGAACAGGCACAGAACCGCAAGCTCCAGGTTGGCAGCGGCGACCGCTCCGAGCGCATCCGCACCTACAACTACCCCCAGAACCGGGTCACCGACCACCGCATCAACCTCACCCTCTACAAGCTGGAAGAGATCCTCCTCGGCAATCTCGACCAGGTCATCGAACCTCTGATCCAGGAATACCAGGCCGAGCAGTTGGCGGCCATGATGGATGCCTGAAGCCATCCGAAAGATCCGCACCCGGGAAGTGCCGCAACACCATGAAGTTTGCTTGGGACATCGAAAAAGCGGATATCAACCGCAGGAAGCATGGCGTCGAATTCGATGAGGCAACCACTGTTTTCGGCGATCCCTTAGCGGGAACTTTCCCAGATGCCGACCACTCTCTTGGGGAGTTTCGCTTCATCACCCTGGGCAAGTCATCAAAGGGGCAACTCCTGGTGGTGTCACATACCGAAAATATGGCGGAATTCCGCATCATCAGTGCAAGACCGGCGACGGCTCACGAGAGAAAGAAGTATGAATCCTGAAGACTCGCAAGACGATCTGCGACCGGAATACGACTTTGATTTTTCCAAGGCCGTGCGAGGTAAGTACTACAAACAATACAGGGAAGGCTCTAATGTTGTCGTGCTTGAGCCAGACGTAGCAGCTGCTTTTACAAATGCCGATGCCGTAAATCAGGCACTACGGGCAATGCTCAGATTTGCCCAACAAACATCTAATCTTACAGCGCATTCTGGGTAAAGCGGATAGAGCGGATCAAGCGGGTAAATGACGGCAACTTAG
>JADZBU010000160.1 GCA_020851955.1 Chromatiaceae bacterium | reverse complement strand
TGTGCTGCGCGGCGTGCTGGTCCTCTTCGTGGTGCTGGAAGCGTTCGCACAGTTGCTTCATGGTGGCCTTGAGTTCGTCGCGCTCTTCCTTGCTCTGCTGATGCAGGGCCTCCAGCAATTCGAGGCGAGTGGTGTGGCGGTGGACCTCGCTGCCGATGCGGTAGGCGACCGTCTCGCGCGCCGGTTCCTGGAACTCGGCCATGTCGTCGTAGGCGGGGCTCATCGGAATAACCAGGGGGTTTGATGCAGACCGGGGAGGGACCAGATCCCGGCCCGCTTGCTCTTGGCGATCCCTTGGGCGGCCAGATAGCCGGCTTGGCTGCTGGGGCACAGCCAGAGGGCCACATAGCCGCCCAGGGTCAGCCGCAGCCCCAGGTTGCCGTAATCCCGCTGGCGCAGGACCTCGGCGATGAGGCGGCCGTATTTGTCCCTGCCGATGACGTCGACCAGGATGGGTTCGTTGACATAGAGCAGGGTGCGCAGGTAGGACCGGGCGCGGATGCCCCAGGGGGATTGCGCCATCTCGGGGGCGTCGATGTAGGCCAGCCGCAACTTGACCTGCTCCGGCTGGCCGTTGACGGTCCTGGTCGCGCCCAGGGTGTCGCCGTCATAGGTGTAGGTGAGGCGCATCAGTTCGCTCATGGGACGGCCTTCGCTTGCGCATCGGTGAGGGGCTTGCCGAGGGCGGTGCCGGTCTTGAAGCCGAGGCTGGGGGTAAAGCCGACGGAACGACCGCCCGGGCTCCAGTTGGCCTTGAAGGTGCCGAAGTTGTCGAGTTCGACGGTGCCGCCCTTGCGGATGATGTCCTTGATGCGCAGGACCAGCTTTTCCTGGGTCCGCCGGACGATGGTATCCAGGGTGTCGGGGGCGCTGGCGCCGAGCTGGGCGCGCAGGATGGCCAGCACCTCCACCTCGAGGGTGCCGTCGCCCATGGCCTGCCAGGTCGCCGCGTCCGGGTTCGGGGCGGAGGGGAGCTGGAACTCGTCAAAGCCCTTGATCCGGACCGGGCTCGCTTGCCAGGTGATGGCGCCATAGGTGTTGCGGGCAATGGCGGCCACGCCGAAATAGACGTTGGCCGGGGCGAAGGTGTAGCCCAGCTTGGCGGACACGCCTTCCGCCATGAAGTGCTCCTCCTGGTGGTCGGCCACGCCAATTTGAGCGATGGCGGTTTTGCCGCTCTTCATGAACTTGGCGAAGAGGGCGACGGCGCCGGGGTGTCGCCACTTGACCTCGACCAGATCCGGTAGCTGGCCGGTGCTGTGATATTGCAGGCCGGTGGCCTGGCGCTTGAGCGTCGCCCCGCACCACTCGGGGACGGCGGTCGGGCGCACATCCGGGGTGGCCAGGTATTCGCTGATGGTGGCCTTGGGGCTGGTGGCGGTGCCCACTTGCTGCCAGGCGGAGACGGTGACCCGGTGGGTGAGCCCATCGCCGGGGATCTCGGCGCCATCGATGCGCAGAATGGCGGGCTGGGTGGTGCCGGGGTTCTCCCAGGTGGCGGCGGGTTGGATCTCGGCTTGGTCATCGACCTGGTACGCCACGCGGACCGCGCTCGGCAGGCCCCAGTACCAGAGGCGGAGGAACTGATCGATGATGACGTCCGGGCGCTTGGGGTCGGTGAGGATGTTCATCTTCATGCCGAGGCCCAGCGGGGCCTTGGCGGTGACGCGCTTGCCGATCAGGGCGATCCTGCCCAGTGCCTGGATCATGAGGGTCCCGAGGCTGCGCATGATGCCCCTGGCGGTCACGGAGAGGGCGCAGACGGCCTGCAGGGGCTGGAGGGCGATGATGACCAGGCTGGCCTGGCCGATGACCGCCAGGGCCGCGCGGGCGGCCAGATTGAGCCCGTCGGGGGTGGCTTCGGTCGGTTGAAAGCTGAAGGCCAGGACCCCGCCCGCCGGCGGGGTGTAGGCTGACTTGCCCAAAAAGCTGAAGGCTAGGGCGTTGCCAAGAGGTGGGGTGTAGCTCATAGCGGGACGACTCCATCAAAGACCTGGGCGTTGAAGTAGATCCCGGCCTCGTCGCTGTCCACGCAGGCGACCATATGGGGCGAGTTGTCGGAGGTCGCCAACTCAAAGAGCCCGGTGGTCTCGTCGCTCCAGGTGGTGTTGATCAGATCGCCGTAGTAGCCCAAATGAGCCCGGACCTCCATGCTGGCCGGGTTGCCGTTCTCGTCCTTGACCTGGCCGCTGATGAGGTAGCGGTAAGCGCCGAAGAGGAGGGCGCTGCACGCCATACCGGACATGACCTGCTGGCCATCTTCGGAGATGGCGAGGTTCAGGCCCAGGTTTTCCCAGGACCAGGCGCCGATGCGATACCAGTTCGCGGTTCTGACCCAGGCGTTGTTGACGTAGCGGTAAACCACGACCGTGCCTTGCCGGGATTGGACGTTGCTGTAGGTGGGGGCGCCCACATAGAGCCACTGGCCGTCGGGGGAGATGGCCACGCCCGCGCCGAACTGCCCGCCGACGTCGCCGGGGATCAGGGTATCGCGCAGTTGATAGATACCGTTGGCGTCGCGGGCGTAGATATAGACCCGGCCCTGGTAATAATCCGACCAGGGGGCGCCGATCGCGAGCAGGCTGCCATCGTTGGTGACGGATACAGCGGACCCGAAGCCTTTGGCACCGACCGGGCCGGGGACCTCCTGTTTCTGGGTCCAGACGGTGGCGACGGGTTCAAAGAGGAAGACCGAACCGCGGTCGCCGCCGATACCCGTGGCGCCCACAAAGACGCCGCCGGTGGCGTTGTAGAAGCAGCAGGAGGCGCCAAAGTAGGCATCCGCGACGGGTGGCGAGAGGGTCAGGGCGGCTACCTGGTTGAGGGTGAAGTTGACGGGCAGGCCGTACTGGAGGTCGCCATCGACCAGATTGAACACGAAGACCGCGCCCGAGGGCAGGGTGTTGTAACAGTCGCCACAGGCGATCTTGAAGCCGTCATGCGACATGGCCAGGGAATTGAATTCGCCATCGAGCTTGGTGGTGAGGCTGATGTCGTTGACGAATTCATGGTTGCCCTGCCGGTGCTGGTAGATGTTTAGGAGGCGCTGGCTGCCGGTGTCGGTGCCGACGACGAGGCGGTTACCCCATTGGCCGACGCCAACCAAGGTGTTGGCGTTGCGGTCGGGCTGGAGTTCCAGCATGGGTCTGATGTTGCCCAGGGCGTATGTCATGGCGGCTTACCCGATGTGAATTTCCAGTTCGCCGGCCAGGAAGACCGGTACATCGCCTTGGGCCACGGGCTTGGGCGTGGTCAGGGGCACGACGAGGCGGGGGGTGCCGTCCTGGTCCTTGAGGACGACCGTCGTAATCGAGGGCCAGGCGGTGGTGGCGGTGGGGAACTGGATGGGGGCCAGGTTGCGGAAGACGGTTGCCCCGCTGGTCTGGCTGGCGTCCTTGGCCCAGCGCTCGGCGCCGGGGTCGCAACGCACGGGGGCATAGCTGGCGCCGTTGATCTCGGTGCCGCCCAGGCCGTCATCGGTGGGGGCGACGCTGTAGAGGTGGATGTTCCATTGGGAGATGGCGAGGGGCTGCCCCAGAAAGAGGGCGTTGCCAATGCTGGCTTCCAGGCTGTCGGTGGCGTTCATGATTCAGGCTCCAGGCAAAAAAAACTATAAAAGCAAATACCCCTTGCCGTAGGTCTAAAATTACTAGAAGAGACCCTTGTGCCTAACCAGGTGGAGGTGAGTCATGGGCGGCAAGACACGGCGGCCGGCGGCCAGCGAGGAG
>JADZBU010000159.1 GCA_020851955.1 Chromatiaceae bacterium | reverse complement strand
CTCCGCCGCCAAGCCCGACATGATTCTGCTCGACATCATGATGCCCGGCATGGATGGCTACGAGGTCTGCCGGCAGCTCAAGGCCGACCCCGCCACCTCGGACATCCCCGTCATCTTCATCACCGCCCGGACCGAGGTGGCCGACGAGACCCTGGGCTTCGCGCTCGGCGCGGTGGACTACATCACCAAGCCCATCAGTCCGTCCATCGTCCGCGCGCGGGTGCATACCCATCTGACCCTGCACGATCAGCGCCGCGCCATGGGGCGCGAGGTCCGGGAACGCACCCGGGAACTCCAGGAGACGCGCCTGGAGATCATCCGCCACCTGGCGCGGGCGGCGGAATTCAAGGATCAGGATACGGGCGCCCACATCATCCGCATGAGCCACTACAGCCGCATCCTGGGTCAGGCCTACGGGGGCAACGAGGAGTGGGTGGATTGCCTCTTCAACGCCGCGCCCATGCATGACGTGGGCAAGATCGGCATTCCCGACAGCATCCTCCTCAAGCCCGCCAAGCTGGACCCGGTGGAGTGGGAGGAGATGAAGCGCCACACCCTCTATGGGGGCGAGATCATCGGCAAGAGTACCCTGCCCCTGCTGTCGATGGCTCGCGGTATTGCCCTGAGTCATCACGAGCGTTGGGATGGCACGGGTTACCCCTTGGGCCTGAAGGGGGACGACATCCCGCTGGAGGGCCGCATCGTCGCCCTCGGTGATGTCTTCGACGCCCTCACCTCGGTGCGGCCCTACAAGCCGGCCTGGACGCTGGAGGAGACCCTGGCCGAGATGCGCAAGGGCCGGGGTTTTCATTTCGATCCCGCCCTGTTTGACCTTTTTGAACAGGTCTTGCCCGAATTTCTGGTCGTACGCGCCGAGTTTGGCGACGCGGCGCTCTAGGCCGAACGCGGGCCGCGCCCCGGCGCGGCCCCTGTCCGGTCCCTTTCAACCCCTTTGAACTGGAAACATTCCGATGTCCGATGAGTTGAGAAAGAGCGCCCTGGATTACCACCGTTATCCGCGTCCGGGCAAGCTGGCGATCCAGGCCACCAAGCCCCTGGCCAATCAGCGCGACCTGGCCCTGGCCTATTCGCCTGGGGTGGCGGCGGCCTGCGAGGAGATCGTCGCCGATCCCCTGGCGGCGGCCCTTTACACCAGCCGCGGCAATCTGGTGGCCGTCATTACCAACGGCACCGCGGTGCTCGGCCTGGGGGCCATCGGCGCCCTGGCCTCCAAGCCGGTGATGGAAGGCAAGGCCGTCCTCTTCAAGCAGTTCGCCGATATCGACGTCTTCGATATCGAAATCGACGAGCGCGACCCCGAGCAACTCATCGCGACCATCGCCCGTCTCGAGCCCTCCTTCGGCGGCATCAATCTGGAGGACATCAAGGCCCCGGAATGCTTCATCGTCGAAAAGGCTCTCAAGGAGCGCATGAAGATCCCGGTCTTTCATGACGACCAGCACGGCACCGCCATCGTGGTCAGCGCCGCCGTCCTCAATGGCCTCAGGCTGGTCGGCAAGGAGATCGGCGAGGCGCGCCTGGTGACCGCCGGCGCCGGGGCCGCCGCCCTGGCCTGCCTGGATCTCCTGGTCTCCCTGGGCCTCAAGCGCGAGCGGATTATCGTCACCGACATTGCCGGGGTGGTCTACGAGGGCCGTACCGAGGTCATGGACCCCTACAAGGCCCGCTATGCCATCGACACGCCCTTGCGGACCCTGGAGGAGGCCCTGGAGGGCGCCGATATCTTCCTGGGGCTCTCCGCCGCCGGGATCCTGAAGGCCCCCTGGCTGCTGAAGATGGCCGAGAACCCCCTGGTCTTCGCCCTGGCCAATCCCAACCCCGAGATCCTGCCCGAGGAGGCGCGGGCGGTGCGCCCCGACGCCATCCTGGCCACCGGCCGGACCGATTATCCCAATCAGGTCAACAACGTTCTCTGCTTTCCCTTTCTCTTCCGCGGTGCCCTGGATTGTGGTGCCACCGAGATCAACGAAGCCATGAAGCGGGCCTGTGTTCAGGCGATCGCCGATCTGGCCCGGGCCCGGCCTTCCGAGATCGTCCGCCAGGCCTACGGTGGCATGGATCTGCGTTTTGGCCCCGAGTACCTGATCCCTAAGCCCTTCGATCCCCGTCTCATCGAGCAGGTCGCCCCGGCGGTGGCCGAGGCCGCCATGGCCTCGGGTGTCGCCACCCGGCCCATCGCGGACATGGTCGCCTATCGCCAGACGATGCATGACAGCGTCTTCCGCACCGGCATGACCATGAAGCATGTCTTCGACCTGGCGCGCAAGACGTTGCGGCGGGTGGTCTTTGCCGAGGGCGAGGAGGAAATGGTGCTGCAGGCGGTGCAGCAGGCGGTTGAGCAGGGTATCGCCCACCCGGTCCTGATCGGGCGCCAGGCCGTGATCGAGCGGCGCCTGGCCAGTCTGGGGCTGGGCATCAGGGTCGGCGAGGATTTTCGCCTCATCGATCCCCAGAACAATCCGGATCGCGAGGCCCATTACGAGGCTTTTTTCCAGCGGGCCAAGCGGCGCGGCTATACCCCGGCCGAGGCGCGCGTTCATATCCGCAACTCGCCCACGGCCCTGGCCGCGGTTCTGCTGCGGACTGGCGAGGCGGACGCCATGATCAGCGGGACCGTCGGGGGCTACCGGAGCCACCTGGAACAGATCGAACTCATCATCGGCCGCGCCAAGGGCGTCGATCATATGGCGGCGATGACCGCCGTGGTGCTGCCGAGCGGGCCCCTCTTTATCGCCGACACGGACGTGCAGGCGGACCCGGACACCGAGGCCCTGGTGGAGATTACGGCCCTCTGCGCCGCCGAGGTGCGGCGGTTTGGCATCAAGCCAAAGGTTGCGCTGCTTTCCCATTCCAATTTTGGCAGTCACAAGGATGCTTCGGCGCTCAAGATGCACGAGGCCTTGTGCCTGATCCATCATGCCTTTCCGGAACTGGAAGTCGAGGGCGAGATGCGTGCCGACCTGGCCTTGTCTCATGCGATGCGCCAGCAGCGATTTCCGGATTCCCTGCTGGAGGGCCGCGCCAATCTGCTCATCATGCCGAATCAGGACGCGGCCAATATCGCCTTCAATCTGCTGAAGGTGATGGGGGATGGCACCGCGATCGGTCCTATCCTCCTGGGCGCCGCCAAATCGGCCCATGTGGTCACGCCCGGGGTCACGGTGCGGGGCCTATTGAATATGACGGCCCTGGCGGCGGTGCAGGCGCGCTGAGGCGTGGTCGGCTACGCCTCGGACCCTCATCGGTCGCGCAAAAAAAAACCGGCGCCAGGGGGCGCCGGGTTCTTGTGCAGGGAGCGGGTTAAGTCAGGAAGGGGTTAGCTCCCGAAGGCGTTGTCCGACCGAGCGACGGTCTGGGTTTCGGCCTGGGTGACCTGGGATTGATTCAGGAAGGCCTGATCATCTTCCGAGACCGTGACAGCGGCGGAAACACCTCCAACGACTAGCGCCAAAGCAGCGATTACACCTAACATTGTCTTCTCCAGATGAGTTGTGATGGACGATGTGGATTAGTATATTAGGAAATTCTAATTCATCAAGCTTTCAACTGTAACAAGATGTTACCGGCGCCGGCACCCGCCGCGCTCCCATTCCTTAGCCTGTAGGGTCATGCATGAACAAAACGCTGGTAGCCGCGGTGTGTCGCGGCGGCTTCGCCCTCACCGGGATCATCCTGCTGGGCGCGACCCTGGGACTTGCCCAGGCGGCCCCGGATCAGCCCTTCGCGGTCGCGGCCCTGGGCAGGTCGGCCCCAGTCACGCCCGCCTGGGAGCACCTCGATGGGGCGGGGCTCCATCTCCAGTCGGACGCCGTCATGGTGGCGGACTCGGCGGGCAATCCCATCTACTCCAAGCATGAGGACGAGCCCAAGTCCATTGCCTCCGTCACCAAGCTGATGACCGCCATCGTGGTGCTGGATGCCGGGGTGGACCTGGACGCGGTCATCACCATCCGGCCCGAGGACAAGGACCTGTTGCGCAACTCTCGCTCCCGGCTCCAGATCAATCGCGCCAACCTGACCCGGCGCGAGCTCTTGCTGGTGGCCCTCATGTCCTCGGATAACCGCGCGGCGGCGGCCCTGGGGCGTACCACCTTCGCGGGCGGGACCCCGGAGTTTGTCGCTCAGATGAACCGCAAGGCCAAGGCGCTGGGGATGAGCAATACCCACTTCGCCGACAGCAGCGGCCTGAACGCCGACAACCGCTCCACGGCGCGGGATCTGACCAAGCTGGTGAGTGCCGCCTCGGGTTACCCCCTCATCCGGGAGGCCACGACGACCCGGGATGCCATGCTGCAGCCCCACCCCGGTGGTGGCGCCCTGGGCTATCGCAATACCAACCCCCTGGTCTCCAGCGATGCCTGGGAGATCGAGTTGAGCAAGACGGGTTATATCTCCGACGCGGGCCGTTGCCTGGTCATGCAGGCCATGGTGGGCGGTCGCCGGCTGCGCTTCGTGCTGCTGGACTCGCCCGGCAAGCTGACGCCCATGGGCGATTCCAACCGGCTCCGCCAGTGGATCGAGCGGAGTTTGGCCAAGCAAGGGGCGGGTTGATGGGGGGTAACCGTTCAGCCCCCCTCTCCCCAACCCTCCCCCGCAAGGGGGGAGGGAGCAAGAGAATCAGTGGTTTGAGCTACCGAACCCAACCCACGCAGCCGGGGGGTCTGAACGGTTACGATGGGGGCGAGTGCCCTAATGACGGCCGGGCGTATCGGCTGGGTGCGGCGAGGGCGGAGGGCCCAACCCTGGGATCAGCGCCGTTCCGATGGCCGGAAATCGTAGCCGGGGTTGGCCCGGTAGGGGTCCCAGGCCGGGGCCGGGTAGCCGGCTGGCTCACGGGGATAGAGAACCCCGCCCCCGGCCTTCAGTCGCTGCTGTTCACGCTCGCTCAAGGGGCGATAGCTGAAGGCCTCCGGGGGGCTGGGCGAGGCCGGCCTGACGGGTGACGGGGCCGATTCCCGCCAGGTGGCCTCCGGTGCTGGGGGCGGGGTCCAGGGCAGCACCGGCGGCGATGCCGCCACGGGTGGGTCGGCCTTTGGCGGCGGCGCCTCCTCGGTGGGCGCGAACAGCAGCCATCCCCCCAGGATACCCAGCAGGGCGGCGACCAGATAGCCGGCGATCCTCATGGCAAAAACTGCCCCCGATTCCGCGATTCCCTGTTTTTAAGTATAGGTCAGACCGGTGGGCCCTCAGGCCGCTTCCGTCTCCTTGTCCCGCTCGATCAGGGCATAGGCGGAATGGTTGTGGATGGACTCGAAGTTCTCCGACTCCACGATGTAGGCGTCGATGCGGTCGTCCGCATTGAGGCGCACCGCCACGTCCCGCACCATGTCCTCGACGAATTTCGGGTTGTTGTAGGCCCGCTCGGTGACGTATTTCTCGTCCGGACGCTTGAGCAGGCCGTAGAGTTCGCAGGAGGCCTCCTTCTCCACCAGGTCGATGATCTCCTCCAACCAGATGAAGCCCCGGGTGCGGACCTGGACGGTGACATGGGAGCGCTGGTTGTGGGCGCCGTAGGCGGAGATCTCCTTGGAGCAGGGGCAGAGGCTGGTGACGGGCACCACCACCTTGATGAACATCCGCGGCGTGCCCTTGCTGATCTCGCCGATGAAGGTGACGTCATAGTCGAGCAGGCTCTGGACGCCGCTGATGGGTGCCTTCTTGTTGACGAAGTAGGGGAAGCGCATCTCGATATGGCCCATCTCCGACTCCAGCCGCTCCGCCATCTCCGTGAGCATCTCCTTGAAGGACTCGACGCCGATCTCCTTCTCGTGCTTGTTGAGGATCTGCACGAAGCGCGACATGTGCGTGCCCTTGAAGTTGTGGGGCAGATAAACGTACATGTTGAAGGTGGCGACCGTGTGCTGCTCGCCATCGCTGCGATCCCGGACCCGGACCGGATGACGGATGTCCTTGATGCCCACCTTATCGATGGCGATGCGACGGGTGTCGGCGCTGGCCTGGACATCGGCGATGGGCAGAGGGCAGGATGACTTATTGATCGCTGAATCCATGGGGAATTCACCTTGACGCTAGGTCGTTGGGGGAGGCTGTTCGCCGTTGATGGGGGCCAACTGGGGGCGAGACCGGGAAAAGCCAAGCCAGGGGACCAGCGGTCGGGGTGGCGCTGGCGCGCCGCTTACCGGTCCCGCTGGACGATGTAAAGGGCAATCCAGCGCAGGGGGTCAGCCTTGGCGTCGAAGGGCTCCAGGCTGGCGAGAGCCTCGCCAACCAGGTCGGCGGCCGCCTGGCGCGCGGCGTCCAGGCCCATGAGGGCCGGGTAGGTGGCCTTGAACTGGGCCTGGTCCTTGCCATGGGTCTTGCCCAGGATCTCGGTGGGGGCCTCGATATCCAGGATATCGTCGCGAATCTGGAAGGCCAGCCCCAGACACTTGGCGTAGCGGTCCAGCCGGTCCGCCAGTTCCGGCGCCAGTTCCGGCGCGGCCTGGCTGGCCATGTTGACGCTGGCGCGAATCAGGGCGCCCGTCTTATGAATATGGATGTTCTCCAGGGTGATGAGGTCGATCTCCTGGCCCTCGGCCTCCAGATCCATGGCCTGGCCGCCCGCCATGCCGCGGGAACCCGAGGCCCAGGCGAGGCGGTCGATCATGGCCAGGCGGACCGCGGGCCCCACCGCCAGGGTCTCGTCCCGGGCCAGGACCAGAAAGGCCTGCGTCATGAGAGCATCGCCGGCGAGAATGGCGGTGGCCTCGTCGAAGGCCTTGTGACAGGTAGGGCGGCCCCGGCGCAGATCGTCGTCATCCATGGCCGGCAGGTCATCGTGGATCAGCGAATAGGCGTGAATCATCTCCACCGCGCAGGCGATGGCGTTCACCGCCGCCGGCGCCAGGCCGACGGCCACGGCGGTGGCATAGACCAGGGTCGGGCGGACCCGCTTGCCGCCACCCAGGACGGCGTAACGCATGGCCCGGTGCAGCTTGGCGGGGGGCGCCTGTTCCGGGGGCAGCCAGGCCTCCAGGGCGGCCTCGATGCGCTCGCCGCAGGCGGCGAGAAAGTCCGTCAGTTGGGTATCAGACATGGTCGGCAAAGGGCTCCAGTTCGGCGTCCGCCGATTTGGCGGAGAGGATCTGGACGCGTTGCTCGGCCTGGTCCAGCGTCTTCTGGCAGGTGCGCGCCAGCCCGATGCCCCGCTCGAAGGCCTCCAGGGAGGCCTCCAGGCTCAGGTCCCCCTTTTCGAGGCTATCCACCAAGGCTTCGAGATCGCTCAGGGCCTGCTCGAAGCCGGCCAGCGGGGTCTGGGTATCGGGGGTCATGGTGAGCTGCGGCCTTCTGGTTGGGAGGAGGGGAGGGGATTCTCAAGGGCCCCGGGGGACGCGGAACCCCATGCGCATTTGAATCCGCCGAAGCAGCTAGGTTACCTTTCACCCCTTTTGGCGGTCAAATCTCGCAGAGGAGCGCGAATCCGGCATGACAAGCACCTACAACGCCGCCGCCATCGAGGTCCTGAGCGGCCTGGACCCGGTCCGCAAGCGTCCGGGCATGTACACCGACACCACCCGGCCCAACCACCTGGCCCAGGAGGTCATCGACAACAGCGTGGACGAGGCCCTGGCCGGCCATGCCAGGACCATCGCCGTGGTCCTCTACGCCGATGGCTCCCTGGAGGTCAGCGACGATGGCCGCGGCATGCCGGTGGACATCCATCCCGACGAGGGCCTGCCCGGGGTCGAGGTCATCCTCACCAAGCTCCATGCCGGGGGCAAGTTCTCCAACGACAGCTATCGCTTCGCCGGCGGCCTCCACGGGGTCGGCGTCTCCGTCGTCAACGCCCTCTCCCGGCACTTGGAGGTCTGGGTCAAGCGCGACGGCCAGGAGTACAACATGGCCTTCGCCCATGGCGACAAGGTCTCGGACCTGGAGCCCGTCGGCAAGGTCCCCCGCAAGGAGACGGGCACCCGCCTGCGCTTCTGGCCCGATCCCGGCTACTTCGACAGCCCGCGCTTCTCCACCCGCCGCCTCAAGCACCTTCTGCAGGCCAAGGCCGTCCTCTGCCCCGGGCTGACCGTCAGCTTCCGCGACGAGGCCAGCCAGGAGGAAATGACCTGGTACTACGAAGACGGCCTCAAGGACTATCTGGTCCAATCCCTTCCGGACCGCGAAATCCTCCCCGCCGACCCCTTCACGGGCAACATGGAGGGCACCACCGAGGCCGCCGCCTGGGCCCTGGTCTGGCTCCCCGCCGGCGGGGAGCCCTTCGCCGAGAGCTACGTCAACCTTATCCCCACCGTTCAGGGCGGTACCCACGTCAACGGCCTGCGCACCGGCCTGACGGAGGCGGTGCGGGACTTCTGCGAGTTCCGCAACCTGCTGCCCCGGGGCGTCAAGCTGGCCCCCGAGGACGTCTGGGCGCGCTGCGCCTACATCCTCTCCGTCAAGCTCCTCGACCCCCAGTTCTCCGGCCAGACCAAGGAGCGTCTCTCCTCCCGCGAGTGCGCCGCCTTCGTCGCCGGCGTCGTCCGCGACGCCTTCAGCCTCTGGCTCAACCAGCACGTCCAGGACGGCGAGGCCATCGCCCAACTCGCCATCGGCGCCGCCCAGGCCCGCCTGCGCGCCGGCCGCACCGTGGTGCGCAAGAAGATCACCGCCGGTCCCGCCCTGCCCGGCAAGCTCGCAGACTGCACCGCCACCGACCCCGCGCGCGGCGAACTCTTCCTGGTCGAGGGCGACTCCGCCGGCGGCTCCGCCAAGCAGGCCCGCGATCGCGAGTTCCAGGCCATCCTGCCCCTGCGCGGCAAGATCCTGAATACCTGGGAGGTCGAATCCACCGAGGTGCTGGGCTCTCAGGAGGTCCACGACATCGCCGTGGCCATCGGGGTGGACCCTGGGGACGACGATCTCTCCAGGCTCCGGTTTGGCAAGGTCTGCGTCCTCGCCGACGCCGACTCCGACGGCGCCCACATCGCTACTCTGTTATGCGCCCTCTTCCTGCGCCACTTCCCGCGCCTGGTGGCCGAGGGCCATGTGTACGTCGCCCTGCCGCCCCTCTACCGGATCGATGTCGGCAAGCAGGTCTTCTACGCCCTCGACGAGGACGAAAAGCGCGGCATCCTCGACCGCATCGCCGCCGAAAAGCTCAAGGGCAAGGTCAACGTCCAGCGCTTCAAGGGCCTGGGCGAGATGAACCCCGGCCAGTTGCGCGAGACCAGCATCCACCCCGACACCCGCCGTCTGGTGCAACTGACCGTCGACGACCCAACGGAGAGCGAGTTACTCATGGACATGCTGCTAGCCAAGAAACGCGCCAGCGACCGGCGGGCCTGGCTGCAGGATAAGGGGGATCTGGCGGAGGTGGCGCTGTGACCTGGTGGGGGCGGTGAGGTACGCTCAAACCTACAGTCGGCTCTCCCGCGAATGCCAGACGCGAATCACCACCGGACTGCCAGCGTGATCGATGCGGTAGCGGAGCACGTAGGCACCCGCGCCAAAGGCGACGAACAATTCCCGGCGGTGACTACCATCCCGCAGCGGTCGACCGATCTCCGGAAAAGAGGCGAGGTGTTGGGCTCCCGCCTTGATGCTCAACCAGGCACTGCGGGCGGAGTGGGGATTTTTGTCCCGCAGAAAAAGGGTCAGTCGTTCAATATCAGCGAGGGCCTCGGGTAACCAGATTACCTTGGGCATGTCTCGTCACGGCCTTGAGCGAGGGCATCGAGCCAGGCCAGCACGCGCTCCTGGTCAATGGCCTCTCCTGTCTCCTGGTAGCGGCGCCACCGCGCCTCATCTTCCTCGCCCTCCCGCAGGGCCTGCTCTTCCCGGTCCAGATATTCCGCGACCGCGGTTTTGATGAGCCAATGGGGAGCCCGGTCAACGGATCTTGCCAGGGCCTTGAGCCGGGATTCGGTCATTTCATCCAGTTTTATACCAAGGGATATAGACATTCTTGCGGTTTAGGGTTGCGATAAGTGCAACCAAGTATTGATGTCCGCCCTGGGACAGTCAAGGTTGCCTCGGGATTCTCGGGCCCCTGATATGACGGATACCGGGGGTGGCGGCCTGCTCGTCAGCAAGGGGACCAACGGCGGGGAATGTTAGTATGAGGTCATACCGCAAAGACCCCGCACCCGATATTGAACCCATGATGCAACCATCGCCCGCCTGCGCGAGCTTGTGGCTGGGAGGGGTCTAGTCCGACGGAGCTATGAGATGACCGATACCCTTACCCCCCCCAGCCCCGCCTTCACGCCCGAAGGCATCGAGCGCCGCCCCCTGCATGTCTTCAGCGAGAAGGCCTACCTGGATTACTCCATGTACGTCATCCTCGATCGCGCCCTGCCGCACTTGGGGGACGGCCTCAAGCCGGTGCAGCGGCGCATCCTCTACGCCATGTCCGAGCTCGGCCTTTCCGCCGCCTCCAAGCACAAGAAGTCCGCCCGCACCGTCGGCGACGTCCTGGGCAAATTCCACCCCCATGGCGACACGGCCTGCTACGAGGCCATGGTGCTGATGGCCCAGTCCTTCTCCTACCGCTACCCCCTCATCGACGGCCAGGGCAACTGGGGCTCCCCGGACGAGCCCAAGTCCTTCGCCGCCATGCGCTACACCGAGGCACGCCTGACCCCCTACGCCGAGGTCCTGCTCGGTGAACTGGGGCAGGGCACCGTAGACTGGCAGCCCAATTTCGACGGCACCCTGGAGGAACCCCGGCTGCTGCCGGCGCGCCTGCCCAACATTCTCCTCAACGGCGCCACCGGCATCGCCGTGGGCATGGCCACCGACATCCCGCCCCACAATCTGCGCGAGGTCGCCCGCGCCTGCATCTACCTCCTGGATCACCCGGAGGCGACCATCCCGGAACTGATGACCTTCATTCCCGGCCCCGACTATCCCACCGCCGCGACCATCATCACGCCCGCCGCCGAGATCCGCCGCCTCTACGAGACCGGCAACGGCAGCCTGCGCCAGCGCGCCCGCTATGAGCTGGAGCAGGGCGACATCGTCATCACCGCCTTGCCCTACCAGGTCTCCGGCAACCGCATCCTGGAGCAGATCGCCGCCCAGATGCG
>JADZBU010000158.1 GCA_020851955.1 Chromatiaceae bacterium | reverse complement strand
GTGCGCAGGCGGACCTGGCGGGACTCGGAATCGATGAGCAGATAATGGCGCAGGGTCGGGATATCCCGGTAATGGTGCCACTTCTCCCGCTCATCGATGCCGGCGGTGGAGGGCGAGAGGACCTCGACGATGAGGCAGGGACGGGTGCGGTAGAGGGGCTGGTCGTCATCGAGCTCGCAGGCCAGCAGAACATCCGGATAATAAAAGGCTCGGTGGGCCTCGACCTTGACCTTCATGTCCGCCATGAAGACCTCACAGGGCGTGCCACGGGTGGCGGCATCCAGCATGACGTAGAGATTGCCCGAGATACGATTATGCCGCGCCGTCGCCCCGGCCATGGCATAGACCTCCCCGGCGACGAATTCCCGCTTGACGGGGGCCTGGATCTCGCTTTCCAGATACTCCCACTCCTCATAAAGATGTTTCCTCATGGCCTGGCCCATGTTGCCCTCCGGCCGCGCGCGCGGCAATAACCTTAATCGCCCTTGATCCTAGCGGTTGGTCGGGGGTAATGGCAAGACAGGCCATGGCCGCCCGGGACATCCCGTGGCCCTTCCGGCTTGCCCGCGAGCCCCGGCCGGCCCACAATCCCCTTAATCCGCACACGAGGTCAACGCCACCATGCCATGGGAAACCGTCATCGGGCTGGAGATTCACACCCAGCTCGCCACCCAATCCAAGATCTTCTCCGGCGCGCCCACGGCCTTTGGCGCCGCCCCCAACACCCAGGCCTGCGCCATCGACCTGGGGCTGCCGGGCGTGCTGCCCGTCCTCAACGCCGAGGCGGTCCGCCTCGCGGTGCGTTTCGGCAAGGCCATCGAGGCCGAGATCGCCGAGCGCTCGGTCTTCGCGCGTAAGAACTACTTTTACCCGGACCTGCCCAAGGGCTACCAGATCAGCCAGTACGAGCACCCGGTGGTGGGCCGCGGCCAGGTCCATATCCGGCTCGATGACGGCACCCTGAAGGAGATCGGGGTCACCCGCGCGCATCTGGAGGAGGACGCCGGCAAGTCCCTGCACGAGGACTTTCATGGCCTCACCGGCATCGATCTGAACCGCGCCGGCACGCCCCTGCTGGAGATCGTCTCCGAGCCCGATATGCGTTCGCCGGAGGAGGCGGTGGCCTACGCCCGCAAGATCCACCAGATCGTGCGCTGGATCGGCATCAGCGACGGCAACATGCAGGAGGGCTCCTTCCGCATGGATGCGAACATATCCCTTCGCCCCCTGGGCGCGGAGACCCTGGGCACCCGTGCCGAGATCAAGAACATCAACTCCTTCCGCTTTCTCGACCGGGCGCTGCGCTACGAGATCGAGCGCCAGAGCGACATCCTGGAGAGCGGGGGCCAGGTGGTCCAGGAGACCCGCCTCTACGATGCGGACAAGGACGAGACCCGTTCCATGCGCAGCAAGGAAGAGGCCAATGACTACCGCTACTTCCCGGACCCGGACCTGCTGCCCCTGGTGATCGACGCCCCGCTCCTGGCGGCGGCCACCCGCGACCTGCCGGAACTGCCCGACCCCATGCGCGCGCGCTTCCGCTCGGCCTATGGCCTGGCGGATTACGACGCCAACCTGCTCACCGCCAGCCGCACCCTGGCGCAGTACTTCGAGGAGGTCGCCACCGCCTGCGGCGATGCCAAGCTGGCCGCCAACTGGATCGGCGGCGAAGTCTCCGCCGCCCTCAACAAGGCGGGGCTGGAGATTGGCGACTCGCCGGTCAGCGCGGCGGGACTCGCCGGCCTCATTGCCCGCATCCAGGACCGGACCCTCTCCAGCAAAATCGCCAAACAGGTCTTCGAGGCCATGTGGAACGGCGAGGGCGACGCCGACACCATCATCGCCGCCAAGGGTCTCCAGCAGATCACGGACACAGGCGCCATCGAGACCCTGATCGACGGCATCATCGCCGCCAATCCCGCCCAGGTGGAGCAATACCGCGCCGGCAAGGACAAGCTCTTCGGCTTCTTCGTCGGCCAGGTCATGAAGGCCAGTAAGGGCCAGGCCAATCCCGACCAGGTGAATGAGCTGTTGAAGGCCAAGCTGGCGGGTTAGGCCGGAGGCGCCAGGCCCCTGGGATTCTCACATGCTGTTGCAAGAAATCCTGAATAAAGAAAAAAACAATTTAGATATTTTCAGGGTTATCGCCGCCATCATGGTGATTTATGGCCATGCCTATGCGCTCTTGCCTGCCCCCGGGCCCGGGGACCTGCTTACGAGATTACTGGGATTTGACTATTCCGGCTCGCTCGCCGTGAAAATATTTTTCTTTTTGAGCGGGCTGGTGGTAACCAACAGTCTGCTTATCAAGAGGAACCTCGCCCGGTTTCTGATCGCGAGATTTTTTAGGATCTGGCCCGCCCTGGCCTTTACCCTCCTGGTAACCGCCTTCCTGCTCGGACCCCTCCTGTCGGAGCAATCCGCGGGCGAGTATTTTTCGAACAAAAAGGTTTTTGCGTATTTTCACAAGGGATTGTTCATGAACATCAAATATGAGTTGCCTGGAGTTTTCGAGGATAACGCCCTCCGGGCCGTCAACGGCTCGTTGTGGTCCATTCCTCACGAGGTATTTGCTTATTTGACACTTGCCGCCTTTTTTGTACTGGGGTTGCTAAAACCCCGCTTCAGATTACTGACGCTACCCATTTTCATTTTAATCCTCATTGATCCACTACTGGAAAATCCGATCCTTTTCACCTGGCTCCCGGACAATCCGGAAATCCGACTTCTGGCGCCCTGCTTTGCTTTCGGCGCCCTGCTGGCTATCTGGAAAGACAAGGTGGATATCGGCTGGGCGCCCTGCCTGGCGGCCTGGATAGCCTTTTTCGGTTTCAAGCAATCCTGCTGCAATTTCTATCTTTTCTATCTCGCCCTCTTCATGTCCATCATTCAGTTGTCAAGCCAGAATCTTCTCGTTCGCCTCAAGCCCACCGCGGATATTTCCTATGGCGTGTACCTGTGGGGATGGCCCGTTCAGCAGATTCTGGTCTTATTCTTCGTTGAATATGGCATCCGCTTCAACCAGGTATCGGCAATTTTGATTTCGGTCATGATGGGCTTTTTTTCCTGGTACCTCATCGAGAAACAGAGCATTGAGTATGGCTCCCACCTGGCAAGGAAAATCCCCTCCCGCTGGCTCGGGTCCTCAACGGCTGCCTGAGCGCCACCATCCGCACTCATACCGCCACCAACCCGAGGCCGCGAATCTGTTAATCTGCCTGGCCTAACAGCCCAGCCATCCCCAGTCCATCGCCACGCCCGGCGCCAAGCCAGGGCACAGCCATCGCCGAGAAATAGACAACATGACCAGCCCAGCCTCCCTGCGCCTCAACAAAGACCAGGATCGCCGCCTGCTCGCCGGCCATTGCTGGATTTACAGCAACGAGGTCGATACCCAAGCGACGCCGCTCAAGGGCTTCGAGCCCGGCCAGGCGGTCCAGATCCTCAGCCACGGCGGCCATCCCCTCGGCCACGGCTACGTCAATCCCCACTCCCTGATCTGCGCCCGCCTGGTCACCCACGATCCCCGCCGGCCCCTGGGCCCGGCCCTGTGGGAGCAGCGAATCGGCCAGGCCCTGGCCCTGCGCGAGCAGCTTTACGACCAGCCCTTCTACCGGCTCGTCTTTGGCGAAAGCGACGGCCTCCCCGGCCTGGTGGTGGACCGCTACGGCGATCTGCTGGTGGTCCAGCTCACCACCGCCGGCATGGAACGGGCGCGCCCCGAGATCCTGGCCGCCCTGGAGACGGTGGTGGGCCCCACCAGCATCCTGCTGCGCAACGACACCTCCGTGCGCGAACTGGAGGGCTTGCCCCTGGCCAACGAGGTGGTACTGGGCGATCTCCCGGTTGACATCGAGGTCCCGGAGCAGGGCAACCGCTTCCTGGTCTCGCCACTGACGGGGCAAAAGACCGGCTGGTTCTACGACCAGGCGGAGAATCGCGACCGCCTGGCGCGCTTTTGCCAGCCCCGGCGCGCCCTGGACGTGTGCAGTTATATCGGCGCCTGGGGGCTGCGGGCGGCCCATCTCGGCGCCGAGGAAGTGGTCTGCGTCGATAGCTCGGCGACGGCCCTGGAGCGGGTGGGTGAGAATGCCGAACGCAATGGCCTGCTGGACCGGATCACCGGCGTGCAGGGCGATGCCTTCGAGGTGCTGCGCCTCCTCAAGGAACAAGGCGAGCGCTTCGACCTGGTCATGCTCGACCCCCCGGCCTTCATCAAGCGCCGCAAGGACGAGCGCGAGGGCCTGCAGGCCTATCAGCGCCTCAATCGCCTCGGCCTGGAGGTACTGGAACCCGGCGGCCTGCTGGTGACCTCTTCCTGCTCCTTCCACCTGGGCCGCGACGAATTTCTGCGCGCCATCCAGCAGGGCGCCCGCCGCGCCAATATGGGTCTGCAATTATTGGAGTTCGGCGGCCAGGGACCGGACCACCCCATTCACCCGGCCATCCCCGAGACCGCCTATCTCAAAACCTGCTTCCTGCGGGCGGTGCCGGGGTTCTGAACCCCGGGGTCCAGGTCAGAGGCTATATTCCTGCCGCAGTCGCGCCTGCATCTTTTTGGCCTGCTTGAGGGCCTCCTTGAGCATGAGCCGGTTGAGTTCGTTGAGGCCGGCGGGGTCCACGCGATTGGCGGCGTCGTGGTCCGGGGTCACCAGTTGCTGGCGGATGCGGAAGCGCTGCACCAGGTGAAAGCCCTCGACCTCGGCGGCGATATCCTCGGCGGAGCGGCCGGGGCCGGTACCCGCGGCGCGCAGGCGGTCGGCGGTGCTGGTGGCCCAGATGCCCTTAGCCAGGCTGGCGACGCGGGCCACATCGACAAAGAGGCGGGCACCCTGGAGCTTGAGGTCCAGGGTATGGGGAAAGGCGCGATTGCGGTCATAGGTAAAGCGACCGGCCCAACCCAGGGGCGGCGCCACCCCTAGGGCCAGGTCCGCCAGGAGGCGCAAAAAGAGGGGATGTTCCGGGGCCTGGGCCATCAACCAGGCGCGCAGCCGGTCAACCAGCTCATAGCGGCCATAGACAGGCCGAAAGTCGAAAAAGATGGTGCCATAGAGCAGGGCCTCGGGGTCCGGCACCCGCAGCCAGCTCGAAAACCGCGCCATCCACTCCTCGCTGCTCAGGCAGCAGTCCGGGTTGCTGGCCATGATACCCCCCCGGCACCGCTCGAACCCACAGTAATGCAGGGCGTCGTTGACGGCCTGGGCAAAGGGCAGGAAGGCGGCGCGCAGGGCCTCGGTATCCTCGGCATTGCTGGGCTCGAAGATGAGGCCGTTATCCTGATCGGTGGTGAAGGTCTGCTCCAGGCGACCCTCGGAACCGAAGAGGAGCCAGCACCAGGGCACCGCGGGCAGGTCGAACTCGTCCTCGATCAACTCGATGACGCGCATGGCGATAAGGTCATTGAGGCCCGACATCCACTGGCAGATGGCCTCGACCCCCATGCCGGCGTTAAACAACTCCGCCCCGCGGCGGCGCACCTGGTCGGCAACCAGGACCATGCCCTTGAGGTCACGCGTGGCGGCAATGGCGGCGATGAACACCTCGGCCCCGCCGGCGCGCAGCCCCAGCAAGTCCGCCTGATGCACCAGGCCACAAAAACGGCCATCCGCCTCCACCAGCAGGATATGGCCGACCCCCTTCTTGGCCATGAGCACCTTGGCGCGATGGGCGGGGGAATCCGCCGCCGCCGTCAGGGGGGCACCGGTCATGTGGGCGGCCACCGGGGCATCCAGATCGCCACCCTCGAAGGTGATGACGTGCAGGAGTTCGCGCAGGGTCACCAGGCCCAGGGGCAACTGGCTGGCCTCGTCGGCCACCACCACGGC
>JADZBU010000157.1 GCA_020851955.1 Chromatiaceae bacterium | reverse complement strand
CCGCGCGGTGGGCAGGCGCTTCGGGCTATCGCCCTTCGCGCCTGCCCACCGCGCCAATCAGAGCGGACAGTTTATGTGCTACAAAACCGGACAGTTCTATTTGTTGACAACACCCGTCGGGCATGAGACTCCTTGGCCTGCTCCCGCCGACGGTGGCGCTGGGTGATGATGTCCGCCAAGTCTTCGGCGGTGAGCTGACGACGCGGTAGGAGATGGGCCAGAGCGGTGACCAAGTCATTGAACGAGAGCATCGGCCACTGCGCCTGGCCCTGGATTTTCTGTTTGGCCAGGAACAGCGTCGCCAACATCACCAAGGCCATATGATGATGCCAGGCATCCCAGCGGCGCACCTGATAGTCGGCCAGGCCGCATTCACTCTTGGCCTCGCGAAAGCTGTGCTCGATGAAAAACCGTTGGGCCTGGACGCGCGCCAGTTCGAGCCACGGCGTGTGCTCGGGGGCGTTGGACAAGCAATAGTGGGAGATCTCACTGGCGCCGACTTCTCGGCGCACGAACAGCTGCCAGCAGCGGGCCTGGGCTTGGGACTGATCCCAGACCCAGACCCGGGTGTGTAGGTACTCGGCAACCAACGGGCCTTTCTCACCCCCGCGCAGGCACCGGCGCTGCCAGGCGTCGGCTGGCTGGGCGGCGGCCCAGTGGTCAACCCGCACTGCGGTCGACTGCGCCTGAGCGAGCCGCGGGCGTGGCCCCCGTCCCGACCACGCGGGTACCTGCGGGGCGGGGTCCTGGAGATAAACCGATTGATGACAATGGACATCGGCCACGAATCGACAGCCCAAGGCGTCGAGCCCGTACCGAAAAGCGGGTTCCTTGCCGTAGCCCCCGTCCACGCCGACATACCCGAAGTGCAGCCCCCGGCGCTGCGCCGTGGCGACCATCGCCAGCGCCAGCGCGGTCTTGCTCCGGTAGTCCCGGGCGTCCGCCGGGATAGCCGCCTGCGCGCAGCGCTGCGCGTCGTCCGCCCAGGCCTGGGGCAGATACAGGCGGGCGTCCACCAGGCTGGCCATCTCCCCCCGGCACAAGGCCGCGAACACGCCCACCTGGCAGTTGTCCACCTTCCCCAGCCGACCATTCCACTGCCGGGCGACCACGGCCGAACGCTCACCCTTCTTGGCAAAGCCGCTTTCGTCGATCAGCAACACCGACTGCGCGCTGCCCAGCAGTACGTTGGCCTCGTGGGCCAATTGGTCGCCGAAGCCGTCCCAGTCGACCGCGCCGGCGGTGAGCAGATGCTGCATCGCCTGATGATCAACCGCGTTGACTTCACTCATGCGCAGCATGTTGGCCCGCTCCGATTGGAACAACCCACGCAGATAGCCGCCAAAGGTCGCGGTGGCGTCGCGGTGGCGTCGCGGTGGCGTCGCGGGTACGCGAGCGGAAAAACCGGGAGAAAGGCGCCACATGGGCGCTAAGCGCCGCTGGCAGGCTCTGGAGGGCAATTTGCAGGCAAGGTCTTATTAAATAATAGCTTATTATACATGACTTCAGCGTGTATGGGTAGCAAAATCAATCTGACAAAGTAGAACTAGGGCGATCTAATCAAGGCCTGGCGATCCCGGGGATCTAGCGGCTGGTGCTTGAGGCCGCTTGGCTCTCCCCCAGGTTTGAGCTCGGCCAAGCCGATTCTTGGCTTTCCGCCCTCTCCGCTCAAATCGCCAGGCGGTCCGGGATATCTACCCAGCGGTGATCACACTGTGGTATCGAGCGGGAGGGTCGGGTGGCGGCGGGCGGGGGTGTCGACAGCAGGGATGCTGTCGCCAAGCCTACAGGGAGGTATTCACGGCGTCCCCCGCCCGTCGTCACCCTGTCAACCCAAAGTAGAAATGTCCCCTTCTCTCCAAAATAGAGATGTCCCCTGTTGGCGGCCAGGGAGGGGGGGTATGCCGGCTGGGCGGGCCCGACGGCAGGCGCCCGGAGGGCGACGGGCGTCGGGCCCGCCCAGCCGGCGGCGCGCGGTCGTACGGGATCAGGGGGCGGCGGGTGAGGGCGCGGTGCGGGCAGTTGCCATCGCCCCGGCCTGGCGCCACGGGTGATCTGGGGCCGGCTTGGATGGCGGCGACGACTGCTTGGCGAGCGCGGCATCGACCCGCTCGTTGAGGGTCTTCTCGTCCTCGGCCGGCGGTGGGCGCTCCCCTTTGCGGTAGGTGGTGTAGGGCAACTCGCTGCCCTCCCGGAGCAACACCACCTCGCCATTGGCCAGGGCGCAGACGGTCACCTTGGCCCCCCGCAGGCGGTAGCCCGGCCCGGCGTGACGCAGCTGATAGGCGATGTTGCGGTACTGCACGATGAGGTTCTTGGACAGGGTCCGCTCCTCCTGCTCCGCCAGCAGCAGGTCCAACGCGCGCGGGGTGTGGGCCAGCGGCCGATGGGCGTCCTCCGCCGAGCTGGGGGTCACCGCGAAGCGCGCGTTGAAGTCAGCCATGAACGCGGGGAGGTAGGCGTTGGCGCTCGCCAGGTCGTCGATGCCGCGCAGGCGCAATTCCTTGACCAGACGGTCCTGGAGGGTCTGGTTGGCCCGTTCGACGCGCCCTTTGGCCTGCGGGGTGCGGGCGTGAATGGCTTCAATCTCAAGACCCGCCAAAGCCCTTCCGAACTGGGTGGTGGTGGCCCCGTTGGCGGGCTCCACCTGGTTGATGCGGAAGATGCTGTGGCGGTCGGAGTAGAGCGCCACGGGCCGTCCGTACTGCTCCAGGTGCCGCCGTAGCACGAACATATAAACCGCCGTGGTCTCGCTGGGGGCGAACCACAGCTGCACCAGGCGACCGGTGGCATCGTCGATGAATACGATCAGGGTGCAACGTGGACCACGCCCCTCGAACCAGGCGTGGGGCGAGCCGTCGATCTGGATCAGTTCGCCAAAGCGCCCCCGCCGCTCGCGTAGCTGAAATGCCCGCGCGGCCTGGCGCCGCTTGGGTCGCCATAGCCCCAGCTCGACCTGCAGCTGGCGCACCGTCTCAATCGATACCTCGATCTGGTGGACCTCCAGGAGCTTCTCTTGGGCTAGGGTTGGCCCGAAGTCCGGGTAGCGTTCCACCAGCAGCGCGCGGATCGCCTCCCGCAACGCCGCCTTCAGCCGTCGGTTCGACGGCTGCCCCACGCGCTGGGAGACCAGTCCTGCGGCGCCCCTGGCACGGTAGGCCGCCACCAGGCGCTTCACCTGCCACGGGGTGAGTCCCAACTGCCACCCGGCTTCCGTCTGCGTCAGCCGCCGGTCCGTGACCGCCTCGACCACCTTCAGCCGGTGTAGCGCGCGCTGCGTCAACTCGATTGTCTCCTCTGCCATGGGGTCCCCCCTTTAGGATGGCCAAAAGGGGACATTTCTACATTGCACAAAGGGGACATTACTACTTTGGGCTAACACCGCCCGTCGTCACCCGGCCCGGGATACCGATAACTCAAGGGTGTTGGGTATAGATCGGAAAGGCGGGTGCCAGCCTGCTACCTCAGGGAATGCCCAACACCTTATGCATCTGCAAGCTCAGCCGCCAGCGGGGATGGGCCAGGCAGTAGGCCAGGGTTTGCTGGGTATGGGCGGCCCCGGGCGGGTTCGCTAACGATCAGCGGAGCCAGCGCCTGGAAGCTTTTGTTTTGTGGCTGAACCGCGCTTATTCACCCTGCGCACCGCGGGTAGCCCGACTTGACCCGCTCGCTGATGGCTCTGCCTCGAGCAATCGGATGGTGTTGATCGGCAGATAGAGCTTCAAACCCTCTCCCCGCAGCGGCAGAAACCCGAATCGCCGGTAAAATCCCACCGAATCCGGCTTACTATCGACAATCACGCATTGCACGCCGATAGTGTCGGCGGCGCGCAGCGCTTGCTGAAGCGCGTGAACCAACAACCGCGTGCCGATACGCAAACCGGCGGCACGGGCCCGGCGGTCGCTGGCCAAGCGCCCGATCAGCACCGCCGGCACCGGATATTTCGGCAGGCGGCGGGCAAGATCGTCCGGGAGCTCGTCATGACCGAGCGAAGCGGCGGACAGGGTGTAATAGCCCAGCACCTGGCCCGGTTCATCCTCAGCTACGTAGACCCGCGCCAGATGATGACGCAGGCTTTGGCTGGCGTAACGCCGCAGATACTCGTCCAGCCCGTCATGCCCAGAGTCAAAACCGCCTCGGTCATGGCGGCGCGGATCAAAGGCGACGATCTTCATTCCAGACCGGCATCCCGATAGTCAAGCCAGGCGGTGCGCAGCGCCTCGTTGGGTTCGGGGGGATGTTCCAGGGTATCGACGAAGCGTTGCCAGTCCTCGGCGTTCAACCGGAAATGCTGGTGGCTTTGCAGGATGTCCCGCGCCTTATCCATCGCGGCATTCAGGATGAGCCCGGTGAGGGTGTTGCCGCTGATTTCCGCCGCTTGCATCAACATTTGCTTGGAGTTGGCGGGCAGGCGGATATCAAAGCGTTCGATGCTTTCGGACATGACGGCACTCCATACGGGATATTACCGTACAGACTAGCACGATCAACCACTACAATCCACTCCTGGCATCTCCGCCAGCACCGTGTCCGGGAGACATTTTGTCGCTTCCCCCAGCACCAGCAGATTCATCAGGACCGCATCGCAGATACCTTCGTCCCGCGTGAAAGCGTCAAAATCACGCTTGTCCGTCAGGCGGATGATTTTCTCCGCCGCCTCAACCAAATCATCCAGAAAGAGCAGCCAGTCACGGGACATAGATCAAATCTCTTTCCACGCTCTGTCGGGCACGGGGCTTGAGACCCGTCTCCGTGATCAGATCGACGCGGCGGCCAATGAGTTGCTCCAGGTAGCGCTTCAGGCCCAGATAGGCGGCAAAGCGCGGCGGACCGCGAAAGGCGACCAGCACGTCCACGTCGCTGTCCTCGGTCATTTCCGCTCGGGCAGCGGAGCCGAACAACCCTAAGCGCTCGACGGCGAAACGTTCGGCCATTTCCGCCCGGTGGTCCTTAAGCTGTTTCAAGATGGTATCTGGGTTCATGGTTTCTTATCGCGACGTAGGGCTCGGGCGCTTAGCGATCGGTCGATGGGGGTTAAGGATATCCTGTTGCCGGTCGGGTAACGAAGGGACTGTACCAGCCTGTTTAACCTCAGGGAATGCCCAACACCTTATGCATCTGCAAGCTCAGCCGCCAGCGGGGATGGGCCAGGCAATAAGCCAGGGCCTGCTGGGTATGGGCAGCCCGGTCCGGCCCATCCAGGGGCTGGAGGAAGAAGTAGCGGAAATCGAGCCCGACAAAGCGTTCCGGGGTGGCCGTCGCTTGGGAATAGACCAGCTTCAACTCGTCGCCGGACCGCAGGACCAGCTCGGCATCGGCCTTGGGGCTGACGCAGACCCAGTCCAGCCCCGGAGGCGCCGGGCGGGTGCCGTTGGTCTCGACGGCGACCTCGAAGCCACGGGCCTGGAGGGCGGCGATCAGGGGGGCGTCCAGTTGCAGCAGAGGCTCGCCACCAGTGCAGACGACATAGGGCCGGACGCCGGGGCCAGAGTCGCCGCCCCAGATAGCCTGGATGCGCTCCGCCAGTTCTTCAGCGCCGGCAAACCGGCCGCCCCCTACCCCGTCGGTACCCCGAAACTCGGTGTCGCAGAAGTTGCAGACGGCCTTGGCCCGGTCCTGCTCGCGGCCTGACCAGAGATTGCAGCCGGCGAAGCGACAGAAGACCGCCGGTCGGCCGGTCTGGGCGCCCTCCCCCTGCAGGCTGTAGAAGATCTCCTTGACGCTATAACTCATGCCGGCAGGGCCGGCCCCAACTCACCCCAGCAGAGGCTGACGCCGCAGCCGGGGGTGTCGTAGAGGTCGATGCGATCCAGTTGGGGGAGCGCGATGGCGATCTCGCCGCGCATCCAGTGCGCCAGGCTGGCGGGGTCGGGGTCCGCCAGGCCGGGGATCTCGTCGAGTTGATGGTGATCGAGCCGGTTGTAGACCGGCTTGAACAGGGCCTTGACGTCACCGTAGTCCACGGTCCAGCCCAGCACCTGGTCCAGGGGCGCGGTCAGGT
Source organism: Chromatiaceae bacterium (assembly GCA_020851955.1). Lineage (GTDB taxonomy): Bacteria > Pseudomonadota > Gammaproteobacteria > Chromatiales > Chromatiaceae > M0108. The sequence goes on along the minus strand of JADZBU010000157.1, from coordinate 8,032 downwards.
GCAGGCGCAGCAGGTAGCTGTGGCCGTGCAGGCGCCGGCGGCTATCGCCCTGCGGGGCGCGGGCCAGACGCAGGGCGCCCTCGAAGCGCAGTTCCTTCCAGATGCGGTAGTGCTCCCCATCGAAGTGGCAGCCGGCGGTGGCGGTCTCGTAAACGCTGACCCAGGAGAGGGCCGGCAGGGTGGGCCTGAGGCGGTCCCACAGCCAGTGGGCGAGCAACTCGCTGGTGGGGTTGGCCAGGCCGGGGATGTCGTTGAGACAGGCGTGGTGGAGTTCCGCCTGGAGGGGCGCCCAGTGGCGGGCCAGGTCGTCGAAGTCCAGACCCATGTCCTGGCCCGCCAGCTCCTGGTCGGCGTGGAGGATGACCTCGAAGCCGTGGCCGTGCATGCGCCCACAAGGATGGCCCGGGGGGACGTGGGGCAGCCGGTGGGCGGCCTCGAAGCGGAAGCGGTGCCAGAGATGGCAGTGGTCGGCGCCATCCAGCTCCGCCCCTGCGTCACGGGTGCTCTGGACACCCACGCTGGCGAGGCCGGGGACCGCGAGCCGGTCGCGCAGCCAGCGGGCGAGGTTTTCGTCGGTGGGCACGGGGAACTGGTCATTGAGGTAGCGGTAATCGAGGTCGGCGACGGCCCTGGTCAGGGCCGACACCAGGGCGCCGCCCTCGCCCCCGGGGAAGGGCGCCCAGCCGCTGGGCAGGGCGGCCCGGACCCGGGCCAGGAAGCTGTGACCGTGGAGGCGCCGGGAGCGGTGCCCAGCGGGCAGGATCGCGACCTGGCGGGCGGCCTCGAAGGGGGCGGTAGCCAGGTAGTGGAGTGGCGCGCTCATCTCAATCACCTCGGACCTGGCCATGCCGGATCAGCAAGGGGTCCGGGACCCCGGCCTCGCGGAAGCCCTTGGCCCGCAGTTGGCAGGAGTCGCACTGGCCGCAGGGCTGGCCCGCCGCGCCGGGGTCGTAACAACTGCTGGTGAGGCCGTAGTCGATGCCGAGGGCCAGACCCCGTTGGATGATCTGGCCCTTGGTCAGGGCAAGCAGGGGGGCGTGGATGCGCAGTTGCTGGCGCCCTTCGACCCCGGCGGCGGTGGCCAGGTTGGCCATCCGCTCGTAGGCGGCGAGGTACTCGGGCCGGCAGTCCGGGTAGCCGGAATAGTCCAGGGCGTTGACGCCGATGAAGAGGTCGCTGGACCCCAGGACCTCGGCCCAGGCCAGGGCAAAGGATAGGAAGATGGTATTGCGGGCGGGGACATAGGTGATGGGGATGCCCGCCCCCATGGTCGCCAGGGGTTGGTCCTTGGGCACCGGAATGTCCGCCGTCAGGGCCGAGCCGCCAAAGCGGCGCAGGTCAATGTCGGCGATGAGGTGCTCGGCCACGCCCATGACTGAGGCGACCCGCTGGGCGGACTCCAGTTCGACTAAGTGCCGCTGGCCATAACGGAAGGACAGGGCATAGGGGGTGAAACCCTCGGCCTGAGCGATGGCCAGGGTGGTGGTCGAATCCAGGCCGCCACTTAAGAGTACGACTGCGGGGGGCATGAGGGGGTTTTCCTAGGTAGGAGGCCAGGTTGGACGCGCAGGGCCGGAAATTGGGCTTAGCCGGGCGCGCCTCGCCGGGGCCGGTTTTGTTTCCGGCGAGTTTAGGGGCGGAAGGGGTGACGGGCAAGGCGCAGGCCCCTCCCGGTCTGGACAGTGGCGGAGGTCCGGCATGCCCGCCCTGCCTTAGCCGACGGCCCATCGGCGGTTGGCCATTCATGCCGGAGCCCGATCCATGCCGGACCCACCCGAATAGGCTTGCGGGTGAGGGGCTTCGGGATGGCCTGCTTGCCGCCAATCCCCAGCCTGCGATACAATCGATTTATGATGTAACATCATCATTTTATGGGTCGTTCGACCTGGTTCCCCCTCTGCCGCGAAGCCGCTCATGGACAAGGCCCCGATCGTCGCATTCGTCGGCTCTTACTTTCCCGCCTGGATCCCCAGCATCTTGCTCGGCATCCTCTGTGCCTTAATGGCCTACCGCCTCTTGTCGCGATTCGCCTTTGCCCGCGAGATTCCGCTACCGGGCCTCTTCTATACCCTGCTGAGTGGTCTCGCCTCGATGAGCATCTGGCTGTTCCTGTTTGCCCATTCCGGCGCCTGACATGAGCCCCGCATCCTCGGACCACGGGAGCGGATGGCCGCGTCCCATCCCCCGTCACCGCCCGGGCCACCGGTCCCAGACACCCGCCACCAGACAGACGGCCAGCCTGTGAAACCGCCTTATCTTGGCCGTCTCCTCTTTGTCGTTGTCGCCCTGGTTACCCTTGCCGTCGCTTATCGGTTGGTGGCGACCCTCGCCCTCTCGCCCCGCACTTACGACGCCGCCATCGATGCCGACCTGGTCCCCATCTCTTCCCCCGTGCCCGGGCGCCTGATCGAACTGGCGGTCACTGACAATCAAAAGGTCACCGTCGGGGACTTGCTGTTTCGCATCGACCCGGAGACCTATCGGCTGGAATTAGCCCAAGCCGAGGCCGAGCTGGCGGTGGTCGAGGCCACGCTCGCCGACCAGCGGCGCCTGCAAGAGGCGGAGCGGGCCAATGCCACCGTGGCGCAAGACCAGGTGCGGCGCGCCCAGTCCAATCTGGATCTGGCCAGGCGCACCGCCGAACGCCTGGCGCCCATGGAATCGCAGGCTTATATCTCGCGGCAAACCCTGGACGAGGCGCGCACGGCGGTCCGTGACGCGGAGATCAGCTGGCAACAAGCCCTGGGTGCCGCTCAGGCGGCGGAAAATCAGGTGCAGTCCACCCAGGCCCTGGAGGCACAGGTTAGGGCCAATCGCGCCCAGGTCGCGATCGCGAGCCGGGCACTCGCCCAGACCGAGGTGCGCGCCCCGGTCACCGGCCGGATCGTCGGGCTCAAGAACGCGGCCGGCGGCTTCGTGCTCCCTGGCCAATCCCTGTTTTCGCTCATCGACACGGCCACCTGGTGCGCCACCGGCCTGTTCCGGGAGACGGACCTCACCGCCATGCGGGAGGGGGACCCGGCGGATGTCTTCGTCATGATCGATAAGAGCATTCGCATCCCCGGCACCCTGGAGAGCATTGGGTGGGGCATCATTTCCGAGGATGAGATCACGGCCCTGGGCAACCTCCCCTATGTGGCCCGCTCCTTGAATTGGGTCCGGGTCGCGGCGCGCTTCCCGGTGCGCATCCGGCTGCAAGCACCGCCCGAGGACTTGATGCGTATCGGCGCCTCGGCGGTCGTGATCCTGCATGAACAGCGCCCTCGCGACTGACGCCGGCGGCCCCGGCGTACTCTTCTCGGACTGGGGCCAGTGGCTCCGGACCGAGTTGGCGCCGACGCCCGGACGCCTCGGCCAGGCGCTGCGCATCACCATTCTGTGCGTCGCCACGGTCGTGGTCTGCATGGCCTGGCAAATCCCGGAGGCCGCCCTGGCCGCCTTTCTGATCTTCTTCGCGAGCAAGGAGGATGCCGGCTCCAGCGCCATCGAGGGCTTCGCCCTGATCCTGGTCGTAATCCTCGCCATCGGCCTGGCCCTCGTCATCACCGCCATGACCGCCGGGGACCCTCTGGTGCGATTGCTGACCATGGCGGCCCTGGTGTTTGGGGGCGTCTTCCTCTCCCGCACCACCCCATCGGGTCCCCTCGCCAATTCCCTGGCCATGGTCTTCGCCATGGCCCTCACCGCCCCGGACCTGGTCGGCTTCCCGGACCTGATCACCCACGCCTTTCTCTGGATGATCCCCACGGTCCTGGTGCCCATGGGGCTCTTGATCCTGCTCAACCTGGTGGCGGGTCGCAGCCCGGCGCGACTCTATCGCGACACCCTGCGGCGGCGTTTCACGGCCGCCAGCGACCTGCTCCAGGCGCCGGGCCGGGACCAACACCAGGCGCTACTGGCAATCCTCCGCAACGGCGACAGCGATACGGCCAGTTACAAGCAGATGGTCAGGCGGCTGAACCTCTTGTCCGAGGGGCAACTGGCCTATCTGGAGGCGCTGGAAAGGCTCTCGACCCGGTTGCTGATGGCCCTGGCGGCCCTCCCCACCGCTGCTTTGGCGGGTGAACCGGCCTGGGCGGAACAGCGGCTGGAACTGCTAGGAACCCTCATCCGCCAGCTTGAGGGCGGCGGCTTGCCGGTCCCTGCTCCGTCAGGGGCGACATCATGTCCGTCGATGGCCCCCACCGCCTTCACGGCCTCATCCCCACCGGCCGCCCTGAACGCATCCGCAGCCATATCTCCGCCTCCGGCCTCGACCGCCGCCGCGGGCTCATCGCCACCGGAGGCCCCGACAGCGTCGGCAGCCTCATCCCCGCCTGCAACCCTAACCGCCGCCGCAGCCTCTCCTCCATCGGCAAAACCGACCGCTGGAGCAGCCTCATCACCACCGGTAGCCTAGACCGCCTCCGCGACCTTATCCCCGCCAGCGGCCATGAACGCCTCCGCAGCCCTGGGTGAGATTGACCGGGTCCTGGATGCCCTGGCCGCGGTTTGCCAGGGCGACCCCAAGGTCATCGCGGCCTGCCGGGGCGAGGCACCGCCGCCCCCACCCACCGCCTTCCTGGTCGCCGATGCCTGGACGAACCCCGAATATGCCCGCTTCGCCTTCAAGACCAGCCTCGCGGTCATGCTGTGCTACCTCTTTTACATCGGCCTCGACTGGCCGGGCATCCACACCTGCGTCATCACCTGCTTTTACGTCGCCCTGAGTTCGGTTGCCGAAACCTTGCATAAGCTCAGCCTGCGACTGATGGGCTGTCTGATCGGGGCCTTGCTCAGTTATGGCGTCATCCTCTATGCCTTTCCGCACATCCAGTCCATCGATGGCCTCATTCTGGTGATCGTGCCCGTCACCTTCGCCTCGGCCTGGATCTACCTGGGCAGCGAACGCTCTTCCTATCTGGGTCTGCAAGTGGCGCTTTGTTTCTATCTGGCGACCCTGCACGACTTCGGCCCCTCTTTTGATCTCGGCATCCCGACGGAGCGGCTCATCGGGATATTGGTGGGCAATCTCGCCCTTGCCGGCATCTTTATCGCCCTCTGGCCGGTGAGCGCCGAAGGCAGTATTCGCCAGCATTTTCGCGCCGCCCTGGCGAAGATGGGTGAACTGCTCGGGGAGCCCGCGGAACCCGCCGCGGTAGCCCGTCTCGATGATGGCGTCAACACCGAACTGACCGCCGCCGGCGCCGGCCTGGAGTTGTTAATCTTCGAACCGACCCAGATCCGGCCCCAGGGGGAACGGCGGGCGGCGGCCCAGAGGCTCATGAGCCTCTGCGAGGACCTTCACCTGACCGCCGCCCTGCTGGCCCAGCAGCGCCTTGCCGCGACGGTGCTCCCCACCCCCGTCGCGACACGGGTGCGGCAAGAAGACGGGCTACGCGCCCAGGCCATCCAGGCCTTCCTGGACCGGCGGCCCACCCAATTAGCCGACCCAGCCGGCAGCGGCCCGGCGCCCCAGCCCGGGGCAGAAGTGGTCAGCGCCACGGGAGAGGACTCTTGGCTAAGAGGATTTCTCAAGGAGCGGGCCAGGCTTTACCGCCAATTTGATGACCAGTTCGCGGTGATGAGCCTGGAGGCCATCCATGCCCGGTGAGGGGACTCGCCTAGCCCACCTGGTCGTGCCGCACCTCGCGGCCCTCCTCGTGGTCTTGTGCGCTGGCTGTGGCGGCGATCCCGTGATGGGACCCAGCGCGGCTCCGCATCAAGCCTGGAACCCGCCGGAGTCCCTGCGCACCCAGGTCACAACCAGCCTGGCCCAGTATGGCCAGCCTCCGCCCTCGGGTTCCCTGCCCGCGAGCCCGAGCCCTGGAGAGCAGGCACCCCCTGTGCCCGCGGCGGGAGTAGTGCCGTCCAGTTCCCGACCCCTGGGCCCTGGGGAGCGGGCACCCTCCCCCGATAACAGCCAGATGCCTGATACACAGGCGCGGTTCGGGAGCGGCGAGATCGATGCCTCGGCAACCCTCGACCCGGCGCACCCCTACGCGCTCTGGGAACTCATCGACCTGGCCCAGCGGCGAAACCCGGCCACCCGGGTGGCCTGGGAGGAGGCGCGCCAGGCGGCCCTGGCGGCCGGGGCGGCGCGCGCCACCCTGCTCCCCCGGCTGGCGGCGAGCGTCGTCGGCGGCTATCAACGGCTGTCGACACCGGTGGCCCTGCCCTTGGTCGGCACCCGAACCCTGACGACCGATGTCCAGGGCGTCATGCCCATCCTGACGGTCGAGTGGCTCTTGTTCGACTTCGGCGAACGGGAGGCCATGATCGAAGCCTCCCGCCATCTCACGACGATCGCCAACGTCAAGTTCAACCAGCTTCACCAGCAGCTCGTCTTCGACGTCACGCGCGCCTTCAACGCCCTCGCCGCGGCGGAGCGCAAGGCAACCGCCAGCGGCCGCGCCCTCGCCGCCGCCCGCCTGATCCTGGCGGCCGCCGAGACCCGGGAACAACGGGGGGTGGGTACCCGCATCGAGATCGCCCAGGCGCGCCAACAGCTCGCTCAGGCCGAACTCTCCCTCGTGCAGGCACAAGGCGAGGCCGCCATCGCCCAGGTCGCCCTGAACGCCGCCCTCGGTAGGCCCCCGGGCGCCCGGCTCGGCATCCAGGATGACCGCGAATCCTTGCCCAGGATGGCCAGCGAAAACCTGGATCAGGTGATCGCGGCCACCCTGGCGGGACGTCCCGACATTATCACCAGCGTGGCCCGACTCAAGGCCGCCGAGGCCGAGGCGGGGGCGGTCAGCGCCGGCTTTATGCCCAAGGTAGGCCTCATCGCCGGCCTGACCACCCTCGACAACCAATTCAGCATCAATAACGGCGGCGCCCTGGGCACGCCCCTGGACCAGACCGGCATTCTCCTGGGCATGACCCTCCCCCTCTACGATGGCGGTCTGCGCGACAGCCGGGCGGGCGGCGCCCGCTCACGGGTCCTGGCCGCCCAAGCCGCCGTGGCCCTGGCCCACGACGCGGCGGCCCTGGAAATAGCCACGGCTTACGAGGCCTTGCGCACCAGTCTGGCCGCCTGCCAGGCGGCGGAGGCCTTGGTCGCCGCGGCCAAAGTCACCGCGGATGCGGGTCGTAAGGGCCTGGAGGCGGGCTTGGGTACCTTGACCGACGCCATCGCCGCCGAAAAAGGGCTGCTGGATGCGGAAATGGTGCTTGCCGAGGCGCGCCAGACCGCTTTCGACGCGGCCGCTGGCCTGGCCTTCGTCACCGCGGCCCTGCCGGCGGAAGGCGGAACGGACGCCGCTGATTGCGGCAAGTCGAATTGTAGCCAATCCTGAACTGGCAGGTGGGCACGGGTGGCGGGAATGCACCTGGAAGTGACGCCCCCCGTGGGCGTCCCAACCAGGCGTGAACATCAGCGGTCGCTGGTCAGAATCGGCAGGCCGAACATGGCGGATAGCGGCGCGGGCTTTTCCGACAGCAAGGGCAGCCCAAAGCTGGACGACTTGGCTGCGGGCTCTTGTGACAGGAGGGACAGCCCAAAGCTGGCCTGCCAGGGGCCGGTCTTGCTGGCAAGGGTCTTGAGGTGAAAGAGGGAAGACAGGGGAGTAGCCTTCTGGCTCAGCAGGTTGAAGCCAAAGGAGCGATCGAACATGGAACCGGTCGCCAGTGGCACAATACCCAGCAACTCCGACATCGGCGCCGCTTGATCGGACAGCACCGGCAGGCCCAGGGCCGCGGACAGGGGGGTGTACTTGTCGCCGTCGGCCCAGGTCCGGGGCGGCGGCAGCAGGTCGGTATCGACAGGGCCGCAAGTCTCCAGGATGTTGAGCGCCAGCTGGCCATAGCCAAAACCCGCGCGAATCATGACGAGCGAGCGCCCTCTCTCCAGACCTTGAGCATAGATGCGGGCGTCGTAGCCCTCCATGAAACCAGCCTGGATCGCGGTGGCGAGGGTCTCGGCCGATCCTGCCTCACGGTCGGAGTCGGGCGTCACCAGGAAGAGGGTGTCTTCGGGGAAGCCTTCCTGCTTGAGTTGCGTGACCGCGTCCCGCGCCGCCCGTTCGGTCTCGTACAGCCGTGCGTAAATCAT
>JADZBU010000156.1 GCA_020851955.1 Chromatiaceae bacterium | reverse complement strand
GCGGAGGCTTTCATGGACAACCTGGCGCGAGTGGGGCGCGAGGGCCACCTCATCGGCTACGAATACCCCCTGTCCCTGGCCGGCCAGGACCGCTACTACGAGGCCCGGCTCAGCCCGTGGCCGGAGAGCGGCCAACTCATCCTGGTGGTGCGCGATATCACGGAACGCAAGCGGATCGAGGACGAGGTCCTCCGCCTCAACGCCGAACTGGAGGAGCGCGTCGCAACCCGGACCGCCGAACTGGCCGCCATCAACAAGGAGCTGGAGACCTTCACCTATTCGGTCTCCCATGACCTCAAGGCCCCCCTGCGCGGCATCGACGGCTACAGCCGCCTGCTGCTGGAGGACCATCTGGAGCAATTGGACGAGGAGGGCCGGCTCTTTCTGCGCAACGTGCGTCACGGCGTGGATCAGATGAGCCAGTTGATCGAGGACCTGCTGGCTTACTCGCGCATGGAACGGCGGGGTCTGAACGGCATCCCGGTGGAGTTCGGGGCCCTGATGGGACGTATCCTGGCGGAGCGGGCCAAGGACATCCAGGCGAGCGGGGCCCAGGTGCGGGTCGAGGTAGCGGGCCTGGTGGCCCGGGCCGACCCCGAGGGGCTGGCGATGGTGCTGCGCAACCTGCTCGACAATGCCCTCAAGTTTCACCAGCCGGACCAGCCGCCCCAGGTCGAGATACGGGGCCAGGCGACCGGGAACCTGATCCAGATCGCCATCCAGGACCAGGGCATCGGTTTCGAGATGCGCTTCCATGACCGCATCTTCGAGATTTTCCAACGTCTGCAACGAGCCGAGGACTATCCGGGCACCGGCATCGGGCTGGCCATCGTGCGCAAGGCCCTGCACCGCATGGGCGGGAGCATCCGGGCCGAGAGCGCTCCGGGCCAGGGAGCCACCTTTTACCTGGAGTTGCCGGCATGACCGACGATGCCATCCCCCGTCCCATCCTGCTGGTGGAGGACAACCCCACGGACCTGGACCTGACCCGGCGCGCCTTCGCCCGCCGCAAGCTGGCCCAGCCCCTCCAGGTGGCCCGCGATGGTCAGGAGGTGCTGGACATGATCCCGAGTTGGGCGGCGGGCGAGCCCCTGCCGCGGGTGGTCCTGCTGGACCTCAAGCTGCCGCGGGTCAATGGCCTGGAGGTGCTGCGCCAGCTGCGCGAGCTCCCCCTGACCCAGTTCCTGCCCGTGGTGGTGCTGACCTCCTCCAACGAGGATCGGGACATCCAGGCCGCCTACCAGCTGCACGCCAATTCCTACATCGTCAAGCCCGTCAATTTCGACTGTTTCCTGGAAGTGACGGCCCAGATCGAACTGTACTGGTGCCAACTCAACCATCCCCCGAGGTAACCGCGTGCGCCTTTTGCATGTTGAAGACAACCCGACCGACGCCGACCTGACCCGACGCCTCCTGGCGCGCCAGGCGCCGGACATCGCTATCGTGGCGGCGGCCAGCCTGGCGGCGGCCCGGGAGCGCCTGCTCGCGGAGGAAACCTATGATCTGGCCCTGGTGGACCTGCATCTGCCGGACGGTTCCGGCCTGCAACTCCTGACCTGGATTCGCGAACGGCAGTTGCCCCTGGCCGTGGTCATGCTCACCGGCGCCGGCGACCCGGAGGCCGCCATCGCCGCCCTCCAGGCCGGGGCCGACGATTACCTGACCAAGGACCTCGCGGCCCTGGAGCGCCTCCCGGCGACCCTGCGCGCGGCCTGGGAACGCTTCAACGCCGCCCAGGCCCGGCACGCGCGGCCCCTGCGGGTGCTCTACGCCGAGCACCACGCCGCCGATCTGGATCTGACCCAGCGCCACCTGACCCGTTACGCCCCCCACATCCGGTTGACGGCCGTCCCGGATGTCCACCAGGTCCTGGCCCGCCTGCCCCGGGACCCGCGCGGTCCCGCCGAGTTCGACCTGGTGCTGCTGGATTACGCCCTGCCGGGCCTGGACGCCCTGGAGGCCCTCAAGGTGCTGCGCGGCGAGCGCGGCCTGGACATCCCCCTGGTCATCGTCTCGGGGCAGGGCAGCGAGACGATCGCGGCGCGGGCCATGCACCTGGGGGCCAGCGATTACCTCGTCAAGCACCCGGGCTATCTCCACAAACTGCCGGCGACCCTGGAAAAGGCCTGGGGTCAGGTGGAACTGGCCCGGGAGCGCGCCAATCTGCGCGCGGCCTCGGAGCGGCTCGCCCTGGTGATGGCCGCCAGCCCGGTGGTTCTCTACACCCGGCGGCTCGCCGACCCGGCGCGGCCCCTCACCTGGATCAGCGACAATCTGGCCCGGCTTCTGGGCCATGAGTTGTCGGCGGCGCTGGCCCCGGACTGGTGGCCCGGTCACCTGCACCCCGAGGACCGCGACCAGGCCCAGGCCTGGCTCGCCCGGCTGGGGGCCGGCGGGTCCCCGCGCCTCACCTACCGGTTTCGCGACGGCGCGGGCCGGATGCGCTGGATCGAGGACGAGATCGGCCTCCCCGGCGGCGAGGCCGGGGCCGGGAGCCAGGCCACCGGGGTCTGGCGCGACGTGACCGAGGCTAAGCAGGCCGACAGCCGGCTGCGCCAGGCCGCGGCCCTGTTCGAGAGCACCCGCGAGGGCGTCCTCATCACGGATCTCGAGGGGCGCATCATCAGCGTCAACCAGGCCTTTACCAACATCACGGGTTACACCGAGGCGGAGGTCCTGTATCTCAATCCCCGCCTGCTGAGTTCGGGCCGCCAGGACCCCGCTTTTTTCCAGGCCCTGTGGGCCAGTATCACCACCAGCGGCTACTGGCGGGGCGAGCTGTGGAACCGGCGCAAGAATGGCGAGCTCTATCCCCTCATCCTGAGCATCAGCACCGTCCGCGACTCCCGGGACCGGCCCAGCCATTACGTGGGCGTCATGACCGACATCAGCCAGCTCAAGGCGTCCGAGGCGCGGCTGGAGGATCTGGTCCATTACGACCCCCTGACCCGGCTGCCGAACCGCCGTCTGGTCCTGTCACGCCTGCAACACGCCCTGGAGCACGCCGGGCGCCAGGCGCGGGGAGTGGCGGTGCTCTTCATCGATCTGGACCGCTTCAAGCATATCAACGACAGCCTGGGGCACCCGGTCGGCGACGCCCTCCTCATGGCCCTGGCCCAGCGGCTGGGGGAAAGGGTCCGGACGGAGGACACCCTGGGGCGCCTGGGCGGGGACGAATTCCTGCTGCTGATGGAGCACCCGGCCAAACCCGAGGACGCGGCCGGGGTCGCCCAGGCCCTGCTGGGCCTGCTGGAGCAGCCCTTTCACCTGCCCGGCGAGCCCGACATCTACATGGGGGCCAGCATCGG
>JADZBU010000155.1 GCA_020851955.1 Chromatiaceae bacterium | reverse complement strand
TCATTCCCCAGGATGAGTTGGGGGTGGCCGAGGCGGAGGAGACGGGTCTGAGCTTCGTCGAGAATGCCATTCTCAAGGCGCGCAACGCCGCCGCCCATAGCGGGCTGGCGGCCATCGCCGACGACTCCGGTATCGAGGTCGATGCCCTGAATGGTGCTCCGGGCATCTATTCCGCCCGCTACGCGGGACGCGGGGCCTCGGACCTGGACAATCTCAACCGCTTGCTCGAAGCCCTGAAAGGGGTACCGACGACGGAGCGCACCGCCCGCTTTCAGTGCCTCATGGTCTATCTGCGCCACGCCGAGGACCCGACCCCGGTGATCTGTCAGGGCACCTGGGAGGGCGTCATCCTGGAGGCGCCTTGCGGCGAGAACGGCTTCGGTTACGATCCCATCTTTTTTGTCCCCACCGAGGGTTGCAGCTCCGCCGAACTGGACCCCGTCACCAAGAACCGCCTCAGCCATCGCGGCCAGGCCCTGACCAAGCTGGTGCGCTACCTCAAGAGCGAGGGCTGAGCCACCCTCCCCCTCGGAGCCGAGCATGACCCCTGCCGCCGACCCTGCCGTCGCCACCCACCTGGCTGAGGTGCAACAGCGCATCAGAGCCGCCGAAAGTCGCTTCGGTCGCGAACCCGGCAGCGTCGCCCTCCTGGCGGTCAGCAAGCGCCAGAGCGCCGGAGCCATCCGCGCGGCCCAGGCCGCCGGTCAACTGGCCTTCGGTGAAAACTATCTCCAGGAGGCCCTCGCCAAGATGGCGGACCTGGCGGATCTGCCGCTGGAGTGGCATTTCATTGGCGAGATCCAATCCAACAAGACCCGCCAGATCGCCGCGCATTTTCGTTGGGTTCACGGCCTGGCCGATGCCCATCACGCCGAACGCCTGTCCCGCCAGCGTCCGCCCGGACTGCCGCCCCTCAAGGCCTGCCTGCAGATCAACGTGAGCGGCGAGGCGACCAAGAATGGCGTCCCCCCCGAGGCCGCCACCGCCTTGCTGGCCGCCTGCCGTCAACTGCCGGGGCTCGAAGTGGTCGGGCTCATGGCCATGCCGGCCCCGGCGGTGGGCGAGGCCGCCCAGCGTCAGCCCTTTCTGGCGCTACGCCAGTTGCGGGATCGTCTGGCCAGCCCGGACTGTCCCCTCCGGGAGCTGTCCATGGGGATGTCGGATGACCTGGAGGCCGCGATCGCGGAGGGGGCGACCCTGGTGCGGATCGGCACGGCCATTTTTGGGGCAAGAGCATAATCCGGGGAGAAACTTGGTCTAGAATCGCCGTCCAGGTCCCAACTCAGGAATTGAAGTGACATGACACGAGAGACGATCGCCTTCATCGGGGGCGGCCATATGGCCAGCAGCCTGATCGCCGGCTTGATCAGCGATGGCTACGACCCGGCCGATCTCATCGTCAGCGAACCCGACGCGGACAAACGGGAACAGCTGGCGCGCCACTATGGGGTGGGGGTTACCCAGGACAACGCGACGGCCCAGGGAGCGGCGGACGTGGTACTGCTCTGCGTCAAGCCGCAGATGGCCCATGCCGTCTGCTCCGGCCTGGGCCTGGCCGTCACCACCAAGGTCCCCCTCTATATCTCGGTGATGGCGGGCATCCGCGAGGCCAGCATCCAGGCCTGGCTGGGGGGGCCGCGTCCCCTGGTGCGCACCATGCCCAATACCCCGGCCATGATTCAGGCGGGCGCCATCGTCCTCCACGCCAGTCCAGAGGTCAGCCCCGGCCAACGTAACCGTGCCGAGACCATCATGCGCGCCGGGGGCCTCACCCGCTGGGTGGATGAAGAGGACCTGCTGGACGCGGTCACCGCCGTCTCCGGCAGCGGCCCGGCCTATTTTTTCCTGCTCATGGAGGAACTGGAGAAGGTGGCCGTGGAGTTGGGCCTGGACGCCGAGAGCGCCCGGCTCCTGACCATCCAGACCGCCCTGGGCGCCGCCCGCATGGCCATGGAAAGCAGTCTCGATCCCAAGGAGCTGCGCGAGCGCGTGACCTCCCCCGGCGGCACCACCGAATGCGCCCTCCAGGTGCTGATGGAAGGTGATTTTTCCAATCTGGTCGCCCGGGCCGTGCGCGCCGCCCAAGCCCGCTCCCAGGCCCTCTCCACTCTGCTGGCAACCCATCCATGACTGGCAACTATCTCACCAATCCCCTCATCTTTCTCATCCAGACCCTGGGTGGCCTCTATGCCTTCGTGGCCATGCTGCGCTTTCTGCTGCAACTGACCAAGGTGGACTACTACAACCCGGTTTCCCAGTTCGTGGTCAAGGTGACCAGCCCGGTACTCATGCCCCTGCGCCGCTTCATCCCCGGCGTCCGGGGGATGGACATCTCTTCCCTGGTTCTGGCCTGGCTGGTCAAGACCGCCGTGCTCTTCCTGGTGGGGCTCCTGGCGGGTCTGGGCCTGGCCGCCATCGGCGCCATCCTCTGGTCGATCCCGGCCCTGGTCGAACTGGCGATCGATGTCTTTATCTACGCCGTCATCATCCGCGTCGTCCTGAGTTGGGTTAATCCGAATCCCTCCAATCCCATGGTCAACCTCATTGAACGGCTGACGGACCCCGTCATGGAGCCGGTACAGCGGCGCCTGCCGGCCTTTGGCGGCCTGGACCTCTCGCCCATCGCCGTCACCATCGGCCTGGTCCTGCTGCAGATGTTACTGATTCCACCCCTGAAGCTGCTCACCGGCAGCCCCTTCTGAGGGTGACCGGGGGGTGACGGCACCGGCGGACACCCCCTGGTATCGCTGGGAGGGCGACGACCTGCTGCTCAGTCTGCGCGTCCAGCCCCGAGCCAGCGCCGATGCCGTCGGCGAGGTCGCCGGCGATCACCTCAAGATTCGCCTCACGGCCCCGCCCGTGGAGGGTAAGGCCAACGCCCATCTGCGGCGCTTCCTGGCCAAGCTGTTCGCCGTGCCCCCCTCCCGGGTCGTCTTGGTGAGTGGGGAACAGGCCCGGCTCAAGCGGGTGCGCATCCAGGCACCCGGGCGGCTGCCCGACTTTATGCCGCCGCGCTGACGGGATTAGGGGCTTTTACCACTTTCAAACCCGCCGCCCTGCTACCAAATAGGGGCTAGTCGGGTCACAAGGCCCCTTTTGCAGAGGATTCACCATGAAAAGCACCCCTTTCCTTGGCCTGCTGTGTGCCGCCGCCCTGGCCCTGCCCACCTGGGTCAGCGCCGAAAACAGCACCACCACGGATGGCTTCACCATCCACCACAACGCCTTCTCCGCGGACACCCTGACGCCGGAGATCGCCAAGGCCTATGGTCTGCAGCGCAGCAAATACCGCGGCCTCCTCAATGTCAGTGTCATCAAGGAAGTCCCGGATACCACCGGCACCCCGGTCCCGGCGCAATTGCAAGCGGAAATCCTGCTGCTGACCGGCCAGAAATCCCCCCTGGTCATGCGCGAGATCCGCGAGGGCAACGCCATCTACTACATTGGCGAGTTTCCCGTCCAAAACGGCCAGACCATCGACTTCGCCATCGAGGTCAAACCCCAGGGCAGCGACAAGTCCGTGCGTATCCGCATGGATCAGGATTTCTTCACGGAATAACCGCC
>JADZBU010000154.1 GCA_020851955.1 Chromatiaceae bacterium | reverse complement strand
TGCGTGAACCCGGCCGGCATTGCGCCGCCAAGCCTGGCGGGCGCTTGCGGGGTATTTGGGGGGTGATGGTGAACTCCCGGTTCCACAGGCGGCTGTGGTGGGCGCAGATATTGCGCACCAAGGACAGATGACGCAGCCAGGATTCCAGCACCTGCTCGTCGACCTCATAGACGTTGGCAATGGCCCGGCGGGTGGGCATGGGCCCCAGGTTGTTATACCAACGCGACAGCAGGCCCAGGGACATGACCTCGCACACGGCCCAGACGGGCGGCAAGGCCTCGGTGTAGGTGACCCGCAGGTGGCGGATGAAGGCCTCTTCAGACCGTTTGACCTCTTCCGTCAACTGGGTCAGGTTGTCCCGCCACAGGGACGGCTTGAAGGCGAGGTCCGGATCGAGATGGGCGTGGGGGCCGTGATGATGGGCCAGTTGGTAGGCCCATTGGCTGCGAACCGAAACTTCTACCCGCTCAATGGCATCCAGGACTAACAGGCGCAGTTCGCGATCGAAAATGTAGCGGTTCAGGACCTCGGCAAAGCGGGTGCCGGGCCTGAAGGCATGGGTGCCATGATCGGCCTCGAAAGGCAGCCAATAGGCGCCAAGCCGGTAGTAGTTGAGATGCCGCAGGTAGAACACGGCCTCGGCGGCATCGTCTATCACCAGGCCACGTCCGCGGAGCAGGGCTACCTGCTGGGTTGTAGGTCGTCGGTGGTTTGTTGAAGGGTCGCTTCATGGTTGCCAGACGACACCCCCGCGCCAAAAAGTAACCCGCCGGTTTGAGGGTACGCTGACGCGCATAGCCTTGGCGGGTTTTGTTAATTTGAGTATGGGTTTCAGGCTGGAGGTAAGCAAGTTGCGGGTGGCTGCTGCTGGGAGCCGCTTGGCGCGTTAAAGCGCGCCACCCCGGCCCCCCATCCCCTATACTCTGATTCCCGTAACACCTATCGGAGTCCCCCCATGCCCCCCGGCCCCGCGCCCCCGGCGCTCGTCCGCCCCTTCGCCCTCATCGACGCCAACAACTTCTACGTCAGTTGCGAGCGGGTGTTCGACTACCACCTGCGCGACCGCCCGGTCGTGGTGCTCTCCAACAACGACGGCTGTTGCGTGGCCCGCAGCGCCGAGGCCAAGGCCCTGGGCATCCGCATGGGCCAGCCCTTCTTTGAAGTCCGTGACCTGCTGGCCCAGCACCAGGGCCGCGCCCTGTCCTCCAACTATGCCCTCTACGGCGACATGAGCAGCCGCCTCATGCAGGTCATCGGCCAGTTCAGCCCGGAGCAGGAGGTCTATTCCATCGACGAGTCCTTTCTGCGCTTCACCCCGGGGGAGGCGGCGGGCCTGACCGCCCTGGGTGGACGGTTGCGGGCGCGGGTGCTGCAATGGACCGGCCTGCCGGTGGGGGTGGGCATCGGCCCGACCAAGACCCTGGCCAAGCTGGCCAATCATCTGGCGAAGAAGCACCCGGACTTTGTGGCGGCGGGGGTGTGCAACTGGTTGGACCTCACCGCGGCGGCGCGGGCGGCCTACGCGGCGGACCTGGGGGTAGCGGCGGTATGGGGCATCGGCGGGCGCTGGGCGGCGCGGCTGGGCCAGGCGGGTATCCACACAGTGGCAGACCTGCGACGCGCCGACCCGGTGGGCCTGCGGCGGCGGTTTAATGTGGTACTGGCGCGCACCGCCCTGGAGTTGCGGGGGACGCCTTGCCTGGCGTTGGAGGAGACGCCGCCCCCGCGCCAGCAGATCATCGCCTCGCGCAGTTTCGGCCAGCCGGTGACGACCCAGGCCGAGTTGGGGGAGGCCCTGGCCAGCCATACGGCGCGGGCGGCGGTGCGGCTGCGGGCGGCGGGGCTGGTGACGGGGCTGTTGCAGGTGAGCATCGCCACCAGCCCTTTTCGAGAGGACGAGCCCCAGTATCACCCGACCTGGGGCCTGGCGCTGCCGGTGCCGACCGCCGATACGGTGCCGCTGCTGCGGGCGGCGCGGGCGGCCCTGGGGCTCATCTTTCGGGCGGGCTATCGCTACCAGCGGGCGGGGGTGGTGTTGCTGGACCTGAGCCCGGCGGGGGCGCTGACGGGGGATCTGTTCGCGCCGGTGGCGCCGGCGGGGGCGGCGCGGCGGGCGCGGCTGCTAGCGGTGCTGGATGGGGTCAATGGCCGTTGGGGACGGGGGACCCTGCGCTATCTGGCGGAGGGTGGGGCCCAGCCGTGGCGGATGCGGCGGGCGCGGTTGTCGCCGGGGTATACGACGGATTGGGCGGGGTTGCCGGGGGTGGGGTGAGGCCGTAATCGGGCTAAACTCGGGGGCATGTGTGGCCGCTTCGCCCTGACCCGTAGCCCCGAGGAACTGAACCGCGTCTTTGGACTGGCGGAATGTCCGGACGGGGGCCGCGCACCCATACCGCCCCGGCCACCGACATCGCTAAGAAGGCCATCACCGCCGAACACACCTTTCAGGACCACGGGACGGCGCCCGGTCGTTGGTCCGGTATGGATTGCGATGCGGACAGCAAGCCCACGCGAAATCCGCTGATCGCCCCTGCTATGGCCTTGTGGCGTGAGTGAATGGCGGAAACCTCAGATGTTCAACAGGCAGCCGCCAGCGCAAGCCGAGGGCTGCACCCTTGCAGCCGTCTTCGGGATTACCCCTGCGTAAGCGCCACCGAGACCCGAACCCTATTCCCCTTGCCAAGGTACTCCAGGGTATCGAAGCTCGTCGCACGCGCGATCGCGATACCCCGTCCGTGTGGGTCGAATATCCGCTCCGGATCGAAATCGAGATAGGGATTCCATGCGAATCCGTTACCTTGATCTTCGATGGTGAACCGTATCTCCTCAGGGGTCCGTTGGAAGTGGATCGTTACCCGCTTCTCGGCGTTTTCCGGGAGTTGCTGGCGGCGTGCCAACTCCGCCGGGAGATCGCCCTCCAGGAGCAGCTGCGACTTACCGGCATAGTCGATGCCGAGATTGCCGTGTTCCACGGCATTGATCATCAACTCATGCAAGCCGAGCACGACCCGGTCGGGTTGGGGGCAGAGTCGCGCCAGCAGACCGGCCAGAACATCGACCTCGTCGATGCCGCGGTAGTGGAAGGTCGCCTCCGAGAGAAAGTGTAATGCCCGCTCGGTGTGCCGCAAGACCTGCTGCAGTTGCCGGTAGGCGCGGGACTGGTCGATGGCGGCCTGGACCACGACCAAGAGCAATTCAATCTGCAACGGCTTGGTCAAATAATAGTAGGCACCCGCCTGGAGCCCCTCCAGGATACTGGCCTTATCACTCAACGCAGTGGCCATGATCACCGGCACCTGTGCCGTATCCGGACGGGCACGTAGCTTGCCGAGGAGGGTCAGACCGTCCATGCGGGGCATGTCCCGGTCGAGCAGGATGGCGTCGAATTCCGTTGCCGACGCATCGATTAATTCCCAAGCCGCCTGGCCATCCTCTGCTTGAGTGACCTGGCATCCTTGCCCGGCGAGATTGGTAGCGACCAGGGCAGCGACGATCTCGTCGTCTTCGACCAAAAGGACATGGGCGTTCTTCATGGCGGTTGGCCTCACTGGTATTTTTAATCCTGGCGTTGGTCCCAATCGGCTTTGATTTCCAGGATGCGGGGTAAACAGCCCTTGAAGAGGGTGATGAGGGCTGGATCGAAGTGCGTGCCGGCTTCGGCGCGCAGCGTTGCCATGACCTGATCCAAGGGCCAGGCCTCTTTGTAGGGTCGCTTCATCGTGAGCGCGTCAAAGACATCGGCGACGGCGACGAGCCTTGCCGATTCGGGAATGGCCTTCCCGGCCAGCCCTTCCGGATAACCGCTGCCATCCCACCGCTCGTGATGATAACGCGCGATCTCGGCCGCCATGCGGAAGACCGGGGCATCGTTGCTGGACAGGATCTCGAAACCGATCGCACAGTGCGTCTGCATGACTGTCCATTCGTTGGCGTCCAACTTGCCCGGCTTGCGCAATACCGCATCCGGGATACCGATCTTGCCGGTGTCGTGCATCGGAGCCGCGAGTTCCAGCAAATCGCAATCCGCTTGGGACCAACCTGCCGCCGCGGCCAGTTCGCGCGCGAAGGCCGCCATGCGCCAGATATGCACGCCGGTATCGCTATCATTGTAATGTCCGGCCTTCCCGAGCATGAAGATGGCGTCGCGGCTGAGCTTCTCCAGTTCTCTGATATGGACCAGGGACAGGTGCGCGCGCACCCGGGCCCGCACGATCCCGGGGGATACCGGTTTGGTCAGGTAGTCGACGCCCCCCAGGGCAAATCCCGTCTCTTCGTTGCCCACCTCTGACAAGGCGGTGACGAATATCACGGGGATGCTTTCATTCCGCGGATCACCTTTGAGGGCCCGACACACCGCGTACCCATCCATGTCGGGCATCTGGATATCGAGCAGAATGAGAGCGGGTCGGTGCTTGACCGCCAGATCGATGGCCTCGGTGCCACTGCTGGCCAGCATCAGGCGGTACTCCCCCCCCCAGAATCGTGCGCAGGGTGGCAAGATTTGTGAATTCATCGTCGACGATAAGCAGGGATCTAGTGGTCATGGGTCAGTTCCTAGATGTAAGTTCGCGAATCAATGCCTCGGCCCCGCGAAAATCGAACTCAGTCAACCGAGACTGCACTGCGGCCAGAGGCGCGGCCGCAACCTGGCCCGACAGGCGCGCGAGCAGGCTTTCACACCGGTCTGGGTCGTTTTCGTCAAGTGCCAGCATGAGTTGATCCAACACCGCTCGCAGCCCTTCCCGCCCGGCGTCGGCCCCCGTCGCGGCGTCGGCTGACATCGTCAGGGATGCGGGCCGCGCGATCGAGACCGCGCTGGCAATGCCGACGCATGCCTCGTCAATGGCTGCTTGCAGGCCCGCCGCCATGTCCCCGATGGGTTCGTCCTCCTTGAGCCGCCGCTCGAGTTGCCGGGCCATTTCCATGACCCGCGGCAGCGCCAGGCTACCTGCCACTCCGACCAGCTTGTGGGCGAGTGCCCTCGCCGCGGCACGGTCCCCTTCCGCGCAGAGGCTGGCGATGTCTCGTCCGGCGGTTGCATAGCGGGGACCGAACTTGTCGAGGTAGGTCCGATAGGTATCCATCTTGCCCCATTGCTTGAGCCCCGCCGCGAAATCGATGCCGGGCACCGCCGGCACGATCTTCGCTGGCGCCACCCGGAGGGGCGCGAGCGGTGGCCCGTCCGGCGCCACGGGCTCTGCCAAACCGATCGCCGCCGGTTCCGGATGGCGCCCGGTCCAGTGCTGGATGAGGGCCATCATCCGATCGACTTCAAAGGGCTTGGCGATGAAGTCGTTCATGCCGGCGGCCATGGCGGCATCCCGCAACTCCTGAAAGGCACCGGCGGTGAGTGCCAAGATCGGCAGGTCGCGCCAGCGGGGGTCCTCTCGCAGTCGGCGCGTCGCCGCGTAGCCGTCCATAAGCGGCATCTGCACGTCCATCAGCACGATGTCCACGCCGTCGGGGTGGCGCTCCAGCCAATCCAAGGCCTCCTGACCGTCACCGGCCAGATGCACGACCGCCCCATCGCTCTCCAGGATCCGCTGAGCAACTTCCCGGTTGAAGTCGCTGTCATCGACCACCAACACCCGCACCCCAAGGATGCGCGGTGCCTGGATCGCTATCGGCGTGACCGGGGCCAGCTCCCCGCCCTGTCGGCGTCGGCTCAGGGCCTCGCCGACCGCCTTATAGAGGGCGGAGGGCGTTACCGGCTTGCTGAGCAAGGCGTCAGCCGCCGCGATGCCGGGCTCGCCCAGGAGCGCGTCCCGCAAGTAAGCGGTCACCATGATGACGATCGGCGGTGTCCGCGAGGCGTCCAAGCGATCCCGCAAGACGTCGCCGATCGCCTGGGCAGTCGCCAACCCATCGCGCCCCGGCATCTGCCAATCGAGCAGCAGAACATCGTAAAACCGCTCCAGCCCCCCCAGGCGCGTCAGGGTCAGCGCGACGGCGGCATCGCCCGAGGTCACCCGATCGGCGGTCCAGCCCAAGGAGGCGGCGGTGACCACCAGGGCGGCGCCAGCCGTAGTGCTGTCGTCGGCCACCAAGAGGTGGAGCAATGCCAACTCCGACGGCGCGAATGCCACAGATTGATCGCAGCGCAGTGGCAGCACGAACCAGAAGGTGCTGCCCTCGCCGGGCACGCTCTCGACCCGCAACTCACCGCCGAACAGGGCGACCAATTGCCGGCTGATGGCCAGCCCCAGTCCGGTGCCGCCAAAGCGGCGACTGATGCTGCTGTCGGCCTGGCTGAACGGGGCAAAGATCTGCGCCTGATGGTCGGGTGAGATCCCGATGCCGGTATCGCGCACCGCGAACCGCAGACGAATGTCCTGGTCCCGCACCGATTCCAGATCAATGCGCAGTTCGACCTCACCCTCGTCGGTGAACTTGATGGCGTTGCCGAGTAGATTGATCAGTACCTGTTGGAGGCGCCCCGCATCGCCGATCAGCGCATCACAACACCAGGAATCGGGGGGGGTAATGATGAGTTCCAGATGCTTGTCACTTGCGGCAGTAGCCATAAGGGCGG
Source organism: Chromatiaceae bacterium (assembly GCA_020851955.1). Taxonomy (GTDB): domain Bacteria; phylum Pseudomonadota; class Gammaproteobacteria; order Chromatiales; family Chromatiaceae; genus M0108. The sequence continues at coordinate 764 of JADZBU010000154.1, read as the reverse complement.
CGAGATCATCCAGTAACAGGGACAAGCGGAAGGGCGCAGGCTGAATCTCCAGCCGTCCGGCCTCGATCTTGGAGAAGTCCAGGATGTCGTTGATGATTGTCAGCAGCGACCGGCCGGCGTTGCGAACCTTCAGCACCAGGTCTAGCGCCGCCGCGTCGAGCGGCTGGCGCTCCAGGAGATAGCAGAAGCCCAGCACCGCGTTCATCGGCGTGCGGATCTCATGGCTCATATTGGCCAGGAACTCGGACTTCATGCGCGTCGCCCGTTCAGCTAACCCCCTTGCCTGCAGCAGGTCGGCCTCGACCTGTTTGCTGGCGGTGGTGTCGACGTAGGCGATGACCACCCCATAGTCCGGATGCGGGTAAGGCATGGCGCTCACGGAGATCCACACGACGCCATCCGGCCGGACGACGCCCATCTCTACGTCCCGCACGGGCCGCCCCTCGACCGCGGCGCGCACGCCGGCATATTCCTGCGGTGGCATCGGCGTCCCGTCGGGACGGATGATCTCCCACTCCTCGCCGTTATAGGTTCTGCGGAAGTGCTCATCCCGCGAGATGCCGAGCAGCATCTCCGAGGCCCGATTGCAATCCACGATCCGACCCGCCCGATCCGTTACAACGATCCCGATCGGCAGCAGGTGTTACTGGCCATCTAAACTGACCCCCTTGCGGCCACCTTTTTTGATCCATCCCAGAGTGTGCTTTTTTAGGTGTGCAGCCTCAGACTGTGCGGTTTTTTTTGCCAGTCGGGGGGTGACAGAT
>JADZBU010000153.1 GCA_020851955.1 Chromatiaceae bacterium | reverse complement strand
TCTACAGCCGGCGCCTCTGCGCCGAGGAGTGGGAGATAGCGCCCAACCTTGGGGCTCTGAGCGAGCATTTCGGCAACCACCCCGCGGAATTCTTGGTGCGCTGGTCCCTGTTCAGCGGGCCCCTGCCGGAATATCTTGCCAGCCGCGCCCAGCGCCTGGTGCGATCCCGGCAGGATACGCTGGAACAGGCCCGGCCCGAGCATTGGCATCCCCTGGCCCAACTCATCTGGGCCTGGCGCTGGAGCCCCGCGGCGGCGCGGCTGGGTCGGGACCTCTTTCATCGCGCCTGGCCCCTCTTCCGGCTGGCCCAGCATCTGGGAATGTCGGGCGCGGCCCTGCGGGATCTGGACCCAGCCCGGCTCCCGCTCATTTTCCAGTGCCTCGATCGCCTGGATGAGGGGACCGCCGGCTTCATCTGGCTGCGGGCCTTCGAGAATCATTACCGGGACCAGATCTTCAACGCCCTCCTCAACAATCAGGGCCGGGGGCGCTGGAACAACCGGAACCGTCGCCCCTCCGCGCAACTGGTTTTCTGCATGGATGACCGGGAGGAGGGCATGCGTCGGCATTTGGAGGAGGTCGATCCGGGCGTGGAGACCCTGGGAGCCGCCGCCCACTTCGGCGTCCCTCACTGGTGGCAGGACCTGGACGATAGGACGGCCACCGCCCTCTGCCCCGTGGTCCTGACGCCCTCGCATCGGGTGCGGGAAGTCGCCCAATCCGGAACGGCGGACCTGCTGGCCCGGCATCGCCGCCGGCGTGGCTGGCGGTTGTGGCTGCGTGACTTTCTGCATCAGGAACTCCGCCGTAACCTGCTGACCTCGACCCTGGGCATCCTGCTCGCCGCGCCGGCGGCGACCCTGGCCTTGGTGGGTAAGGTGGCCGCCCCCCGGCGTTTTGGCGAGTGGGCCGGACGACTGCGACAGGATTTCGACTTGAGTGTCCCCACGGCATTGGCCGCCACGGTGGATCGCTACCAGGGGGAGCCCAGTCCGGAGAATGTCCAACCCGGTTTCGTGACGGAGGAACAGGCGCAACGGGTGGCGGGCCTCCTGAGGGTCATGGGCCTGGATGCCGGCTTTGCCCCCCTGGTCGTCATCATGGGCCATGGCTCGGACAGCGATAACAACCCCCACCTCGCCGCTTATGACTGCGGGGCCTGTAGCGGTAACCATAGCGGCCCCAACGCACGGCTGTTCGCCGCCATGGCCAATCGGCCCGAGACCCGCGCCCGGCTGCGGGAGCAGGGCCTGGATATCCCCGAGGATTGCTGGTTTCTGGGGGCCGAGCACAACACCTGCAGCGAGGCCATCCATTGGTACGATCTGGATCGGCTCCCCGCCGCGAGGTTGGGTGACTACCAGCGCCTGGAGATCAGCCTGGATCGGGCGGTCCGTCTCCATGCCCAGGAACGCTGCCGCAAGTTCTTTTCCGCGCCGGCCCAGCCGACCCCGGACCAGGCCCTGGCCCACGTCCGGGGGCGTGGCCTGGATTTCAGTCAGGCGCGGCCGGAACTCGGCCACGCCACCAACGCCTGCGCCTTCATCGGCCGGCGGGCCATGAGCCAGGGGGCCTTTTTCGACCGCCGGGCCTTCCTCATCTCCTACGACGCGACCCAGGACCCGGAAGGCACCCTGCTGGAGCCCCTGCTCCTGGCCAACGGGCCTGTGGGAGCCGGCATCAGCCTGGAGTATTACTTCTCGACCGTGGACAATGAGCGTTACGGGGCCGGCTCCAAGATCACCCATAACGTCGCCGGCTTCTTCGGGGTGATGGATGGTGCCGGTTCCGATCTGCGCACCGGTCTCCCCCGCCAGATGATCGAGATTCACGAGGCCATGCGGCTGCTGGTGGTCGTGGAGGCCAGGACCCAGGTCTTGACGGCCATCTATGAGCGTCAGCCGCCGCTCCAGGAATTGATCGGCAAGGGCTGGCTCCTGCTTGCCGCCAAGGATCCGGATGCCCCCGAGATCCGGATATTCGAACCGGCCCGGGGTTGGGTCGAGTGGCAGGGCCCCGGCCGACCCTTGGCGCGGGTTTCGCGTTCCTCCGCCCACTTTATGGGCTTCATGGAACCCCTGGACCCCATTTTGATTGGCGATTGAGCCTGATCCCATGTTTGCATATGCCTGGCTGATACCCCTCTTGCCCCTGCTGGCCGCCGCCTGGATCGCCGGCGCCTATGTCCTCCTGGGTAACCGAGGCGAGGCGGGGGAACGGGGGACCGCGCGGGTCGCGGTTGGGGCGGCGGCCCTGTCTCTCGGCCTGGCGGTTCTGATCGGGATGCAGGCCCTGGTGACGGGGCCACCCGGACAGGTCCGGGTCGGGTCCTGGCTGGTCAGTGGTGACCTGCGGGTGGATATCGTCTTCACCCTGGATGCGCTGGGGCTGGCGCTGCTCCTGCTGGTGGCCTTTGTCGCCCTCATCACCCTGCGGTTCTCGGTGAACTACCTGCACCGGGAGGCGGGCTTCCCGCGCTTTTTCCTGCTGCTTTCGCTTTTCATGGGGGCCATGGAACTGATTGTCATGGCGGGTAACGCCGTGCTGGTCTTCATCGGCTGGGAGTTGGCGGGGGTGGCCTCCTATCTGCTCATCGCCTATAACTTCGAGCGCCCCGTGGCGGTCGCTAATGCCCAGCGCGCCTTCATCGCGAACCGCATCGGCGATGCCGGCTTTTTGCTGGGGATCTCCTTTGCCTATCTCTGGATGGGCGGCACCGATTGGCCTCTCCGGCCGGATCAGGCCCTGGACCCCATCCAGGGGGATCTCATCGCCCTGGCCTTCCTGCTTCCGGCCCTGGCCAAGTCGGCGCAACTGCCCTTCGCCCCCTGGGTCGCCCGTGCCCTGGAGGGACCCACCCCCTCCAGCGCCATCTTCTATGGTGCCCTCATGGTGCATGCCGGGGTGTACCTGCTCATCCGGCTGGAGCCCTTGCTGGAGACGACCCCGGCCATCGCCAGTCTGATAGCCTTGCTGGGTGCCCTCACGGCCCTCTATGGCTGGCTGGTGGGCCTGGCGCGGACGGACGTCAAGAGCTCCCTCATGTTCTCCACCACCGCTCAGGTGGGTCTCATGTTTCTCTGGATCGGCCTGGGCTGGTACAGCCTGGCGGCCTGGCATCTGGCCCTGCACGCTCTTTGGCGGGCCTATCAGTTCCTGCATGCCCCGGCCCTGATGCAGCGCGTCAGCCGGCCCGCGCGGCAGGTCCCCGCCTGGCTGGCGAGGCGGCGCGGGCTGCAGGAGGCGGCCCTGCAGGGGTTCTGGCTCGATGCCCTGGCGGACGCCTTTCTGGCGCGGCCCACCCAGGCCATGGCCCGCGATGTCATGGATCTGGACGGCAAGGTGGTCAGTCGCATCGTCGGCCTGCCCGGTCAGGCCCTGGAACTTTCCTCCCTGGGCATAGCACCGGATGGGGAGGAGGGTTGGCTCATGGCGACGGCGGACGAGACTATCGTGCGCGGCCGGGGCCTCCTGGGGCGGACCCTGGAGCGGATGGCGAATGCCCTCTACTGGTTCGAGCAACGCCTGGTGCTGCGCGGTGGCGGGCAGGGCCTGCTGGAGGCCATCCGCCGCCTGGGCGAGCAGGCCAACCGGGTCGAGGAGCTGCTCGCCCGGCCTCGCTACCTGGTCCTCATGATTCTCGCCACCTTCGCGGTCATTATCTGAGATGAACCCCATCAGCATCCCCTGGGACAGCCAGGCCGCCTGGCCGCTGCTGGCGATCCTGCAATTCCTGCCCTTGCTGGGGGCCCTGGTGGTGCTGGCCCTGCGCCGCGGGTCCCTGGCGACCTTCGCCGGGGTCATCCTGGCCAGCTGCGAACTGCTGCTGGCCATCCTCCTCTATCGCGGCTATGACCCCAGCAAGGCCGCCATGCAGTTCGCCGAGCATCTGAGCCTGCCAGGCCTGCTGGACTACCACGCCGCCGTGGATGGTATCGGCATCCTCTTTATCCTGCTGACGGCCCTCATCATCCTGCTGGTGTCCCTCTATGGGCCCGTGCGGGGCCTGGGCCCACCCTGGCGGCTGATGGCCCTCATCCTGGCCATCGAATCCAGCCTGATGCTGATGTTCACGACCCTGAACCTGCTGTGGTTCGTGCTCGCCGCCGGCCTCCAGACGGGCCTCATCGGGCTCCTGCTGAAGTTATGGGCGACATCGCCCCGCATGGAACAGGCCATCAAGACCTATATCAAGTTCATGGGCATGGGCCTGGCCCTCTTGCTGGTCGGCACCCTCATCCTGGGCTGGGGCCATGCCCACGTCGGCGGCGGCGTCTGGACCTTCGATCTCCTGGAGCTTCAAGAGGCCCGGGTGGGGCCGGAATTCCAGACCCTGGTCTTTTTCCTGCTGTTCTACGGGCTGGCCATCCGCACCCCCCTCTTTCCCATGCACGGCTGGCTGCCTCAGGTGGCGGAGCATGGCAACATCGCCGTGGCCCCGACCCTGCTCCTGGGACTCAAGATCGGCATCTATGGCCTGCTCCGCTTCGTCCTGCCCCTGGTGCCCGAGGCGGTGCAGTATTGGCAGCCCTTCGTGGTCGCCTTCGCCGTGGTAGGTATCTTCTACGCGGCCCTGCTGGCCATGGTGCAGGAAAACCTGCGCCGGCTGCTGGCCTTCGCCGTCGTCTCTCATACCAGCCTGATCGTCCTGGGCCTCTTCACCCTGGATCATCTGGCCTTTCAGGGGAGCGTCATGCTGGCGGTGACCTTTGGCCTGGCGGTGGCGGCCCTGCTCTTCATGACGGGTCTGGTCTATCGCCGCACCAAGACTACCCAACTCACCGAGTTGGGTGGGCTGTTCGACCAGATACCCTTCGTCGGCATCGCCTTTCTGGTGGGGGGCCTGTCCATTATCGGCATGCCGGGCACACCGGGGTTCGACGCAGCCCATCTGGTCCTGGAGGCCTCTATCGCGCGCTTTGGCGGCCTGCTGACCATCGCCGCCGCCTTGGGGAATCTGCTGGCGGCGGGCTTTCTGCTCTGGGCCTTCCAGCGCGCCTTCCTGGGGCCCTGCCCGGAGGGACAGGCCCCGGTGGAGCGCCTGGGCCTGGCGGAGTGGCTGGTGTCCGGGGCCGTCATCGCCGTCCTGCTGGGGGTGGGCTTCTACTCCCATCCCTGGCTGGAGTTGATCGATGTGCCCCTGGCGACCTTGAGTGCCCACTATGCCCAGCCCTGATGCCGCTGGCCGGCCGCGGCTAACCCTGACACCCTGCCCGCCACCGCGGTGCCGGTCGCCAGGCGTCCTGGAACCCGGCGGCGTCTTTATCGTCCCGCCGAGCGACACCCACCCGGCGCTTGAGGCCCACCATGCCTGATACCCCGAGCCTCCTGTCCCATTGGCCCCTCCTGAGCTGGATGCTGCTGACCCCCCTCGTCGGGGCCCTGGTGGTCTGGCTGGTGCCCGGGGCGCGCCTGTCGCGCTGGGTCATGCCCGGCAGCCTGCTGATCGCGCTGGGTTTTTCCCTGGCGGTGGTCTGGCGCTTCAATCCCGCCGAGGCCGGCTTCCAGTTGGTGGAGGAGACAACCTGGATTCCGAGCCTGAACGTCCATTACCTAATTGGCGTGGATGGGATTTCGGTTCTCTTCCCCCCCCTGACCCTCCTGCTGTTTCTGGGGACCATCCTCGCCTCCTGGACCGGCGTCCGGACCCTGCGTCGCCTCCACGACAGCCTCATGCTCCTGCTGGCCAGCGCCATCTTGGGCATTTTCTGCGCCTTGGACCTGATGTTCTTCTTCCTCTGTTGGGAGATGACCCTGATTCCCATCTATTTTCTCATCAGCCTCTGGGGACCGGGACCTCACCGGCGTTACGCGGCGGTCAACTACAGCCTCTTCATGTTGGCGGGCGGGGTACCCCTGCTGTTTGGCTTCATGCTGCTGGCCTTCAATCACGCCGAGGTCACCGGGGCCGGGGTCCCGGCGGGGCTGAGTTGGGATTATCGGGAATTGCTGACGACACCCCTGGCCCAGGGCCTGGAGACCAGCGTCTTCCTGCTCCTGCTGGCCGGCTTTGTGGTCAAGACCCCCGTCTTCCCCCTGCATACCTGGCTGCCGGTGGTGGCGATGGAGGGGCCCGCCACCGTGGCGGCCCTCATCACGGGCCTCAAGGTGGGGGCCTATGGCCTGATTCGCTTCGCCTTGCCCCTGGCGCCTGGCGCTGCCCAGGAATTCCACTGGCTGCTGGCCGGTCTGGGCACGATCGGCCTCCTCTATGGGGCTCTGGCGGCCATGGGCCAGACCAACCTGCGCCGGCTGCTGGCCTATGCCTCCCTGAGCCATGTCGGGCTGGTACTGCTGGGGATTGCCTCCCTGAGCGAGCCCGGGGTCCAGGGTGCCCTGTTCCAGCTCCTCAACTTCCCCCTGGTCGCGGGTGGGCTCTTTCTGCTGACTCGCTTCCTGAATCTGCGCCTGGGGTCCACGGACCTGATCAGCCTCGGCGGCGTAGCCCGTTCTATGCCCCTGCTGGCCGCCTTTTTCTTCTTTCTCTCCCTGGCGTCGCTGGGGGTGCCCGGTACCTCCGGCTTCCCGGCGGAGTTTCTGATCCTGATGAGCGCGCTGCACACTCATACCGGCGCCGGGCTGGCTGCCCTCCTGGCCATGGTGCTGGGCGCGACCTATGTGCTTGATGGCTATCGGCGGACCTTCTTCGGTCCCTTGGGTCACAATGCCATCGGGGCCGCCGCCGATCTGCGCCCCCGGGAACTCCTGGTGGCTATCGCCTTCAGCCTGCCCATCCTGGCCGCCGGCCTTTATCCCGCTGGTGTGCTGGACACCCTGAGCGCCTCCACCAGCCAATGGGTGGAGCGGTTCGCTAGTCGGGTGCCTTGAGTAAAGCCAACGGTTGAGCTTGAGCGCCCTCGCCGGGGGTTGCCGCTACCCAAGGGGCATGGTGTTAAGTGCCGCAAGACCTCGGCCAGGGAGGTGGCGTCGAGCAGACGGTCGCACCAGGTCTCAACCTACTCAAAGGAGGCCCCGGAATTCCGCGTGATCACCTCGCTGGGCAAGGGGCCAAAGCGGCGCGCTATAGCCGCTGGAGCAGGCGTATTGCTCCCTCCAGGCGCGCTTCTTGGAGCCCCTCAAGGCGCCCCTCCCGCTTATAGTCTTCCGCCCACTGCACGAATTTTTTCCAGAGTCATTTTCAAATCCGTCAGGTCACATCGCTAAAGGATGACCAAGGTGGTCTTACCCGGATGGTGGGGGGTTAGGGACGGAAAACCTCGTCAAGGGAGCGGGCATCCAGCACCCGGTCCACCCAGATATCGACCTCCTCAACGGATGCCCCGGAGATCCGCGCGATCACCTCGGTGGGTAAGGGGCCAAAGCGGCGCGCCAGCAGGCGTTGCAGCACGAGGGTTTCGCCCTCCCGCTTATAGTCTTGCGCCCATTGATCAAATTTTTCCGCGAGGGTCATTTTCAACTCCGTCAGGTCACGGACCTTGGGCAGGACCAAGGTGTTATTGCTACGCCGCAGCAGCAGGGCCCGGATCCAGAGGGCGAAGGTGCGCTTGAGTTCCGGGCGGCCGGCCAGCCAGTCATTGAGTAGGTCAATCAGCGCCAACAGGGCCTCATCATTCGCCGGGTGCTCGAAGCGGATGATGGCGGCCACCAGGTTGTGCATCGCCGCCAACTCCGCCTCGCCATAGCGATTCTCGTCGATGAGCAGGTAGCGCAGTTGGGGTAGATAGTCGGCGACCCGCCCCGGCACCGGGGGCAGCAGGGCGGCGAGTTCGGTCGGCGCGGTCCAGGTCTTGCCGCCATTGTAGAGCACGATGGGCAGGACCGGCGGCAAGGGGTGCCCCGGTTTGACCTCCCGGCGGCGGATCAGATCCTGATAAAGCAGGCCGACATAGACCAGCATGCGCACCGCCATGAAGGGATCGACGTGACTCTGGAATTCGATGAGGATGTAGAGATAGAGCCATTCCTCGCCGGCCTTGACCCGCCACACCACATCGTCGCTGCGCTGGCGCAGGTCGTCGGCAACGTAGCTGGCGGGGATTTTCTCCAGGGTGGTGTAGTCCAGGCCCTGCAACCAGGGGTCGGGGATAAAGCCCAACACCAGGTCCCGCACCACCTCGGGGGCGGCGAAGAGGAGCTTGTAGCTGGCGTCGTCTTCCTGGTTCATGGGTGGGATTGTAGTGGATCATTTTCCGGGTATTTGAGGAGAGGTCAGGGCACCTGCGGCGCATGGTGGGCATGCCGCGATAGCCTCTTGACAGGGATTCAGGGGAAAAGCCGCTGGCCGGATCACGCCAATCCTGGCAAGCGGCCCCCCCGGGCGGCTCCCATCATCAAGTAGTTGCCCCAGCGCCTATACGAAAACAGGGGGCCTTGAGATCATGGCCGCCAGAAGGCCGGCGTCAGCAGCACCAGGAGGGTGAAGACCTCCAGCCGGCCAAGGAGCATAGCAAAGCAGAGGATCCACTTGGCGGTGGTGCCGAGATCGGCGAAATGGGCGCCGACCTCGCCCAGGCCGGGGCCCAGGTTGTTGATGCTGGCGGCGACGGCGGAGAAGGCGGTGGTGAGGTCCAGGCCCGTGGCGGCCAGGGCCAGATACATGAGGGTGAAGCTGGCGACATAGAGGGAAAAGAAGCCCCAGACGGCATCGACCACGCGGTGGTTGACGCTGCGCCCGCCGACCCTGACCGGGATCTGGGCATTGGGGTGGACGAGGCGTTCGATCTCGCGCAGACCCTGCTTGATGAGGAGCAGAAAGCGAATGACCTTGATGCCGCCCCCCGTGCTACCGGCGCAGCCCCCGACGAAGCTGCTGAAGATCAGCAAGATGCCCAGGAAGGCGGGCCAGTCATAAAAGGCGGTGGTGGTAAAGCCGGTGGTGGTGGCAATGGAGACGGTGTGGAAGAGACCCTGGGTCAGGGAATCGTACCCGCCGGCATAGGTGCCCGACAGATACAAGCCGAGGCAGACGACGGCGGTCGTGGCCCCCATGAGGGCCAGATAAAAGCGGAACTCGCTGTCCAGCCAGTAACCCCGCAGGTTATTGCGATTCCAGGCAATGAAATGCAGCGCGAAATTCATGCCGGAGATCAGCATGAAGATGACGGCGATCATCTCGATCAGGTCGCTATCGAAATAGCCGATGCTGGCGTCATGGGTGGAGAAGCCGCCAATGGCGACGGTGGCGAAGGCATGGCCGATGGCGTCAAAGGGGGTCATGCCCGCCAGCCAGTAGGCCAGACCGCAAGCAATGGTCAGCCCCAGATAGATATACCAGAGGGCCTTGGCGGTCTCGGTGATGCGGGGTGTCAGCTTGCTATCCTTCATGGGCCCGGGCGTCTCCGCCCGGTATAACTGCATGCCGCCGATCCCCAGCATGGGCAGGACGGCGACCGCCAGGACTATGATGCCCATGCCGCCCAGCCACTGGAGCTGCTGGCGGTAATAGAGGATGGACGGCGGCAGGTCGTCGAGGCCGACGATGACCGTCGCCCCGGTGGTGGTCAGGCCGGAGACGGACTCGAAGACCGCGTCCGTCACCGACAGGTTAGGCTGCTCCGACAGGATGAAGGGCAGGGCGCCGGACAGCCCCAGCACGGTCCAGAAGAGGACCACCACCATGAAGCCATCCCGCAGCTTGAGTTCCTCGCGGCGTTGCCAGACGGGCAGCCAGATGAGGGCGCCCAGGCCGAGGAGGAGGACGAGGGCGCCGATGAAGGGCTGGGCCGTGCCGTCCTGGTAGAGATGGGACACCAGTAGCGGCGGCAACATGGTCAGGCTGAACAGCATCAGCAGCAGCCCCAGGACCTTCTGGACGGCGAAGGGCTTCATGCCCCGCCGCCATTGCCCGCAGCCAGACCCCGGGACCTCGGGGGCCGCCCCGCGGCCATCACAGGAAGGTCACCGGGACCTGAAACAGCTTCTCGACCTCGGCCACCCGGCGCTTGTCCTGCAGGAAGAGGATGACGTGATCCTCGGCCTCGATGCGGGTGTCGTGGTGGGCCATGAGGACCGCCTCGCCCCGGACGATAGCGCCAATGGTCGTCCCGGCCGGAAGTTTGATCTGGTCGATGGACCGACCGATGACCTTGCTCAGTTTGGCGTCGCCATGGGCGATGGCCTCGATGGCCTCGGCCGCCCCGCGCCGCAGGGAGTGCACCGCCACCACGTCACCCCGGCGCACATGCTTGAGCAGGCTGCCGATGGTCGCCTGCTGCGGCGAGATGACCACGTCGATGCCACCGCTTTGCATCAGATCCACGTAGGCCGGACGGTTGATGAGGGCCATGACCTTGCGCGCCCCCAGCCGCTTGGCCAGGAGGGCGGAGAGAATATTGTCCTCGTCGTCGTTGGTGACGGCGCAGAAGACGTCGGTATCCTCGATATTCTCTTCCCGCAGCAGGTTTTCGTCGGCGGCGTCGCCATGGAGGACGATGGTCCGCTCCAGGGTCTCGGCGATCTGCTTGCTGCGGGTCAGGTCGCGCTCGATGACCTTGACCCGAAAGTCGTTCTCGGTGGCGCGGGCGAGCCGGGTGCCGATGTTGCCACCGCCCGCGAAAATGAGGCGCTTGTAGGGCTTCTCCAACCGCTGCAACTCGCCCATGACGGCGCGGATATGGTCCGGGGCGGCGACGAAGAAGACCTCGTCGTTGGCCTCGATGACGGTGTCGCCCGTTGGCTCCAGGGCCCGGTCCTGGCGGTAGATGGCCGCGACCCGGGTCTCGACCTCGGGCATGTGATCGTAAAGGGTGCGCAGGGCATGGCCAATCAGGGGGCCCCCCTCGCGGGCCTTGACCGCCACCAGCCGCACCCGCCCGCCGGCGAAGTCCAGCACCTGGAGGCTGCCGGGGTGCTCCAGCAGCCGCAGAATGTATTGGGTGACGAGCTGCTCCGGACTGATGCAGACATTGATGGGCAGGGCGCCGGGGGCAAAGAGTTCCGGGTGTTCCAGGAAACCGGGGGAGCGCACCCGCGCGATGCGGGTGGGGGTATGGAAGAGGGTATAGGCGACCTGGCAGGCGACCATGTTGGTCTCGTCGCTATTGGTCACCGCCAGAATGATATGGGCATCCTCGGCCCCGGCCCGCTGCAGCACGTCGGGATGGGCGCCGTGGCCCATGATGGTCCGGAGGTCGAAGCGGTCCTGGAGTTCCCGCAGTATTTCGGGATCGCGATCCACGACCGTGATGTCGTTGGCCTCGCCCGCCAGGTTCGCCGCCACGGACCGGCCCACCTGACCCCCGCCCAGGATGATGATCTTCATGCCTAACGCCGCTCCTTGATCTCGATCCCCAGGGAGCGCAGCTTGCGGTAGAGGTGGGTGCGCTCCATACCCGCCTCCTTGGCCATCTTGCTGACATTGCCGCCGTGCTTTTCGAGCTGGTATTCCAGATAGGTCTTCTCGAACTGCTCCCGGGCCTCGCGCAGGGGCTGGTCGAAGGACATGAGGCCCTCCAGGTTTGGCGCCGGGGTGCTGGGGGTGGTCCCCAGGGTATTTTCGACCTCGTCCTGGGAGATCTCGTCGCCCGCCCCGAGGATGAGGACGCGCTGGACCAGGTTTTTGAGCTCGCGCACATTGCCCGGCCAGGGGTAATTGCGCATGTAGTTCTGGGCGCCGACGCTGAACCGCCGGTAAGGCAGCTTTTCGTGGGTGGCGAAGTAATCCACGTAGTAGTTGAGGAGTTCCGGAATGTCCTCGTTGTGGTCGCGGAGGGCGGGGACGCTCAGGGGCACCACGTTGAGGTGGTAGAAGAGGTCCTCGCGAAAGCGCCCGGCCCGCACCTCGTCCTCCAGGTTGTGCTGGGTGGCGGCGATGAGGCGCACGTCGATGTTGACCGGTTCGGTGCCGCCGACGCGCAGGAAAGAGCCCGTATCCAGGGCACCCAGCAACTGGCCCTGGACACCCTGGTCCATGTCCCCGACCTCGTCGAGGAGCAGGGTGCCCCCGGCGGCCTTCTCCAGGCCGCCATAGTGGACATGTCCATCCTGTTCGCCGCCGAAGAGTTCCCGGGCGGCGTTGGCCCGGGCGATCCCCGAGACGCCGAGGTCGACGAAGGGCCGATCCCGGCGGGCGCTCTGGGAGTGGAGGTAACGGGCGAAGGTCTCGCGGCCGCTGCCGGCCTCGCCCGTGATCAGGACCCAGGTGTCGTGCTGGGCGATGCGCTTGACCTGCTCCCGCAGGCGCTGCATGGCCGTGCCGCGGCCGATGGGCTCATGAGCGATGACGGTGCGGCGTTTGAGGCCAATGTTCTCGCGGACCAGCTTGTCGGCCTCCAGGGCGCGCTCCGTGGTCAGCAGCAGCTTGGCCATGGACAGCGGCTTTTCGAGGAAGTCGTAGGCCCCCAGCCGGGTCGCCTCCACCGCCGTCTCCACGGTGCCATGACCGGACATCATGATCACCGGGCAGGGCAGGCCATCGTCCTCGGACCACTCCTTGAGGAGACTGATGCCATCCAGATCGGGCATCCAGATATCCAGAAGAATCAGGTCGGGGCGGCGCTCGCGCAGGGAGCGGCGGGCGGCGCCGCCGTTCTCGGCGGTGGCCACCGCGTAGCCCTCGTCCTCCAGAATCTCCTGGACCAGGCCGCGGATGTCGGGCTCGTCATCGACCACCAGGATGTAGGCTGCACTCATGCTTGTTCTCGGTCTGGGTGGGCGCTGGGGCCCTTGGCCGGGGAGGCCAGGGCAACCGGCGGTTCCTGGGGAACTTCCTCGTGATGTTCATCGCGCCACAGGGGCAGGCGCGTCGCCACGCGGGCGCCGCCCTTGGCGTTCTCCGCCCAAATGATACCCCCGTGTTCCTCGATAATCTTCTTGACGATGGCCAGGCCCAGCCCCGTCCCCTTGGCCTTGGTGGTGACATAGGGTTCAAAGAGGCGGTCGATGAGAGTCTCGTCGATCCCGCCGCCATTGTCCTCCACCGAGAGCTCCAACTGGGGCCGGTCCTGGTCGTCCAGGAGCCGGGTGGCGATGCGGATCCGGGCCTCGGGCTTGTCCTCCACCGCCTCCAGGGCATTCTTGACCAGATTATGAAGGACCTGGCGCAGACGCAGGGGGTCCCCCTTGATGAGGGCCTCGCCGACCTGGAGGTCGATCCTGATCGCCGGGACGGCGCGGTAGAGTTCCATCACCTCGGCCACCAGCCGATCCAGACGCAGGGGTTCCGGCTCCAGCTTGGGCGAGCGCGCATAGTTGGAGAAGTCGTTGACCATGGCCTTCATGGCCTCGACCTGCTGGACGATGGTATGGGTCGCCCGGTCCACCACCCGGGCGTCGTCCTCCGGCAGCTTGGTCAGGAGCTTGTGGCGCAGCCGCTCCGCCGAGAGCTGGATGGGGGTCAGGGGATTTTTGATCTCATGGGCCAGGCGCCGCGCCACCTCGCCCCAGGCGGCGTCGCGCTGGGCCGTGATGAGGCGGGTGATGTCGTCGAAGACCACCACATGGCCACTCTCCTGGCCATCGGGATGGATGAGGGGGCTGCCGCGACACATCAGCACCTGGCGGCCCTCGGCGCCAAAGAGGACGACCTCCTGACGCCATTCGGCGTGCCCCTCCAGGTGGGTCCGCACCGCGTCCACCCAGGCCACCAGGCCGGGATGGGTCGCGTTGAGGGCGTCCAGGCCGCCATCGCTCATGTCCGGTTCCGTCAGGCCCAGGATCTGATGGGCCGCGGGATTGGCGGTCCGCAGCCGGTGTTCGCCGTCCAGGACGACCACGCCCGAGGAGAGACGCCCCAGCACCGTTTCCAGATAGACGCGCTCGGCCTCGACGGCCTGCTGGGAGCGCGCCGCCGCGTCCCGGGCCCGGGCCAGGCGCCGGGTCATGGAATTGAAGGAGGCGACCAGGAAGCTGAGTTCGTCCTCGTGACCGGGTATGGGCAGGCGCTGCTCGTAGTCGCCCTCCGCCACGGCTCGGGTGCCGCGGGCAATGGCCGCCACCGGCTCCACCAGGCGCCAGGCGGTATGGAAGGCGGCGAGCAGGGCGGCCATGAGGCCGAAAAGCAGGACCAGGGAGAGGGTGAGGGAGAAGCTCAGCTTCAGGGACTGGCGCAGATAGGCCAACTCCTTGTAGCGGTTGTAGGCCTTCTCCAGATTGGCCGCCAGTTCGCTGATGCGTTCGGAGGTCGGGAAGATGGCCTGCATGACCAGGTTGCGCCCCACCGGGTCCGCCACCAGCACCCGCACCACCATCTCCTGGTTGGCGGCGGTCTCCAGTTCGACCTGATTGGCGCCGCCACTGGCCCGCCGCAGCAACTCGCGATCGGGCAGATTAGGCACCAGGACGGTGGGGTCCTCGCTGGAATTACCCCGCACCTGGCCATTAGCCCCGAAGACGGCGATCTCCAGGGCTCCCGCCTGTTGCCGCAACTGGCCCAGGCTCAGGGCCAGGGCCGTGCTGGAGCTGTCCTCGATGCCCGCCAGGAGTTGTGCCGTGTAGCGCATCAAGACCCGCTGATTGAGATCCAGGGAGGCCTGATTGAGGGTGAGGGCATCCACCATGGCCTGGTCGATCTCGACGTCGAACCAGGAGTCGATACCCCGCAACAGGAAGCCCAGGGAGTAGTAATAGACGACCACCACGGGCAGCAGGGAGATGAGGGCGAAGAGCAGGACCAGCCGGCCGGTGAGGCGCGACCCGGCGACCTTGTGGCGATAACCCTGCACCAGTCTGACCAGGTTGGTCAGCACCATGGCGGCGAGGACCAGCAGGCCGACGATGACGATGAACATGAGGGGCACGAAGGCCCGGCTCAGGGTTTCGGAGTTCTGCACCGCGCCGCTCATCAGGTCCAGGGCGACCAGGAGCACGACCAACAGCAGGATCACCGGGATCAGGCCCGGCCGGCGCCACTGCGTCAAGGTCGCAATGGCCATGTGGTCCAGCCCGACGAGAGCTTCCAGGAGGGGAGGAGATAGGCCGTGGGCCGCAGGGGCAGGGGCAGTTCCTCGATGTCGAGGGCGATCTTGAGATCGACCCGATAGTCCTTGCCCGCCGCGAGTTCCCCCCGGTTGAGCAGGGGCAGGTCGTGCAGGTCGCCGAGGGCGGCAATGGCGGCATCGCGGGTGACGTAATTATGGCCGGCCCCGCCAGGCACGGGGCTGACCTGGTAGCGTTCCGCCAGGGGTTGGTAACGGATCTCGTAGCGCAGGCGCCGATCCACCAGGCTGGAATCCCAGACCCAGGCTTCGGTTTCCCGGACCTGAATGTGGGCCTCCAGCGTCAGGGGCACCCCGTTGTCCAGGGCCTCCAGGGCCACCGGGCTCAGGTCCGGGACAAAGCGGGCATCCATGACCAGTTCCTCGCCCACGGCGCGAATCTTAACGTCCTCAATCGGGAAGGCCGGCTTGGCGCTGCTCGGGCTGGGCAGTAGCAGCAGGGTCAGCCAGAAGACGAATCCCCATGGCGCGGGCTGGCCGGGGAGGCGGGTCCTCATGCCATTGCCTTGCGCAGGCGGGCGAAATAGAAGCCATCGCCGCCCCCCACCGTCGGCAGGGTCTGACGGCCGCTGGTCCGCGCCAGGCCCCAGTCCGCCGCGATGGGGACCTCGCTGGCGTGGCCGTGACGGGAGAGAAAGGCGCGAATCTGGCGTTCATTCTCGTCCGGCAGCAGGGAACAGGTCACATACAGCAGGGTGCCTCCCGGGGCGAGCAGGGGCCAGATGGCCTCCAGCATCCGGGCCTGACGGGCGCACAGGGCCTCGATATCCCCGGGGCGCCGCAGCCATTTGATGTCAGGATGGCGACGGATGACCCCGGTGGCGGAGCAGGGGACATCAAGCAGAATGCGGTCGTAAGTGCCCTGGGCCCAGTCCCCGCCGGGCTCGGTGGCGTCGCCGACCAGCAGTGTCGCGGTCAGGGACAGGCGCTGGAGATTGTCGCGCACCCGGTCGAGGCGTTGGGGGTCGATGTCGAGGGCGGTGAGCTCAAGTTGGCCGTCCGCCAGTTCCAGCAGATGGGCCGTCTTGCCGCCCGGCGCGGCGCAGACATCCAGGACCCGCTCGCCCGGGCGGACCCCCAGCAGGGGGGCGGCCAGTTGGGCGTTGGCGTCCTGAATCGAGACCTGACCCGCCGCGAAGCCGGGCAGGCGCGCCATGGGCAGCGGCTGGTCCAGGACCAGTCCCTGCGGAGCCTGGGGCGCCGGTTGGGCCGCGATACCCGCGGCGGCGACTTGCTTCAGGTAGGCCTCACGGTCGCCGACGAGCCGATTGACCCGCAGCCAGAGGGGCGCCTGGGTGTTGCTGGCGGCGACGATCTCTTGCCAATCCTGGGGCCAGGCCGTCTGGAGCCGGTCCAGCAACCAGGCGGGAAACAGCCAGCGGGCCTCTTCGCTCTTGTCCGCCTGGGTCAGCAAGGCCGCGCGCTCGCGCTGGAAGCGCCGCAGCAGGGCATTGACGAGTTTCGCCGCCCAGCCCTTGCCCAGGACGCGGGTCGCCGCCACGCTGGAGGCGACGGCGGCGTGGGGGGGAATGCGGGTGGCGAGGAGTTGGTAGAGGCCGATGAGGATCAGGGCTTCCAGGTCGCCATCCTCGGGCTTGAGGGGTTTGCTCAGGAGTTGGGCCGCGATGGCGCGCAGGCGCGGCAACAGGCGCAAGGCCCCATAACTCAGCTCCTGGACCAGGGGCCGGTCTCGTTCCTGGTCCAGGGCGTCGAGCTGTTCCAGGGCCTCGGTCAGGGAGCGGCCACGCCCCAGGACGGCCTGGACGACCCGCGCCGCGGCGGCCCGGGCGCGGGCGCCCTCCGAGGGTGCCACGCTGGCCTTGGGTTCTAGCGGGGACTGGCGGCCAGGCCAGGGGCGGGGTTGCGGATTATCCAAACTTGACCCCATCCAGACGGCGGGCGTTGAGGAATTCAGCGGCCGACATGGGCCGCTTGCCCGGGGGCTGCAGGCGGGTCAGGCGCAGGACGCCGGCCCCGGTGGCGACCACGATGCCTGCTTTCGAGGCTCCGATCACCTGGCCCGACTCGGCCCCCGGCGGCGGCTTCAGGTCAGGCAGGTCGCAGCCCCAGAGGCGCAGACTGGCGCCGTCCAGTTGGGTCTGGGCCACGGGCCAGGGGTCGAAGGCGCGGATCAGGCGGTCGATGGCCACCGCCGGTTGCGACCAGTCGACCTCGGCCTCCGCCTTGGCCAGCTTGTGGGCGTAACTGGCCTGGCTGTCGTCCTGGATCTCCGGGGCCAGGCTACCAGCGGCGATGCCCGGCAGGGCCTCCACCAGGGCCGCGGCCCCCAGGAGGGAGAGCTTGTCATGCAGGCTGCCGCCCGTCTCGCGCGGGTCCAGGGTCAGCCGCCGGATCAGGTACATGGGACCCGTGTCGAGCCCCGCCTCCATGCGCATGATAGTGACGCCGCTCTCGCTATCGCCGGCCAGGATGGCGCGCTGAATGGGTGCCGCGCCGCGCCAGCGGGGCAGCACCGAGGCGTGGACATTGACGCAGCCGAGCCTGGGGATATCCAGGACCGCCTGGGGCAGGAGCAGGCCGTAGGCGACCACCACCATGAGATCGGCGCCCAGGTCCCGGAGGGTGGCGATGGCCTCCGGGTCGCGCAGGGTCGGGGGTTGGTGGATGGGGAGTCCCAGGGCGGCCGAGGCCTCCTTGACGGGACCCGGGCTCAGCTTGCGGCCCCGGCCCGCGGGCCGATCCGGCTGGGTATAGACGGCCACGACCTCATGGCCGGCGTCCCGCAGGGCCTGGAGGCAGGGCACGGAAAAGTCCGGTGTCCCGGCGAAGATGATCCGCAGCGGGGGCATCAGATCACCGCCCGCCGGGGTTCGGCGGTGTCCGGCTTGCGCTGGCGGTCCTCCTTCTCCAGCTTCCGGCGGATGCGCTGGCGCTTCAGGGAGGAGAGATAATCGACGAAGAGCTTGCCATCCAGGTGGTCGATTTCATGCTGGATGCAGACCGCCAGCAGACCATCCGTCTCCAATTCGAAGGTTTGACCCTGGCGGTCCTGGGCGCGCACCCGCACCCGCTCCGCCCGCGTCACCGGCTCCCAAAATCCGGGCACCGAGAGACAGCCCTCGTCCATCTCCTCCTCGCCCTCGCGCCAAAGGATCTCGGGGTTGATAAGGCACAGGGGCGCGTCGTGCTGCTCGGAGACGTCGATGACGATCATCCGCAGGGGGATATCGACCTGGATCGCCGCCAGGCCAATGCCCCGCGCGGCGTACATGGTCTCGAACATATCGTCGATCTGGCGGCGAATGCGGTCATCGATCCTGGTCACGGGCTTGGCCACGTTACGCAGACGTGGATTAGGGAAGGTGAGAATTTCAAGTTGACTCATTTGGGAGTCCCCACTGAATGGTCGGCCTTGGGGCGCGAGTCTGGGCCTGATCCAGGATTAACCCCTAGCCCTGGTCATCAAAAGGTCGGGCACCCCTGGCAAGGTCGGCGAATGCTCGCTAGTATGCCCCGGCATACTACACTGCCGATCAGGGTCCCGCAAAAACAAGGCCTCGTCTTGAAGAGGCAGGCCCCGGCAGGCATCACCCGCCAGCCAATCTTGGGGTTGCTCATGTCCATTTTCCAGCCCGCCATCGCCCGTCAGCGTCTGGGCGGTGCTACCCTGATCCGGCTGGTCATCGCCCTGGCCCTGTTGCTGACCCTGGTGCCCGCCCGGGCCCAGATGGAGCCGCAAATCGGGCGGGAGCCGCCCCAGGGCCAGTCCACGCCCGCGAATCCGCCCCGGACCCTCAAGCTGTCGCCCAAGGCGCGGGTCACGCCCCTAGCGGCGCCCGATCCCACCATCCCCATCGGCGCCATCCGGCCCTTCATCGAACATGCCTATGTCCTGGACGCCAAGGAGATCAAGGATGCCCCCTATGTGGTCGCCTTTCCGGACCGGCGGGTCCTGGGCGGGACCGGGGACAAGGTCTATGTGCGCGGTCTGGGCCCCCAAGCCCAGGGGCGCTACCGACTGGTGCGGCCCGGAGCACCTTATCGCGACCCCGCCTCCGACGAGATTCTGGGCTATCAGGCCCAGCAGGTGGCCGAGGCCACCCTGGAAAGGCCCGGCGACCCCGCGGTCCTGCGCATCGACAGCATGAGCCAGGAGATTGCCACCGGTGACCGCCTGGTGCCGACGCGGGGTGACGAGCCCCTGCTGACCTTCCAGCCCAGGCCCGGACCCAGGAGCCGCCAGGCCCAGATCCTGGCCGTCCTCAACGGAGTCTCCCAGATCGGCAGCCTCAACGTGGTCGTCATCGACCTGGGCAGCGACCAGGGCGTGGAGCCGGGCCACCTTTTCGATATTTATAATGGTGGCGAGCAGATCAAGGATCAGGTCCGCGCCCAGGCGGACGACTGGGATTGGAAGGACCAGAAGTTCTGGTCCGAGGAATTCTGGTACGGGGATTTCCGTACAGACAGCTGGATCCGCGACGAACCCGATCCCAACATGCCGCTGCCCCTGCATCGGGGCGCCAGCCCCCTGGGCGAGGACTTTCTCCTGCCCCTGGAAAAGGCTGGCACCCTCATGGTCTTTCGCGCCTTTCCGCGCCTGAGCTTTGCCCTGGTCATGGAGGCGACCCGGCCCATGCACATCCAGGACCGGGTCCTGGCGCCGAGGAATTGATGGCCAGGGACCCAGCAGTGGAGGTCGATATCCCGGACCCGGAGCGCCTGCGCACCTGGCTGACCCTGGCCAACGCCCCGGGCGCCGGCCCCCGGGCGATCAACCGGCTGCTGGCCCATTTCGGCGATCCCGCGGCCCTGCTGGCGGCGGAGGCCCCGGCCCTGGCCACCGCCGGCGCCCGGCCCAGCCTCATCAAGGCCCTGCGCACCCCCCGGCCGGATCTGGTGGAGACGGCCCTGGCGTGGGCCCAGGGGGAGGACACCCATATCCTGGCGCGCTCGGATCCCCGCTATCCCAGCCGCTTGGCGGAACTGGTGGACGCCCCTCTGGTGCTGTATGTCCGGGGCGATCCCGAGGTCCTGCGCGACCCGCAACTGGCCATGGTCGGCAGCCGCAACCCCACGCCCGGGGCGCGGGAGACGACGATCGCCTTCGCCCGCCACCTGGCCGCCTGCGGCCTGACCATTACCAGCGGCCTGGCGCTGGGCATCGATGGCGCCGCCCACGAAGGGGCCCTGGAGACCGGCCGCACCCTGGCCGTCATGGGCACGGGTCCCGATCGCATCTATCCCGCCGCCCATCGCCCCCTGGCGCGCCGGATCGCCGCCCAGGGCCTCCTGGTCACCGAGTTCCCCCCCGGCATGGGGCCCCGGCCCGAGAACTTCCCGCGCCGCAACCGCCTCATCGCCGCCCTCAGCCTGGGCACCCTCGTCGTGGAGGCCGCCCCCCGCAGCGGCTCCCTCATCACCGCCCGCCTGGCCGCGGAGCAGGGCCGCGAGGTCTTCGCCATCCCCGGCTCCATCCATAACCCCCTGGCCCGGGGCTGCCATGCCCTTATCAAGCAAGGCGCCAAACTGGTGGAGACCGCCCAGGACATCCTGGAGGAACTGGGGCCCCTGCTGGTCGGCTACCTGCGCCCGGACCCGTCGTCCGACCTAGGCGACACGGGCGAGGACGAGACCCCGGGCGCCGGCGGGCGCGGCGGCGGGCTGGACCCCGACTATCGCCGCCTCCTCGACGCCATGGGCGAGGACCCGGCGCATGTCGATCTCCTCGTCCAGCGCACCGGCCTGGCGGCCAACGACATCTCCTCCATGCTCCTCATGCTCGAACTGGACGGCTGGATCGCCGCCAGTCCCGGTGGGCGCTATAGCCGGGTTGGCGGGCGCGGGGGCTGAGGACAGGGGGTCAGTTATAGGGCCCGATGCAGATCTCCAGCGCATGATCCAGGCGCTGGTAACAGACGGAGTCCTCCCCCAGGTTGCCTTTGCGCAGGCGGGCGGGGGCCCCTTGCAGGCTGTAGGCATCCTCCTCGATATTCACCGGATGCGGACGCCGGGTGATGGCAAACACCTTGCCATCCGGCGTTTTCACCTCGACATCCAGTTTTCCGCATTTCAGGCAGCCCGTGGAGACACAAGTGGTGGTGACGGGCTTGCGACCCTCGACCTGGATGGTGCAGGCGTTCTGGTGGGTAAAGTCCAGGCCTTGGCTGGCGAGCGGCACCAGGACCAGGCAGGCGGTTATCAGCGGGTTTTTGGCATTCATCCTCGTTATCCCCTGGCCAAATCCGCCGGGGAGGAGGGGCTTCAGCCCGGCCTGGCCGGCGACAAACACCAGGCATCATCACTGGAACCCTGGCATTCCTCAACTCCTGGCGGGAAAAATCTTGCCAGAAAAAAACCACCCCGAGCCCATCTTCCCCTTGACGGGGTGCCTGGGAATCGTATTTCCTAAGAGCCTTCGCGGCGACTCGCGTCAGGTCCAGCCCCGGCCGGAGCCGCTTCCAGAACCCCCTAACCCTGCTCGGATGCACCTCATCCTATGAATCTGGTCGTTGTCGAATCGCCTGCCAAGGCTAAAACCATCAAGAAATACCTGGGCCCGGACTTCGAGGTCGTCGCCTCCTATGGCCATGTCCGCGACCTGGTGCCCAAGGAGGGGGCGGTCGATACGGCGGATGGCTTCGCCATGAAGTACCAGGTCATCGAGCGCAACGAGAAACATGTCCAGACCATCGCCAGCAAGCTCAAGGGGGCCGAGGCCCTCTACCTGGCGACGGACCCGGACCGCGAGGGCGAGGCCATCTCCTGGCATCTGATGGAGTTGCTCAAGAAGCGGCGCCAGTTGGGCGATCGGCCCGTGTACCGGGTGGTCTTCAACGAGATCACCAAGCGCGCCGTCCAGGAGGCGGTGGCCAATCCCCGGGAGATCTCGACGGATCTGGTCAATGCCCAGCAGGCCCGGCGGGCCCTGGATTATCTGGTGGGCTTCAACCTCTCGCCTCTCCTGTGGAAGAAGGTGCGGCGCGGTCTCTCGGCGGGGCGGGTACAAAGCCCGGCCCTGCGCCTGATCGTGGAGCGCGAGCTGGAGATCGAGGCCTTCAAGACCCGCGAATACTGGACCATCGCCGCGGATACGACCAAGGAAGGCAAGGGCTTCGAGGCCCGCCTGACCCAATTCGAGGGCGGCAAGGTCGAGCAATTCACCATTGGCGACGAGGCCCGGGCCCGGGAGGTGGAGCGGGGCCTGATCGCGGCCGCGGGCGGCCAACTCAGCGTGGATCGTGTCGAGCGCAAGCAGCGCAAGCGCAATCCGGCCCCGCCCTTCATCACCTCCACCCTGCAACAGGAGGCGGCGCGCAAACTCGGCTTCACCACCCTGCGCACCATGCGCGTGGCCCAGCAGCTCTACGAGGGGGTGGATATCGGCGGTGGGGCCGTCGGCCTCATCACCTACATGCGTACCGATTCGGTCAATCTGGCCAACGAGGCCCTGGACGAGATCCGGAGCTTCGTGGTCGAGCGCTACGGGCCGGATCATCTGCCCCCCCAGGCCCGGCTCTACAAGACCAAGGCCAAGAATGCCCAGGAGGCCCACGAGGCCATTCGGCCCACCTCCATTCGCCGCCAGCCGGCGGAGATTCTGGCCCACCTGACCCGGGAGCAGGGGCGCCTCTACGAACTCATCTGGAAGCGCACCCTAGCCTGCCAGATGGAACAGGCCCTGATCGATCAGGTCGCCGTGGATCTGGGGGCGGGACCGGGCAACGTGCTGCGCGCCACGGGTTCCCATGTCGCCTTTCCCGGCTTCATGAGCGTCTATCTGGAGGGCCGGGACGATGCTCGGGAGGCGGACGACGACGAGG
>JADZBU010000152.1 GCA_020851955.1 Chromatiaceae bacterium | reverse complement strand
TGGTCTCGCAGGCGCACATCAAGGCAGCGGCACGCTGGAACTGCTGGAGCGTCAGCAGCCGCAGGGTGTAGCGCATCAAGACGGCGATTCCCACGTCCCCGCGGCGTCCTTCGATCTCGCCCTGGAGTCGGCGCAGGGCGAGGATATAGGCCGTCAGGCCCAGATAGGCCTCGGTCTTGCCGCCACCCGTGGCGAACCAGAGCAGGTCGGCAACCGCGTCGGTCTCGTGGCTGCGGTCCGGGTGGTGCAGATCGGTCAGGCTCGGCAGGTTGAGCAGCATGAAGGCCATCTGGAACAGGCGCCAACTGCGGTTCTCGGGGACATCCACCGCGGCGACGCCGTCCTCCACCGACAGTTCTTTCTTGCGCACCTTGCGGGCAAAGGTCGAATGGATGCGCTGCAACCACATGGCGCGGTTGGCGAAGCGGAAGGCCTCCTCGGCCAGTGGATCGGTCTCAATCAGGTCGATGCCGGCCTTGATGCGCGCCAGTGCCCGTCGGCAGGCTGCCACCGCCCGGTGCGCCGCCGCGGCGTGGCCCGCCAGCTTCTCCTCAGGCAGCGTGAGCTTGGCCTCTTCAATCCTGATCCAGACCCGGTAGGCGGTCTCGATATGGCGCAGGCTGGCGATCAGGCCCGCCTTGGGCAATTCGGCCAGGACCTGCATGTCCAGGGTCAGGCCGGAGAGATTCTGATCGTCCGCCACGGAGCGCGGGGTCTGCTGGGGCACCTCGAAGCGCGGCACCCACTCGGTTTCAACCTGCGTCGCCCGTTCCCCGGGAACCTCGCCGGAGTCTTCGGGCAGGGTTGCATGCACCGCAATGCCGTGACCGACGGCAAACTCGCGCTGGTGACGATAGAGCATCTCCAGGGTCTCCGTCTCCGTGCGCGTCAGCGGGTCCATCAGGGACAGATCCCGATTGGCGCCTTTGCGCTGGACGAAAATCGGTGGCGACTCGGTTCCGCGCACCCGCAGCTTGGACTGGAATAACCACACCGCGTCCTTCGGCTCGCCGGGGCGCTTGCGTTCTTCCTGCTGGTTGACCAGAAACAGCGTCACCACCCAACCGTCCGGAGTCAGGCGCATCCGGCCCTGCAAAACGACCAGCGGGTGATCCGGATGCAGCGGTTCCGGCGGGATGTTGCCCTCCTGCAAAGTCAGGAGCCGCTGGGGTGCGATCACCGGGTGGCGTTTCCAGACATTGGCGGGGGTACCGTCCCGGCGCTGCTGCGTATCGCTCTTGATGCGCCGGTATTGGCCCCATTCGGCCTCGACCAGGATCTCACGAGCATCGGTTGCCACCATGAAGCTCAGGCCCATGGAGGACGGGAAATAGGCATTGCCCGCCGGTACCCCGGATTCGGGCGCGCCTTCCTCGCCCTCGTCACCATCGCTAGCGGCCAGCTCGTCCAGTTCACCCCCAGCGATCTCGCTGGCTTTCGGTGCCAGCATGCCGACCAGGTAACGCTGATAGACGTGGTCTTCGTACTGATTCAGCTCCTCCTCAGGGCCGCCGGCGGGCCCAAGCAGGTCGCGAACGACCATCTCGGTGAGTTCATTACGCAGGTCGGACGGCGTGGGTGTGCTCATGGACGAACCCCGGAATGAAAGAGGGAAACCTGTCGCAGCAATCGACAGCTGGCGACGACAGGTCGTTGTTGCTCGCGATTTTCGACAGCTTCATAAGGTACGGCCGGGCGATGAGCCGCTTATGATTGCGCAAGCCTGCGCTCAAACTCTTCACGGCTGAGCGGACAGTCAACCAGATTGAGAAACTCCGCTCTGCTCAACCGACACTGCCTGGCCATCAAACTCAAGAGGTTATCGGGAACATCCCGCATCTTCGGTGTATGGCTGGTTTTGGTGAACACCGCCGTCTTTTCGCCCTTCAGGTTCCGATAGATAAAGTAATGATGATCGCCCTCCCGTTGCTCGAAACCCTTGCGTCGCAACCCCTGCTCGATACCATCCTTACGCCTCGGCACGAGATACCTCCATCCGGGCATGCAGCCGCGCTTTAAGCAATCGGGCGGCGTCATCCAATTCTTCATCCGGGGCCAGGGCGTACTCCCGCCACAGCATGGACAGTTGCTCCTGGACTTCATCGAACAGGTGGTCTCGCGTCAAGGCGAAGGCATCCAAGCCCAGGGCTGAGTCCGACACACACAAATACTGCTGACTCTCTTCGTCAAGCACCGGCACTAACTCCAGCGGCGTCTTCATCCGCACCAGCAGCTTCTCCAATTCAGTCACCACTAAAGGGGAAAAATCGACAGGCTCGATGCGCGAGACATCCATGAGCTTGCTCGGGTTACCGTCCTCATCAAGCACAAAGCGCCCGGTGACCTGAATCGGCTCCTTGCGCGACTCGATGATGCTGTCCTCGATCTCGGGCAGATAGGTGCAGACGATTTCGCGGCGGGTCGGTGGAAAGAGAATAGTGACCTGACGTGCCGCAAAGTCGATGCGCAGTAACTCGCCCGTAATCGTCAATACCGCATCCTCCGAGACCCGCGGGGCCAGGCGGTCGGCGATAAAGCGGGACGCACGCCAGGTCAGGACCACTGGCGCGGGCGATGATAAGGTTTGCAGACCAAAACGCAGCCCCGTGGCCTTGGGCAGAAAGCCGTTGAACTCTCGCAATGCCCGCTGCGCCATGGCATCGGGTAACACAGCCCGCAATGCCTCCCCATCCTGCTCTGCCAAGGCCGTCCAGAGCCGCTGCATGCGATCCAGCAACGGGGGTCCTACCTCCAGTTCGTCGGGGAGGCCAACACCCAAAGGCAAGGCATAGCTTCCCATAGCCGGGATGCCACAGCGTAGGGAAAAATGCTCTCGCATGGCGCGGCTTGGCTTCAGCCGTGGGCCGATCTCCTGACCGCACTCAACGGCGCCGAGCAGATAGGCCAACCGTTGCAGACCAGACAGGAGAGCCGCCAGGCTCTCCGCCCGAACTTCGTGGTGATCGGCCTCGTCACCAGCGATGGTCAGCAGGGCAGAAAAGCCCGCGGGTAGGTTTAAGGACGACGCGGCGATATCAGTCATCATGATTAACTCGTGTTCTCGGTCATGGGCTGCATGGGCCATAACACCCCGGGTGCGGCTGTTGCCCTGATCTATTTTTTGGTCTCTGGCGGCGAATTCCCGCGCCATCGGTATTTGGCACCGCGCCCTTCACCTTCGCGCTCGACCTGGCCGCTATCGAGCAGGATCTTGATCGCGGCGGTCCAGCGTTCGGGCGGGCAGAGGGCGCCCCTGACAATGGCGTCCTTGCCGTGCCAGCGGGGGTGCTGACGGAGATAGGTGCGGATGGCAGCGGCGGGATCCTGGGCCGTTGCGGGCGTATCGAACAGGCTCAGTTGGGGGGTGTCGAACAGGTCGGGCTGCGGGGTGGCGCCGCTGGGCACGCCGGTCTGTTGGCGCTGGCGGGTGGCGGTGCTTTTCGCTTTGCCGGCCTTCTTGTCGTGCAGCCCGGCGGCGACCTCCTCGGCGTAGCGTTGGTGGTTCAGTTCGAGCAGGCGGTCGAGGACTTCGCGGCGGGCGGGTTCGGAGATGGTGTAGCGGATGCCTTGCTTTGTATCGTGGAAGCCGTGGCCAAGATTGATGTCTTGCCAGCCGTAGGCTGCGGCGACGGCCTGATCCACCTCGACATGAAGGCGCCTTAGTTCGACTAAATCGGAATAAAGTTCAGACGGTATGTGAAACAAATTGTAGGCACGAGTCAGACCAATACCTCTTTCGGACAACAGGCCAGAGCGCACTTCATAAAGTCTCTTACCAATGCTCTCAAGCGTCGATCTATCGGTTGCGATTGGAAAGGTATCAAATGCATCTGACGTGCTGTAGCGCAGAGTCTCAGCCAAGGTTGATGAGTATTTCTTGACCCATTCATCATGAAACACTGATTGCAGTAATGCGAAGTCGCCAAATGAGTCGGTGGCAAATAGTTGCAGGGCCTCAGTAAGAACCCAATTTGGATTAACAAAAGTAAAATTCACATACTTGGTTACTCTTGGACAAGTAAGGATTTTGCCTTTAGTGCTAGCTTCAACGAAAAAATCTTGACGCTTATCCCAATGAAGCCAGAACCGCTCTTCATGCACCTGTTTTGTTAGCCTTTCACGGATCGGCTTAACTGTGGTTTCAATATGCCGGAAGATTTTCTCAAATTCTCTCGCCTTGGACTCATCCAACTCCCCAAAATCTACAGCCCAAGAAACTGGTTTAAGTTCTGGTGAAGAATTCAAGATATCCGCATTAAGGTATGGCTTGATTACCAGCGCACTCCTCTCATTGCTCCCTATTAGACCCTTCATCTCCGATTCAGAGAGAATAAACCCCTGCCCGTAGAGCTGTTTTCCGGCAGAGCATCGGCAAAGTTTATTTTTAAGCTTGAATGGTTGAAGCTCTGACTCTTCTTGCAATGTTGAACTAATAATAATTACAGGACGCTTATTCAGAATCCTATTTCCTTGGAACCCTCCTTTTATAAGATGAACTCTTGCGACATAGACTCCAGCTTGTCCTGGCCATGGGAAGGAGGTTTGAGCAATAAATATCATTCCACCACTTGAAACAATTGGACGAAGCCCTACTGCCGGCGAGTCCCCCTCGTTGATACTATTAGTGGCCAGAAAACCTAGAGTGCCTCGATGTTCATTCAGCAAATCAAAACCCTTTCGAAAGAAATAGCAGCATAGATCGCCAGCGCCATTCACTGAGAAGTGCTGCTTCAAAAAACTCTCGTATTCACTCCCGAGGGAGGACGATATTCGTTTTCCACCGACAAACGGAGGGTTTCCGACAAAGGCACGAAATCCGCCCTGACCGATGACTTCGGGAAACTCCAGCGCCCAATGCAGCGGGCGGCGATGGGTCAGCATCCGCTTGGCTTCGGCCTCCAGCGTGCCGATGTCGCTGAGTGCAGCGGCACTGAGATAGGCCGCACGCACCTTGATCTTGGCGTATGTCAGGCCAGCACCGCTCCAGGTATCCGCCAGGATGTGCAGTTGCCAGGCGCGAGCCTGAGCTTCCTCAAGCAGTGCGGCCTTGGCTGCGATATCCTGCGGCGTCTCGCTGGGCAGGGCCTCAAGACTGGCGCGTAACTGCGCCAGTTCGGTGATCAGGCCGGCGCAACCGCCCAAGCGCTGCTGACCGCTGGCGTGGTCGATGTAAAACCAATCCAGATCCTTGGTCGTCGTAATCCCCAGCAGCGAATCCCCACACTTGAACGCATGGTCAAGGAAGGTAAAAGGCCGGTTCTTGTCCATGGTGATGAGCCACAGCGAGAGCTTGGCCATCTCCACTGCCATGGGGTTGATGTCCACACCGTAAAGACAGCGGTCTGCTACCACACGGCGAGCGATGGCGATACGCTCGGCGGCATCCGCCGGCACCAGGCGCTCGCTCGGCGAACCCGCGGAGAACTGACCGTCCGGGCTGACGAGGATCTGGCCGGGATGCTGCCGCTCTGCATTTTCCCAGGCTTCCACCAAGCGCTCGGCCAGATAGCGGCAGACTTGCACCAGGAAGGCGCCGGAGCCCATGGCCATGTCGCAGATCTTGAGCGCCAGGATCTCCTGGGGCGACTTGAGCCGCCACTGCTCCCGCGGCCAGCCCTCGGCGGGGCCTTCGTAGACCAACGGCTCCAAGGTGTGCTGGACGATGGGCTCGGTCAGCGAGGGCGGGGTGTAGTGGGTGCCGGTACTGCGGCGGTTGGTGCCCGCGGTGACATAGACGCTGCCGGGAAGCACGACGAAGGGGCGCTCGAAGGAGTCGTCGCGGATCAGGCCGACAAAGGGTTGCAGACGGGCCATCAAGGACTCGTCCTGATCGCAGGCGATGCGCAGCCGATGGGCATCGAGTAGGCCGCCTTCGCCCAACTCGCGGCGCAGGGCCGGAGCGGAGCGGCCGGTCTCGTCCTTGAGGTAATCGATCAGCTTGTCTTCGCTCTGGGCCAGCCGGGACTCCAACTCGGCCAGCGCGATCTCCGGTTCTTTTTTACGCGTCCCCTTGATACCCAGCACGGGCGCGCCGGCGCGCACGGCGGTGTGGTCGAGCAGGCCCTCGTACACATGGCCGATCTGCTCCACACCAAGCGCCCGGAAGGAGACGCGCCGGGTCTCGTAAGCGCCCTGCCCCGCCCCGCCGACCCGAGTGCGCAGCCGCTGCAGCGAGTTCAGCAGATGCAGCACGACGCGGTTGTTGATCGCCAGCGGATCGGCGGCGGTGTGGCGCCAGCGCGTGCCCGGGTTGCGGCCTTCGAGGAAGGGGTAGCGGTCGGGATCGAACAGGGACCCGCCGTAGGCCGGCATCAGTAGATCCTGGTGCTGGAGACCGCCATGCACGGCGCGGAAGGTGGCCAGCAGCCGCGCCCAGGCATCGGTGCGACGTTCCAGCACCTCCTCCCCGGAACGGTCCGCAACCTCCTGCAACTGTTCCTGCAGGGTGGAGACGGCGTAGTTGTCGTCGTACAGAGGCTTGCCGAGATGGAGCAGGCCGCGCTCTTCGGCGGAGAAGAGGAAAACCAGCCGCATCATGATGGTCAGGGCGGCGTCGTATTGGTCGGTGGGGTCGATGCCTTTGAGCAGGGTCCGGCCGCTGTCCTGGTCCAGGGCATCGAAGGACTGCACCAGCACCTCGACGGCCTCGCGGAGCTGGTAGCCGAGCTGATCGGTGACCTCCTGCTGATCCTCGGCGCTGGCCTTGAGCAGGGCCGAGAGGGTGCTGTCCGCGGCCACCCCGAGCAGGCGGCGTACGCCGAGCAGGGAATGGAAGGCGCGCAGCGTCAGGGGCTCGTCCAGCCAGAGGGCGGCGTACCAGGAGGCGTAGCCGCTGGTCTCGCCGCGCGGGGCATATACCAGCATCCAGTTCTCGCCGTTGGTGACCAAGCCCAGGGGTACGTTGGACCCGTGGAGCAGTTCCATCATGCGGGTAGCGGGGGTGGCCTTCCAGTGCCTGCCGGTGACGGGCCTGTCCAGGGCTTGTTCGGCGGGATAGCTGGCGATCAGAAGCTGCGCCTGGCCGGCCATGTCGTTGCCCTCAGAACCGAGGAGCGCAAAGTCCGGGCGCAGGGTCTCGCCCAGCTCGGGCATGTTGGCTTCCAGACCCGCGGGCAGGGTCTGGCCCTGTGCGAGCTGGCCCGCGGGATAGCCGAGCAGTTGGATGAGGACGTGCAACACCCAGGCGCGTTGCTGACCGGGCGCGCTCGGGTGGTCCTGCCAGGTCTCGTAGGCGGCGCGCAGGGCTTTGGCCTGGACCGGGTCGCGCGGCTCCAGCCCTTGCGGGAAGGTGCGCAGCAGCACCGGCAGGGAGACAAAGGGGCCGGAGACTTCAACCAGGGACAGCCATTCGGCGTGATGGCGGGTGACGCTCATAGCCGACCTCCGGTGATGGCGAGCACCGCCCGGCTCGGGATGAGCCAGGTGACGGCGACCGGAAAGAGGCGGGCACTGGGGTTCGCAAAGCGGGCGCGGATATGGTCGGACTCGCGCTGGATCTCGTCCGGGATCTCTTTGAGACGGCGGCGCAGGGCGGCCAAATCGCGCTCGCGCTGCTGCTGGCCGGGCTCGTCGCCGCCCAGATCGAGCAGGAGTTGGGGGCCGTCCTTGCGGTCCAGCTCGGCTTGGATGGCGCGGTGCAGCTCGGTCATCACGGCCTTGAGCTTGTTCGCTTCCTTCTCGGCCAGCTCGCCGAGGTTCTTTTCCAGGTTCTTGGTGCGCTCGACCCGGCGGGCCTCCAAGGCGGTCAGCAGGGCGTCGCGGTGCTTGGGCCACAGGGCCTGAAAGCGTTCCTCGATGGCTGGCGGTGCGGGGGTGTCAGTGGCGGCGGCGAGCGCGGCCTTGGTGTCGCCCACATTGATACGGTTAAAGCGGCCTTCGATGAGGGCGCCGCCGGCATGGATGATCTCCTCGTGCAGACGGTGGTTGTCACCGCCCAGCACCACGATGCGCCCATGGGCGATGACCAGGGGGTGAGTCAGTGCCGAGTCGTCCACCACGCAGGCCGAGACGCGGGACAGGCGCTTGGCCTGGTTACCCAGGGACCAAATCTCGGCACGCAGCAGACGCAGACACATCTGGACCAGACGGTGGTTGAGATGCGCCAGGACGACATCGTCGCGACCCACGGCCAGTGCGGCGTCGAAGACGATGGGACGCATCCGCCTGGTGTGCGGGTGTGCGAGCCCGTCGGCGCACTGCGCCCAACTGTTGGCGAGCGCCGGTAGCCGGAAGACCGGGCAGGTCTTGCGCAGACCGGTGGGGTCGGGCCAGAGGCCGGGGACTTCCGTCGGGATCAGGGCGGGTTGGCCGGCCAGGTCCAGGCCGACGCGCACCACGTTCTCGATGTGCTCGGGGGTGAGGTTCAGCTCGTGCTGGGTGTCGTGGAGTTGGGCGGCGAGCTTTTCCAGTTGGTCTCGCAACTTGCGCTCGAACTTGAGCATGCGGCGCACCGGCTCGACCTCCTGCTCGGCCCGCGAGGTGTCGAGACGGAGACGACGGCCGAGCATGGCCTCTTCGACCTGGCGCGCGATCACGGGGCCGACCTTGCCGAGATCTTCGCGAATCGTCTCGACCTTGAGCGCCGCGCGCATCAGGAATTCGAGATCGTCCTCCAGGTCGGCGGCCTTGTCCGCAATCTGCGCGGTTTCGAAGCCGCGGCCGACAAAGTGGTGGATCTGCACCTCGGCCGCCTTCTGGCCGTGGCGATCCACCCGGCCGTTGCGTTGCTCCATGCGGGTGGGGTTCCAGGGGATCTCGTAGTGGATCAGTCGGGAACAGTGGTTCTGCAGGTTGACACCCTCGGAGGCGGCATCGGTAGCGAGCAGGATGCGCACCGCCGATTCTTTCGGGTGGGCCTGGAAGGCGGCCTTGATCGGTTCGCGCCGATCATTGGGCATACCGCCGTAGATCACCTCCAGCCGGCCCTCTTCCGCAAACCCTTCGCGGGCCAGCAGGTCGTACAACCAGTTCTGGGTGGCGCGGTACTCGGTGAAGATGATGACGCGCGCCTGGTTCCACTGGCCGCCGGGGCGCAGGGTGTCCTTCAGCCAATCGATCAGTGTTCGGGCCTTGCTGTCGGGGCGCAGATTGGTTTTGGCGGCGTAGGCGCTGAGCTGGCGCAGTAGCGCCTGCTCTTCGGTGGTGAGCGGCGAGAGGGC
>JADZBU010000151.1 GCA_020851955.1 Chromatiaceae bacterium | reverse complement strand
GTGCTTAATCAGCTGTTGCAGCGCCTGGCGGTCAGCAGCACTCAACACGAGCGTCACACGTAACATCGTTGTCAGCCTCCAGGAACAGGATCAGGAGGCCACTTTACGGCAAATCCCTAGACTTTGAGAAGGTTATGATTAGTTTGTGTGAATGACTTATCTTGTGCCAAACACAGGCGATAATTCCCGGGCAGTAGCCCTTTTTTAACACATACAAAGGTAATTGGTATGACTCTCAACCGGCTAATAGTTGGCTTTGGCGCTTTCGGGGCTTCATCGTTGGCTTGGGGACAAGTTCCTGATATTACATGGGGTCCGTTGGCACAATCTGTTCCACTTAGTCCCGTGCTAACTGCTCTAATCGCCATCATGCTGTTGGGGGCGACCTACGCTTTTATGAAACGGCATTCTGGCGCTGGATTTGGTGTATTGGTAATGGCTTCATTATTAGGCATTGCTAGTGTCAATGAGGACATCATTGCTGGAATTTCCCCATCCTACACAATTACTACCCCCAGTGGGAGTGCGTCACCTTGTCAAATCTTTAGACCAGGGCAAGTATCAAATACAAGCACTCCCATTCCGGTTGGTACATCCGTAAATCCTGGTGTGATGATATTGTCGGTACATCAACAACCACCCGCGGGCACGTCTAACGGTCAGGAAGATACCAAATTAAAGGCAAACGGGGATCCTGTTTGCGTGGATGGATTGGAGCTCTTTAAAGGCAGTTTTTGTAACCTCTTGTGCAATATAAATTAATAGATAAATTATCTGAATAGCTCGCACACAACGGGCGCTTCGGCGCCCGTTGTGTGGTAATTGCTTGTCTAAAACCCTGGCAGATCCTGGGACTTTTACAGCAATTCCTGGCCAAAAATAAGCGTCTATAAACTAAAAACCACCGACTGAAAGCCTGTGTCAAGACCCGTTTGGCACCCTGAGCACGGCAACACTCCGACTTCTCGGATATATCTGATCCATACCGCCCTGGCCGATTACCTGATCTGAATGACCCCGTCCAGGTTGAAAAGCTTTTCCGTCAAATCAATTTTAGAGGTGGTTTCGCAGGCCTCCGATCCCGGCCAATAACAGGGGGCTTTGCATTTTGCGCCGACGTATCTGAAGCTGTCCAACCAGTAGTCTCTGCAGGAAAAGGAATAGCCGCCACAATCATCCCAGTCCAGCTTTCCCGACTCATTGGCTATCAGGCAATTCAGATTGACGGTATTGTGCTTAAAACTCCCATTATCCGCCAGGCAGGAAAGCTCCAGAAGTCCGTCTTTCAGGACGATATCCTTGCACGACAAGACATAATGCTGGGCCTGGGCTAAGGGCGCGGACAGGCAGGCCGTCAAACCAAAGTAGCAGGCCATTTTTGAAATTCTTTTCATTTTGTTTCTCTTTGATTTTAAGAATGCCAGTCAACCAGCCCCGTGTAGGCGGTGCCCAGCACGATCAGCCCAAAGACGATACGGTACCAGGCGAAGGCGTTGAAGTTGTGGTGAGAGATGAAACGCAGCAGGCCCTTGATGGCCAGCATGGCGAAGACGAAAGACGACACGAAACCCACCGCGAAGACCGGGACGTCATCCAGGGAAAGGATGTCGCGGGCCTTGTACACATCCAGGACGGTAGCGGCCAGCATGGTGGGAATGGCGAGGAAGAAAGACAGCTCGGTCGCCGCCTGGCGGGATAAGCCGAAAAAGACGCCGCCCATGATGGTGGCCCCGGCCCGGGAGACGCCGGGGAACATGGCGATGGCCTGGGCAAAGCCCACCTTCAGGGCCTCCCGCCAGGTGATCTCATCCACCGAGGCGAAACGCACCGGCAAGTCGCGCTTCTCCACCCAAAGAATCACGAAACCGCCCACGATCAGGGCGAAGGCTACGGAACTGGGATTGAAGAGATGGGCCTTGATCAGGGAGTGCAGCAGAAAGCCCAGCACCGCTGCCGGCATGAAGGCGATCAGGATGTTGATGGCAAAACGCTGCTCGAGCCCCGGCGCCCACATGCCCTTGATCACCCCCAGCAGCCGGGCCCGATACAGCCAGCAGACCGCCAGGATCGCCGCGAACTGGATGACGATCTCAAAGACCTTGCTTTGATCGTTGGTGTAGTCGAGCAGACTGCCGGCGATGATGAGGTGGCCGGTTGATGAAATCGGAAGGAATTCCGTCAGTCCCTCGACGATGCCGAGGATCAGGGCCTTTATCAGCAATGGCAATTCAAACATCTGGGGTTCCTGGGTGGGGCATGGCCGGGAGGGTTAAGGATAGCTGGACCCGTGGTGAGGTCGGGACTGCCGCCCGGGGGGAGGCGCAATTGTAGCAGCCACTTGGCGCGGGGGCCGGCCGATGAGCGGTCAGCCTGGGAAGAGCAGTCGCCGCGCCGTCCAGGCGGCCAGGGGCGGAGTCTCCCGGCTAGCCAGGGCGGCCACATAGCCCGGTTGCGGCTCGAAATGGATGATGTCCGGTGGCGGGCCGCCGGTCGCGACGGGCTGAAACAGGCCGCCTCCATCCAGCTTGACGCCGGCCTCCAGGGCCGTCCAGAAACGGAGGAAGAGGGCAGGGCGTTCCGCTTCGCTAGCGGCAAGCAGCCGCGCCATCTCCCCCGGCGCAAAGAGCCGGCGCCCAATCCCCAGCAGGTTGCGGTTGGCCGTTGGCCGCTCGCAGTCGATGCCCACCGCCTGACCCCAGCGCAAGGCGACAAGAGCCAGCTCGCCGCTGGTGGTCAGGTTGAATTCCAGGGCACCGGCGACCGCGGGCTTGCCCTGGGGCCCCTGCTGAAACTCTAGGCGCGCGGGCGGGGTGGCAAGTGGAGCCGCCAGGATGAGCCGGAGCCCCGCATGGGCGCGGATATAGGCCGCGCGGTGCCCCGGCGCCAGGAGCCGATCGGCCCGGGCATGCTCCGCGCCCGACAGCAGCGGCAAGAGGGCCTCGGGATCACCATTGTCGGCGCCGCAGGGGATGATCCAGATCTGAAGATCCCGGGGCCCGAGGAGCGGGGCCGGGCTAGCAGCAAGCCAGGGCAGGGAATTCAATGTCAGCATAGCCAGTCGCCGCGTGGGTACCTATCGAGTAATCGTTCCGCCCCCCTCTCCCCAACCCTCCCCCGCGAGGGGGGAGGGAGCAAGAGAATCAGAGGCTTGAGCTACCGAACCCAACCGATGCGGCCGGGGGTGCTGAACGCCTACACTATCGAGAGCCATCAGTTCCTACGCCGTCCAAGGGAGGGTCGGGTGGCGGCGGGCGGGGGTGTCGACAGCAGGGATGCTGTCGCCAAGCCTACAGGGATGTATTCACGGCGTCCCCCGCCCGCCGCCACCCGGCCCGGATCGCGAGCCGCTCAGGTTCCTTCGGCCTCCCCCCGCCCCCTATAATGAGCGACCGCCACTCAGGAGTTAGCCCCGTGGAGCCCCACGACCCCAAGTCCCCGCAAGCCGTCATCGAAGCCCTCTGCGCCAAGGGCTGCCGCCAGGTGTGGCGGGAAATCCAGGCCCTGGAGGCGGGCAATCCGCCCCAGGAGGCCCGCGGGCTCACCGACGCCGAGCGTGACCAGGTGTTGACCGAACTCAAGGCCATCATGGCGGTTTACGATAGCTGTCGCCCGGACCCCGGTCCAGACCCTTTCCCCGGACATGGATAAAGATGCAGAAGATCATTGATCGGATCAGCCAGGAACTGGCGGCGCGCCCGGAGCAGGTCGCCGCCGCCGTCCGTCTGCTCGACGAGGGCGCCACGGTACCCTTCATCGCCCGCTATCGCAAGGAGGTCACCGGCGGCCTGGATGACATCCAGTTGCGCCTGCTGGAAGAGCGCCTGGGCTATCTGCGGGAACTGGAAGAACGGCGCGACCTGGTCCTGAGGAGCATCGAGGACCTGGGTAAACTCAGCGCCGAACTCCAGACCGAGATCCTGGCCGCGGACACTAAGCAGCGCCTGGAGGACCTCTATCTGCCCTTCAAGCCCAAACGCCGCACCAAGGCCCAGATTGCCCGGGAGGCCGGGCTGGAACCCCTGGCCCTGGGCCTGCTGGAGGACCCCAGCCAGGACCCCGAGGCCCGGGCGGCCCGCTTCATCGACGCCGCCAAGGGGGTGGCCGATACCGCCGCCGCCCTGGAAGGGGCGCGCCAGATCCTCATGGAGCGCTTCGCCGAGGATGCGGAACTCACGGGCCGGCTGCGGACCGGCCTCTGGGAACAGGGCCAACTGAGCGCCACCCTCATCCCCGGCAAGGAACAGGAGGGCGCCAAGTTCTCGGATTATTTCGACTATGGCGAGGCCCTGGCCAAGATCCCCTCCCACCGGGCCCTCGCCCTCTTTCGCGGACGCAACCAGGGGGTGCTGGCCCTGGAGCTGATCCCCGGCGCCGGGGAGGACCCGGACGCGGTCTGGATCCAGGCGGTGGCC
>JADZBU010000150.1 GCA_020851955.1 Chromatiaceae bacterium | reverse complement strand
GCTGGTTTTCCAGGATGGCGAACAACTCCTCGGCCTGGAAGGGCTTGCGGGCGAAGTCGTCGCAACCGTCGGCCAGGAACCGGGCGCGGTCCTCGTCGAAGGCGCTGGCGGTGAGGGCCACGATGACCGTCCGGACCGTATCGGGCCGGGCGGCCATCAAGGCCTTGATGCGCCGGGTGGCCTCCTCGCCCGACAGCACGGGCATCCGCATATCCATGAAGATGAGGTGGGGCTGCCAGGCCTCCCACTGGGCCACGGCCTCCGCGCCATCGGCGGCCTCCCGGAACTCCAGCACCGCCGGTTCCGGATTGAGCGACGCCAGCAGCGCCCGCAGCGGCGCCCGGTTGTCCGGAAGGTCATCGACGATCAGGATGCGACGGCGGGCTTGATCCGGTTCCAGACCGAGGCTGGGGGCTTCCGCCGGGTCGGCGACGGCTACCAGGGTCTCCGCGGGTGGCAGCGACAGGCTAAAGGAGAAGCAGCTCCCCTGCCCCGGCGTGCTTGACGCCTGCAAGTCCCCGCCCATGAGCCGCACAAAGCGACTGCTCAGGGCCAGACCCAGTCCGGTGCCCTCCTGGGTCCTCCTGCCACTGGCGGTCTGGCTGAAGGGATCGAAGAGCAACGCCATTTCTTCCGGGGCAATGCCGGTACCCGTATCCGTCACGCTGAAGCGAATCGCGTCGCCCGCCGCCACGACGCTCAGCCGCACCTCGCCGCCAGGGGTGAACTTGATGGCGTTGCCGACCAGATTGATGAGGACCTGGCGGAGTTTCATCTCGTCCCCTATCACCCGGCGGGAGGGCACCGAGGTCTCGGCGCTCAGCGTCAGCCCATGATCCTGGGCGCGTTGC
This sequence comes from Chromatiaceae bacterium, assembly GCA_020851955.1. Taxonomy (GTDB): domain Bacteria; phylum Pseudomonadota; class Gammaproteobacteria; order Chromatiales; family Chromatiaceae; genus M0108. Next base: position 2,545 of record JADZBU010000150.1, on the reverse strand, counting down.
CGGAAGAAAGCCTCCGTCTCCGCCACCAGGGCAACGAGATCGAAGGGAGCCAGCTGGAGGGTCACGCGGCCGGACTCGATCTTGGCCAGACCCAGGATGTCGTTGATCAGGGTCAGCAGATGCTTGCCGCTGCGTTGGATGGTCGCCAGGCTCTCCCGTTGGGCGGGCTTCAGGCTGACGTCGCGATCCAGGACCTGGGCGAAGCCGAGGATGGCATTCAAGGGGGTGCGGATTTCATGACTCATGTTGGCCAGGAATTCGCTTTTGGCGCGGTTGGCAGCCTCCGCCTTTTCCCGGGCCTCGCGCATGGCCTCGGTCATCTGGCGGATTTCCTTCAGGTCGAAGAACTGGAGCAAGAGATGAGGCTCGCCGTTGAGCGTGACGGGCAGCATCAGACAATCCGCCCAGACCTCCACGCCAAACGAACTCCGTATCCGGAATTCCCGCCGATACTGGCGTCCGTCCGCCAGGGCTTGCAGGCTGTCGTCCAACAGCCCGGCGTCCCGAAAGGTTTTGACTTTCCGGAAATCCTGCGCCAGCAGTTGCTCGGTCGTCGCCCCGACGAGGCGGGCCAGGGCCTGGTTGACGATGACGCAGGGTCCCCGCCCCCGATAGACGCCCATCGCCACCGGGGACTCCCGCAGGATGGCCTCGTTGAAGGCGAGCGCCTCCGACAGGTGGAGGGTCCGCTCGGCCACGGTTTCTTCCAGGCGCAGCCGCACCCCGTCCAGTTCCTGGCGCGATGCCGACAGGCGTTCCTGCATGGTGCGCATGGCGCCCACCAGGCGGCCCAACTCATCCTCGTGGGGATAATCCAGGGTGATTTCCCGCGGGGACCCGGCCACGAATTCCAGTTGCGACACCACCTCCGTCAGGCGCGACAGCGGCCGGGCGAGCCCCCTGGAAAGGACGAACCAGAAGATAATCCAGAGGCCGGCGGTCTTGATCAAGGAGTTGACCAGGATGACGAAAAAGCTGTACCTGATTCTATTCATGGCCACGGAACGAGCCGTATAGATCGTCAGGCTGCCGATGTCGCGCTCCCCCGTGGGAGTCTGCCTCACCAAGGGGCTGGTGGTTGACTGATACGGCGCGAACAGGGTGTGAGCCGTGTTCGCCAGGGGGGCGGGTATGGTGCCGACCTGGGCCATGGTCTCGCCCGTCTCGGACCTGATGCTGACCCCCGTCACGATAGCGGCCTGGGCGATCCCCTTAGCCATGGTCTGCAAGAGGGGCCGATCCAACTCCCACATGGCGCTGGTCACGCCGCCGGTGAAGGATTGCCCCAGGGCGTCCAGATCCGTGGCGATCGTCCGCTGGATGGATGAATATTCCAGGGTGAGTTGGACGAGGGTCACGACAATGGCCAGGATGACGTAGCCGCCAAAGACCAGCTTGAACAGCCGCCCCGTCAGTGATTGCAGGTAATTCACGCGATGGCCTTTTTTATTCAAATCAACCGCTGTCGTTCGGCGTCGATGAACTCGATCACCGGGAGAAATCATGGGTCTCCCGGGCCACCCGGCTCAGGACCTCGCCGGCCAGGCTGGCGTCATGATAGATGAGCTGCAACTCCAGCGTGCTCGTATGTTCCCCGAGTATCATGAGGTTGGGATATTTCTTCAGCTCCTCGATCTCCTGGTCTAGACAAAAAATGACATCGGCGCGCCCAAGGGAAACCATTTCAAAGGCCTGGGACATGGCATTAACGACCTCGAAGGAGCCATTGTATTTCTTGGCCCCGGCGATCAGTTTGTTATCGTTGCGCAGACCCACGAATATTTTATTCTCGAGGGATTGCCCCTCCTGGTCGGTCCTGGCCACCAGGTATTCCCGGGTGGTCATGGTGACCACGGAGCGCAGCCCTCGCTGGTCGGTCTCCGAGAACTGTCCGATATTTCCCGCGAAAACCGCCTCGCTATCCGCCAGAAACTCCTGAAAGGCCCTGGCGAGAGGGAAATAATCCCACCTCACCTTGATCGAGCGAGACGCCATGGCGCGATTGACCAGGCGCTCGACCAGTCCCTCCTGAGTCTCGAGACTGGTATAGGGGGGGTAGTCGAAGGTCACGATACGCAATTCCTCCGCCTGGACGCGCCCCGCGGCGAGCAGAAGCAAGAGGATTATCCCGGCGCGCTTTATCATCCTCGGCTCCCCCGGTCGTGCTCGGTGATCACGCATCTTCCTGGCTCCGGTCGGCGCCAAGCAGCCCCGCGAAGGCCTCCAGGTCGAAGTCGTAGGCCCAGCGGGCCAGGACCTCGTGGAGCGCCGGGTCGCGGTCCCGAAGCCGCTCCAGGGCGGCGGCGATACGCTCGAAGTCCCCCAGGGCCACCGCCGCCCGCAAGTCGGCGCGCCAGGCGTCGGGCAGGGCGGCCAGCCGGTCGGCCAGGGCCGTTGGTGACAGGGGGGCTGGCACGTGGGGCGCCGCCTCGCCCCGGAGGAACCGCAAGCCAAGCTGGTTTTCCAGGATGGCGAACAACTCCTCGGCCTGGAAGGGCTTGCGGGCGAAGTCGTCGCAACCGTCGGCCAGGAACCGGGCGCGGTC
>JADZBU010000149.1 GCA_020851955.1 Chromatiaceae bacterium | reverse complement strand
GTTTCCTCGGCCGGACTGGAAGACAAATGACCATGACGCCGCCTCGGCCAAATAGGCGGCGTCATGGTCAAAGGTCTCGCCAAGCCAGGAAACTGCCTACGCCATGACCTGCCGGTCAAGTATGTTGACGTAAGCCTCTAACAAACGCAGAGCGGCTACTCCCCAATGACGTCCGCATTCTAACGGACGGGCGTGCGCCGGTCGATGGTTTTGCGGAGATCCCAAGCGCTGTCATCAGGGTGCCGAATCGTGAGGTTCCCATGGGCTGCCTGACCGCTTCTGGCCAAAACCTATCCCACCGCACTGACTCCACCCGGCGACCCTAATGCTGCGGCATTGTCGCGGGAGGGCCAGGTAGGGGCTGGCGGCGGGCGGGGGTGTCGACAGCAGGGATGCTGTCGCCAAGCCTACAGGGATGTATTCACGGCGTCCCCCGCCAGTCGCCAGCCCCTACCTGGCCCGGGAATCCAAAAACTCAGCTGCAATGGGTATAGGCGGATGCCAAGGGCTTGACCGCCTCGATGGTGGCCGCCACCAGATAGGCCTCCACCCCCCGGCCCGGTGCCCAGTCGCGGATGAATTCCCGGGACTGATCCTTGGGTTGGATGGTGATGCGGGAGAAGCCCGCCGTGGCGAGCATGGCCTCCAGCTCCTCGATCCGCGCCGCGCCGGCCATACAGCCGGAATGCAGTTGAGGGTCATCCCGCCATTCCGGGGGCAGTTCGGCGGTGGCGACCACGTCCGAGATGGCCAGCCGGCCACCAGGCTTGAGGACGCGGAAGGCCTCCCGAAAGACCTGGGGCTTGTCCGGCGACAGATTGATGACACAGTTGGAGAGGATGACATCCACCGAGGCATCCGCCAACGGCAGGTATTCGATCTCGCCGAGACGGAACTCCACGTTACTGAAGCCGCCCTGTTCGGCATGGTGTCGCGCCTTGCTGACCATGTCTGGGGTCATATCGATCCCGATGACACGGCCCGTGGCGCCGACCTCGCGGGCGGCCAGGAAGGCGTCGATGCCGCCGCCCGCGCCCAGATCCGCCACCACCTCCCCCGGCCGCAGGGCCGCGATGGCGCTCGGGTTGCCGCAACCCAGTCCCATGTCCGCTCCGTCCGGCATCAGGTCCAGATCCACCTGGCTGTAGCCGAGGCGCAGGGAGACCAGGGTCTGGATGTTCAGCTCCGGAGCATCGCCGCAACAGGAAGGGGCGGGGCCGCAACAGCCGCCCGCCCCGCCGCCCTGGGCCACGCGGGCATAGTCCTGACGCACCTGGCTACGGATGGCGTCATCGGATTTATGTGCTTGAGGGGCAGAGGTGTTTTCGGGAAGTTTGTTCATCGGCATGACTGCATCCTCGGCAGGTTCATCAAGAAGAGCGGGCAGGGGCGAGGTGCTTCCAATTGTGACAGGGATGGCCACGGCTGCTCGCGCCAACGGCATCCGAGGATCACTCGTCACCTGCCATGGGTGGGCGATGGGGCACCTGGTCCAGAATATCGCGAAGGGCTAGAGGATCGGCGCGGTTGGCGCGTGATTGCAAATAACTTTCGGCGGTAAGTGCCGAAATCTTCTCCACAATCGCGCTCATTACGAACTGGTCCACCGGTACGCCGTCCAGGTCCGCCATTTCCTGGAGATGGCGTTGTAAGGAATTGGGTAGGGTCAAATTCAAGGTTGTCATTGCAGAGACTCCAGCACGATTCTCGGGGTCACCACTTCAATGCCAAAGCGGGCCGCCGGACGAAAATCACCAGCGTTGAAAGTCACGATACGCGAAACTCTGGCCGCGACTGCCAGTTCCAGGACCATGTCGTCATTAGGATCCGGCAGGCAGGGCCGCCACAGGAAATAGACGGACTGGTGCTCGGCCAGCGCGCACAGATTGTCGAGAACGGCCTCGATCTCGAAGTTAGCAAGATTCAGTACCGCCTGATTTCGCTTGAGTACGTCTTCGTATTCGAACAGCAAGGGCGCCGAAAGTGCGATCGAGACTTTGCTCGCCGCGATAGCCCTCAACAGTTGGTGAGACTTGCCGCTGGCGGAATAGAGCCCGGCATAGAGAACATTGGTATCGAGTACGATCCTGGGCGGCGCGACTTTCATGGCCCTTATCGGTAGGTTGGCGGTTAGCGATAACGATAGGCTATTTAACCCGCATCCGCAGCCGGTTGCGGTCATCGACCCGTTCGTAGGCGATGTCCTCGGCATAGTTGCGGATGATGGCCAGGGCGAGGTCGTCGGGGAGATCGGCGGTTTCGAGGGGGTCGCCGGGGGGGCCGGCGCTGTCCAGGCGCAACTCCAGGCTGCGGTGCTTTTCCGAATAGGCCAGCACCAGGTCGATGCCGTGGGGCGCGGGACCGGTCAGCAGGATGCCCAGGAGCTCCTCCGACAAGAGTTGCGCCGCGTGGGCGGTGCGGTGCGGGATCAGGTGCTTTTCGCAGAAGCCCTCGATCCTGCCGACCAGGGCGTAAAGATCGTAATCCGCGCTCTCGACGCGCCAGGCCAGGCTGCGGACCTTGCCGATAAAGTCGCGGGTGCGCTCGCGCTGAGGGTTGTCGAAAATTTGCGCGGGGGGGCCTTGCTCGTAGATCAGGCCCTCGTCCATGTAGAAGACGCGGGTGGAGACGTCACGGGCGAATTCCATCTCGTGGGTGACGATGGCCATGGTCATGCCCTGCTTGGCCAGGCGCCGGATCACCGCCAGCACCTCGCTGACCATGGTGGGGTCCAGGGCCGAGGTGGGCTCGTCGAAGAGGATGATCTCCGGCCCCATGGACAGGCAGCGGGCAATGGCCACGCGCTGTTTCTGGCCGCCGGAGAGTTCCTCGGGGAAGCTGTGGGCCTTTTCCGCCAGGCCCACCATGCGCAACAACTCCATGCCACTTGAGACGGCCTCCGCCGCCGGCTTGCCGAGCAGGCGGACCGGGCCGATGGTGAGATTCTCCAGGGCGGTCAGGTGGGGAAAGAGGTTGAAGGACTGAAAGACCATGCCCATGCGCCGGCGCAGGGCCGGCACCTTGGCGCCGGGGGCGAGAATGTCCTGGCCGTCGATCTCGATGTGGCCGCCCGAGGGCTGGTCCAGCAGATTCAGACACCGCAGAAAGGTGCTCTTGCCGGTGCCCGAGGGACCGATGATGGAGATGACCTCGCCCTGGTCGATCTCGACATTGATATCCTTGAGGACTTCCAGATTGCCAAAACGCTTGGAAAGATGTTCGACCCGGATCATGCTGATTTCACCCTGGCGGTTGGCGAGAAATAGGCGCAGCGGCATGATCGGGCATTGGGGTGCCCAAGGCAAACAGGCCGGTTGCCCGGCTCGGCGGGCGGGTGACAACCTCGCCCTGTGTTGGTACCCCTAGTGGACTCTTGGACGCCTATCATGCCCAGAGCCACCCCTCTTCGGCCTCTGACGTGAGGGCCGGGTGGTGGGTGGCGGTGGGCGGGGGTGTCGACAGCAGGGATGCTGTCGCCAAGCCTACAGGGACGTATTCACGGCGTCCCCCGCCCGCCGCTACCCGCCACCCGGCCCGGGATACCGATAACCGGGTGTTTTGGATATCGTCGTAAGGATTAAGCTTGAATCACACTTTTATAGAGCCCGACCCAGACTCCTCTTCGTCTGCCCAGGCCAATGCCGCCTACCGTAAGGTCGCCTGGCGGCTGCTGCCCCTCCTGGGCTTCTGCTACATCCTGGCCTATCTGGACCGCATCAACATCGGCTTCGCCAAGTTGCAAATGAGCGCGGATCTGGGCTTCAGCGAGGCGGTCTATGGCCTGGGGGCGGGCATCTTCTTCATCGGCTACTTTCTCTTCGAGGTGCCCAGCAACGTCATCCTGCACCAGGTCGGGGCCCGGCGCTGGATTGCCCGCATCATGATGACCTGGGGCCTCGTCTCGCTGGCCATGATGTGGGTGACGACGGCGGAGATGTTTTACCTGCTGCGCTTCCTGCTGGGCATTGCCGAGGCCGGTTTCTTTCCCGGCATCATCCTCTACCTGACCTACTGGTTCCCGGCCGAACGGCGGGGGCGGATCAACGCCCTCTTCATGATCGCCATCGCCCTGGCTGGCGTGATAGGCGGCCCCCTGTCCGGATGGATTCTCGATCATTTTAATGGCCATTGGGGCTGGGCGGCCTGGCAGTGGCTCTTCCTGCTGGAGGGGTTGCCGCCCATCTTCATGGGCCTGGTGATTCTCTTCTGGCTGGACGATCGCATCGCCGATGCCCAGTGGCTGACCCCGGCTGAAAAGGCCCTGCTGGCCGCGCCCATCGCCGCCGAGGAGGCCCGCAAGCTCTCCCCACCCCTAAGGGAGGTGTTCACCGATGGCCACGTCTGGTGGCTGTCCAGCATCTACTTCTGCTTGGTGATGGGCCTCTATGGCCTGGGTTTTTGGCTGCCCACCCTGCTACGCGATAGCGGCACCTCGGACCCCCTCATGATCGGCTTGCTGAGTGCCATCCCCTATGCCCTGGCGGTACCCACCATGGTTTTGGTCGGCAAGGCGGCGGATCGCCGGGGCGAGCGGCGCTGGGCCCTGGCCCTGCCCGCCCTGGCCGGTGCCCTGGGTCTGGGCTTGAGCGTGCTGAGTGCGGACAACCCCTGGCTGGCGCTGGCCGCACTCAGTCTGGCCACTATGGGGATCATGAGCGCCCTGCCGGCCTTCTGGAGCCTGCCGGCCGCCCTGCTGAGCGGCACCGCCGCCGCCGCGGGTATCGCCCTGATCAATGCGCTGGGCAACCTGGCGGGGTTTCTCGGCCCGGTGGCCGTCGGTTGGCTGCGGGATGCTACCCAGAATTCCGAGGCCGGCATGCCCCTGCTGATCCTGGCCCTGGTCCTGGGGGCCATCCTGGTGCTCCGGATACCCGCCAGGCTCGTCAATGACGGGCGGAAGGCGGGGTGATGGAGCCTGGGGTGCGCCCTCAGCCCCGCAGGTAATCCCGCACGATGGCGATCTGCGCCTCGTCGAGAAGGGGGGGGGCATGGCCGACATTGGGGACCTCGGCGAGGGTTGCGCGGGGACCCCGGGTGGCCATGGCCTGCCAGACCTCGGTGGTCAACAGATCGGAATCGGCGCCGTGGATGGCCAGGGTGGGGCAGCTGATGGCCTCGTAGAGGGGCCAGAGGTCGGCGTGCTGGTTGGCGTCGCTGAGTGTGCGCAGCGACAGGGCGATGCGCGGGTCATAGCGCGTCCGCCACTGGCCCTGGGCGTCCTGAACCAGGCCGGGGAGCAGAATCCGGTGCCACTGAGTGGGGCTCAGCCGACCAAAGGGGGCCAAGGCCTGGCTTTGTTGGGCCAGGGCCTCTTCCAGGCTGTCCCAGCGTTCGTCTCGACCGACAGAGTGGGCGATCCGGGCCAGGGATGGCCCCGAGATCTCGGGGCCCACGTCATTGAGGATGAGTCGCTGGATGGGGCTGTCGGGCTGGGCGGCGAGGGCCATGCCGATGAGTCCGCCCATGGAGGTCCCCAGCCAATCGACCTTGGC
>JADZBU010000148.1 GCA_020851955.1 Chromatiaceae bacterium | reverse complement strand
TGCCGCCAGACGCACTGCCGGCGCCCGCCACCATGCTCCTGCCGGAACTTGAGCCTCTGTTGCACATCCGCCTCTGCGCTCAGCCTGGAAGCCAAACCCTGGACCCTGGTCGATCTGGAATTTTCCCACATCTGGACCAGGCCGTTGAATAAAGCCCTTCGCAGGCAGCGCCGATTCCACCATCCAGCCATGGGCGGCCTTGTGACCCACGTGGACATACCAGAACACAAGTTGGCCATATGACTAGCTCCCAGCAGATGCAGGCCCCATCTGCAACCGTTGCGATCGGGCCCATTTTTGGCGGAACCACGATCCAGATCAAAGAAGAAGCCCTTGCCAGGCATCGACGAGTTAAAGACAGTCGCAACCGTGGGGTTGTGCCTGGGCCGACAACCTGTTATCAAGGGTCGACGCCGGCATCCGCGGCAAAGGACACGGGTCGACGTGCCGGCAGGGCATCCGCGGCGCCACTGGGGGACCTGGGTGATCGGAAAAATCCGGTCTAGCACCTCAGCGGCCCGTGGCAAGCTAGCACCCAAGCATCCTAGCGCGGCCTAGCATGCAATTGGCCCGTCTCAGCCTTGAACATGTTGGGCGTAAATGATGAGAGCACCATGAAGGACCAATACTTTGGTGACATCAATGATTACCGGAAGTATGGACTGTTGCGCGCCATTATTCGTGCCAGCGGTTTCCGTCTATTAGTCGCTTGGATGCTTACGCCTGACGACGGGAGTACAGATGGGAAGTTCATCTCGTATCTGAAACATCCAGGCAAGTGGTCACGTCATGACCCTGTTCTGTTCCAGAAAATCAAAGGGCTTTTGGCGCCTGATCGGAAGCGCCGAGTAAGCTTAATCGAAAATACGAGCCTTCTCCCGAAAGCAGAATACTTCTCCTCCCATGTCCCCGATACTGATTCAGGCCGAAGTTCGTGGTTCAATTCGCTTACTCAACGGGCGAAAGAAAGCGATTTCATTTTCCTCGACCCTGATAACGGGCTGGAGGTGAAATCAAAGGCATACGGAGGAAAGGACTCATCGAAGTTTTTATATTGGCGCGAAGTGGTAGCCCTCTGGGCCACCGGGAAGTCGCTATTGATTTACCAGCATTTCATTCGCGAAAAGCGACTCAATTTCATTCAGCGCATGCTGGAGGCCTTGAGAATCGCCACGTCCGACTCCTTTGTTGAGGCATTCTCAACGCCACACGCAGTTTTTCTCATGGCCTTGCAGCCCGAGCACCAAAAGTTTCATGAAACAATTGTAAGTTCAGTACAAGAAAACTGGGAAGGGCAAATCCAGCATTGGGAACTAACCCGCGCCCAACAAGGCGCTCCAGCCGACCGTTCACCCGCTGCGCGGGTTCACCTCGGCTGAGCTCTTCGTTAGCCAGCAGTAACACATCAAAGAATGCGACCCGTGGAATACGACGAAATTGTAGGGGAAAAGGGGTCAGAGCCCTTTTCTGTGTAACAGGTCCTAACCAGTAAGGGTGTGCAATGACGGTATTGAAATATAGGTATTGGCAAGATCAAAGTATGTGGCTTGGGTATCTGGAAGAATACCCAGATTACATGACGCAAGGTGAAACGCTGGAGGAACTCCAGGAAAACCTCAGAGATATTTACCAGGAAATGGCCAGCGGTGCCATTCCTTCAGTACGCCGTGTCGGAGAACTCGCGGTCGCATGAAAAGGCGCGAACTTATCGCCAAGCTACAACAAATGGGCTGCGTCTTGATACGGCACGGCGGCAGACACGACTGGTATCAGAATCAGAAGACTGGAGAGTCGCAACCAGTACCGCGGCATGTCGAGATAAACGAACATCTGGCAACGAACATTCTCAAGAAATTAAGCTGATTACAAAAGCGAAAACAGGGGAGAGACCACTGTTTACTCTAACCGAATAAGAAGTCGCCCAACGAACGCCCAAAGAGCGAGCCCCATCAGGATTCGAGCCGATTGCGAACTCCGAGGGTGGAGCGAGCCACCTTGGGCTTCACGTTAGGCATTCCGATTCGCGCTTTCACCAAAGGATAAGCACATGGAACTTTCAGCAGTTTTAACCCCAGCGCCAGAAAGGGGCTATGTGGCGTTCAATCCCGAGACAGGTACGACTACGCAAGGTGAAACCGTCGACGAGGCATTGCTGAGTCTGGGGGAGGCAACGGAACTGTATTTGGAAGAATTTCCTCTTTCGATTGTTGGACGACCCTTGCTGACATCATTCCAAGTGCCCGAGTATGCCTAAGTTGCCATTCGTGTCGGGCGCCGATGTGGTCCGTACGTTGGAAAGCCTGGGTTTTGTAGTCACTCGCCAGCGCGGTAGCCCATCATGATGCGCCACGGTTCTTCTGGCTGCGCTGTGCCCAATCATCGCGAGATGAAAATCGGAACCTTGGTTGGTCTTCTCAAGCAAGCCAGAGTTTCACCGGAAGAGTTCATGGATACCTGGCATCGGCACTTTGGCGGTTGAGGTCACCCATATGTCCAAGCACGGTTTCTGGGTGCTGCTGGATGATGAGGAGTTGGCGATATCGTTTTCGGATTTTCCGTGGTTTAAGTCGGCAACCATTGAGCAGCTTTGCGAGATTGAATTAGACAACAAGCGAATCGCAGCCTTCCATGGACTTTGAGATTGTCGGTAGCATCTCTAGCACGGAGCCAGTGGCTGGCGGCCCAGGCATACGCGATTTGCCGCGGTTGCGAAAGCAATACGGTAAAGGAAACTGGAAAAAAACTGAAAGGATTCGTAAGCGTCCGGCTTATCGACGACACAATTCATACCGCCGAATTGCACTGGTATGAGGCGCACGGCATAGGCAAAAAAGAGTTCAAAATAAAATTCCCCCTACTTGACTAGCTAAACCATGGCCATAAACGCAAAAAATCAATCGCCTTTTGCTGTTTGTATCAGCAATAAAGACTATCCAGTCTCTCTGGAAGTCGGCAAGTTGTATCAAATTATACTGGACGAGGCGGCGGAATCGCACGGTTACCTTCGCGTCATTGATGAAAGCGGAGAAGACTATGGCTACAGTATGGATCGCTTTTTTCCCATCCAGATCCCCGCTGCGTTGCAGGAAGCTCTGCTGAAAGCAGCCTGATAAAGGCTGCAAAATAGGCGATATAGTCCTCTGATGAGATATCCGAACTAGCTACCACCCTGCCCCTACTCTCCAAGCCCGATCCCGGTCAATCGGCCATAGACCTTTGCCAAGGCCTCCTCATCCCCGACATTGCCCGGGAAAATGACCACCGGCAGGTCCGGGTAGCGGGGGTGATCCGCCGGGCAGCGCACCACGGAGCAGCCGGGCAGGATCTGGCCCAGGACCCGGGAGGCGCCCAGGGCCAGGCCGCTGGAGAGGACATCGTTGGAGGTGATGCCCCCCTTGCTGATCAGAAAACCCAGGTCGCGGGGCAAGCCGCGCACCACCTCCATGAGGAAGGCGGAGACCTGGTCGCCAAAGGCCAGACGCGTGGCCTGATCGGCGAAGGTACGCTCGACCCGGCTGGTGAAGATCACCGCCGTCAGGCCCTGGTCATGCAGCTCCGCGGCCCGAGCGAGGGTCGCGGTCAGCAGGGCCGCGCCCTCGGTGGGGATGCGGTCCACGTCGATCTCCACCGCCCCCACCCCGGCCTGCTGGAGGAGGCACGCCAACTGGTCGGTGGTCTTCTTGACATGGGAGCCGACGATGACGGCACCCGGCCGGCCACCGCGTACATAGGCCCGCATGGCGTCCGGCGCCACCGGCTGGGCGGGCAGACGGGCCAGGGCCGTGAGCAGGCTGGCGGCGCTGCGGAATAGGAAGCGCTTGCCGGCGGCCACGCTGGCCAGCACATCGGCGGCGAAGCGATCCAGGTCCGCCTGAGTCTCGGCGTCCACCACGCCGCAGGCGTTGCCGTGCAGGGCCAGGAGACGTTCCTGAACCCCGGCCCGGACCTCGGCCAGGAGGAAGCGCTCGACCTGGCGGGCGGGAATGCGGCCCTGGGTCTTTTCGGCAACGTAATCCGGCAGATAGCTGGTGCTGTAGCCGAAGACGGAATCCCGGGCGAATTCGGTCTCCGCAGTCGGCACAGGCTGGCCATTGACCATTAGATAATGGACGGAATCGCGGGTGATGCGCCCGCCCTCGAAGAAGGCCGGGGTGAGGAAGTGGGCGTCGAAGGGCCCCAACTCCTCCGCCATGACGTCGGTCTCCACCGGGTAGTGGCCGCGTAGGGTGGAATCGGAACGGCTGACGAAGAGGGGATGCAGTTCCCGGCCCTCGCCTTCCCTGGCCAGGGCGTCGGCGGCGAGGGCCAGTTTCAGGTTATGGCAGACCTCGCGGGTGACCGCCGCGGCCTGCTCCGCGCCCATGCCGCGGCTGTTGGTCAGGATAAAGAGGAGGGGCGAGGCGTCGGCCAGGCCCTGGCGCAGGGTCTCGACATCCCAACGGGTCAGGAGCAGGCAGCCGTGGACCGTCTGGGAGCCCGTGGGGTCGTCGTCGAGAACTATGATCTTGGTTTCTGGCATCTTGTGGCTCGCAGACGATTGCAGTTCGTTGAGTCTTGATTATTTTCGATTTGCCTGGCGACCGCTTGACATACTGGACCGCGCCGGCCTCGGGCACCCCGTTTCCGGACCGCCGTGAATCCGTCCCTGGAGGCTGGTGCACAACATCCCTGTTTTGAGCCTCCGGTAACGGGGCACCCGAGGCCAGCGCTCCGCCCTATGGGGCTCTGGGTTGCGAGTCACCCCAGACTTTTGGGTTGGAGCCCGTCTGGAGATGGATCCAGATTGCTGGCCAGGCCTTCTCCCGGAGCGGGCTTAGGACCCCAAGGCCTTGACCCGCGCCACCATCCGCTCGGCGGTGATGCCGTTGAAGTCCATGATCTCCGCCGGGCTGGCGGTGGTCTCGCCGCGCTTCCAGGCGAAGGTGTCGCGCTGGGCGGCGCGGGTCCGCAGCAGCACCGGCTCCAGGGCGGCGGAGGGGCCGCCGCTGACGGCCAGCAGGACGTCGCCGTCAAAGAGGGCGTTGAAGTGGTCGTCGTCCATGAAGGCGTTATCCGGCTCGGAGACCGTCTCCCAGGCGACATCCGTGGGGCGATAGAGGCGGCGGGGGTTGACCACGGCGACGATGCGCACGGCCCAACCTTCGGCCTCGAGCTGATCCTTGGCCTCGAACACGGGCAGATAGACCATGTCGCCGGTGACGGCGAAGACCACCGTACCCTTGCCGCCCTTCTTGTCTTTCTTGCCCTTGCCGCCCTTCTTGTCGATCTTGCCGGCCTTGGTCTCGTAGAGGGTCGCCGCGCCCTTGGCCACGGCGTCGTGGGCCTGGGCCAGACTCAGGTACACCGGCAGGGGCGACTTGGAGGCGATGATCACCATGCCCTTGTTGAAACTATTAGTGGCGTACTCGTAGGCGGCCTGGATGCTGTTGGCGTCCGGCGGAAACAGCATAAAGAGGTTGCCGTTGCGCATCTGGGCGGCGAAGTAGTTTTCGATCTCCGGACGCTGGTGGGTCCAGCCGTTGCGGCCCTGCTCCAAGGCCCCGGCGGTGAACATGCAGACGAAGGACGGTGTCTTGCGGCGCAGTTCGGCCATGGCCTGGGTCACGGTCTGGACGATGGGCCAGCCGTTGATGGCAAAGCTCTCGTAGGACAGCCAGAGGGCGCGGGAACCGAACAGGCTCAGGCCGGCGGCGAGGCCGGCGCAGGCGTCCTCGTTGAGGGGCTCGTACACCTGGCCGGTGGGCTCCTGGTTGTAGAGGGGGTCCGGGGTCGGGTGGCGGATCTTGAGGGCGTCGTTGATGTTCTTCATCGCCGAGGCCTCGTTGCCGTCGGCGTTGGTGACCACGAAGCGGGGGTCCCGCTGGCCCACCCAGGCCGCCAGGGCGCCCAGGGCGGTGGCGGGCACGGCCTTGTCGCCCGGGGTGAACTCCTGGCAGGGGAAGGCACCCAGGGGAGCCATATCCAGCACGAACTCCGTCACGGCCGTCTTGACGGCGGGGCCGCCACCGGCGCGCACGAAGTTCTCCCGCACCAGGGCCCAGGCGGCGGGCGGCAGGGCGCGCCGTTGCAGGCCCTCGATGATATGGGGGGCGTCCAGGGTGTCGGCCGGATAGAGGTTGTGGGACTTGGCGCCCAGGGTGTGGACGCCGGTACCCTTTAACTGCTTGAGAATGAAGGCGGTCAGCTTACCCGAGAAGGCGCTGGCGGCGGCCCGCTCCACCCCCGCCAGCACCGCCTGGGCGAAGGCCAGGCGCTGGCCCTGCGAGAAACGGCTGGAATCGACATAGGCGGTCTCCTGACCACTGTCGTCGAAGTCCTTGGCGTCCACCAGCACCACCTCCGCGAAGCCGTGGCCCCGCCAGTAGGCGATCATCTCCTCGTTGGTCAGGCGGGAGACCATGGAGTGATGCTCCTGGCTGTAGCCATTCCAGATAAGGGTCGGCAGGAAGTTGGTGACCTGGGGGTAGGCGGTGTGGAAGTGCATCATGGCGTTGAGCACATAGGGCTCGCCCATGCCGCCGTCGCCGATGGTGACCGGAAAGAGCTTGTCCGGATGCAGCAGGGCGCCGGCCATGGCGAAGTGCTGACCCTGGCCCAGGGGGCCGGCGGGGGCCAGAAGGCCGGGGATGGCGCCGGAGAGATGGCCCAGCAGGCCATGCTTTTCGCGGAAGCGCGCCATCATGTCCGTCATGGTGCGAATGCCCATCTCCTCCAGGGAGGTGTCCAGGAACATGGCGCTGTAAAAGCCCGGGGCGTGGTGGCCGACCTCGGTGACGATATTGGTGTGGCCCAGCATCACCAGGGCGGCATAGGCCTCGGCGCTGGAGGCGAAGCCACCGGGATGGCCAGAGCCCTTGGAGCCGCACACCTGCAGAGTGACATAGCGCAGGGCATCGGCCATCAGGAGGGTCTGATAGGCGGCGTCCGCGTTCACATCGGCAATGCGGCCGGTATCCGCCCCCACCGCCGGCGCGGCGGTATGAGCGTCAAAGCCCGGCCAGGGCTCGCCAAAGTGCTGCATGCCCGCGCAGAAGTCAGGGGCGATCTGGTCTGGGGTGGTCTCGGTGGCGGTAGCCTGCATGGGGGGACTCCTGGGGATGACGAATGGGCTTGATCTAACCTTACACTGGGCGCTATGATTTCACAATACGTAATCGTTTTCATATTGTGAAATGAATAGCCCGGCCACGAGCCAGCCCAGCACCCCCAGCCACCGGATTCAGGTCATCGACCGCCTGGCCGCCCTCCTGAATGCCCTTGCCAGCAATGGCGGCGGCGCCAGTCTCAAGGTGCTCTCCGCCGAGACGGGCCTGCACCCCTCCACCGCCTTCCGCATCCTGGCGGCGGCGACGGAGAATGGCCTCATCGAGCGCAACGAGTCAGGTCACTACGGCTTTGGCGGGCAGCTCGCCGGCTGGGCCGCCTGCCGCCAGGGCGGCGAGGATCTCCGCGCCCTGGCCCGGCCCGTCATGGCCTGGTTGCGGGACCAGGTCGAGGAAACCGTCAATCTGACCGAGCGCGAGGGGGATGAGGTCGTCTATATCGAGCGGGCCACCCCCCAGCGCATGATGCGCGTCGAGCAGGTCATCGGCAGCCGGGCGCCCCTGCACGTGACGGCGGTGGGCAAGCTGATGTTGGGCAGCGCCGGCCAGGCCGCGGTCCAGGACTACGCCGCCCGCACCGGCCTGACCGCCTACACCGAGCACACCCTGACCCACTGGGAAGAGCTCTGGCGCCAG
>JADZBU010000147.1 GCA_020851955.1 Chromatiaceae bacterium | reverse complement strand
TCGCGGGCCGCGATGCGGGGACTGTCGGCCAGGAAGCAGAAGCGGATGAAGGCATCCATGAAGTGGAGTTGCTCCGCCGAGACACCGGCGGGCTCGAAGGCGTTCACATCGAAAGAGCGCACCTCGATATAGCGCACACCCCGCCGGCGCAGGGCCTGGGTCGGTTTTTCCAGCCCCTCCAGCAGGGGCTTGGGGCGCACCGAGCTGTAGTACTCGTTCTCGATCTGCAGAATATTGGCGTTGAGCTGCCGGTAGTGGCCATCCACCTTGATGCCGATGGCCTCGTAATGGGGACAGGGGGTCTCGATGGCCCAGGAGAGGCTGCGAATATAGGCATCCAGGCTGTCGTAATTGGCCTTGATGCCGGTGCCTTCCTCCTGGCGGTTCTGGTAGCCGATATCGCCCAGGCGCAGGGAGGTCGCGTGGGGATAGTGGAGGGTATGGGCGTCGAAGGGCACCAGATCGGTCGCCGCGCCCTGGACAAAGGTCTTGCAGACGGCGGGCGAGGCGCCGAACAGGTAAGGGATGAGCCAGCCATAGCGCTGGATGTTGCGCACCAGGCCCATATAGGCCTCGGAGCGGAAATGGACCGGATCGCCGGTCTCCCCCACCAGTTCCCGGTAGGCGGACCAGAAATCATCGACGAAGGAACAGTTGTAATGGACCCCGGCGATGACCTGCATGGTCCGGCCATAGCGGTAGCCCAGACCGCGCCGGTAGATGGTCTTCATGCGCGCCGCGTTGGAATTGCCATAGCGGGCCAGGGGGATGCGTTCCGCGCCCTCCAGGAGGCAGGGCATGCTGGCGCCCCAGAGGATCTCCTCCTCCAGGTGGGCCTGGATGAAACGGTGCAGATCGTCCAGAAAATCCAGCACCTCGCCCTTATCCGCCAGGGCCGGGGTAATGAGTTCCAGCAGGGCCTCGGAAAAATCCGTGGTGATGTAAGGGTGCGTCAGAGCGGATCCATAGACCGCCGGGTGGGGCTTGGGGGAGATGGTGCCGCTTGGAGAGACGCGCAGGGTCTCCTTCTCCAGGCCCACCAGGCCGGCGCGGAACAGGCCGGCCAGCCCGGCCCGCTCGATCGCCGCCATCCGGGCCCGATATCCCCAGCCGTCATCCATTCAGGACTCCCGGGAACCCGGGGCGCTCCCCCGAACTCGCGTTACCCCTGCGGGCCCGGGTGCCACCGCCCGGGCCATCAATCGCGCTTGGCTTCGCGGACCCGGAAGGTATCGGCGCGCACCACATCCGCGAGGATGCTGGCGGCCTCGCGGATCTGAATCTGCTCGACGACCTTCTGCTGGCGCTCCATGACCTCCTCATCGACATCCTCGGCTTCCTCGTCGATGGGCGTCTCGCCCTGGGCGCGCAGAAATTCATCGCGCTGGTGCTTGAGGATTTTCTCGCGCCGGTCGGCCTGAATCCGGCGATCGGACTCCTTGAGGGACACCGTCTTCTCATCGTCGAGTTCGCGCAGCACCCGCTCGCGGTCGGTCAACATGCGGAAACCGGGGTCACTGCCGATGCGCTGAGTGGAGGCCTCGCGGAAGGTGCCCAGGTCCCCCAGCTTGGTCTTGTCGTATTTGGCCGGGTGAATGCTGTTCCAGGGCAGGGCGTTCTCCAGGGAGCGTTCCCCATGCTCGGCCCCCTGGGGCGCGGTCGGGAAGAGGATATCCGGCTCGACGCCCCGCAACTGGGTGCTACTGCCACTGATGCGATAAAACTCGGCCATGGTCAGACGCAGGCGGCCCAGGTCCTCGCCATTGCCGGGGACATAGCGATTGAGGTCGATCAGGGTCTGCACCGTGCCCTTGCCGAAGGTCGGCTCGCCGATGATGATGGCGCGCCCGTAATCCTGCATGGCGGCGGAGAAGATCTCCGAAGCGGAGGCGCTGTTGCGATCGACGAGAACCGCCAGCGGCCCGCTATAGGCCGCCCCGGCGGCGACATCGCTCTCGACCTCCACCTTGCCGAAGGAGTCCTTGACCTGGACCACCGGGCCCTTGTCGATAAAGAGTCCCGTCAGGTCCGTCGCCTCCGTCAGGGAGCCCCCGCCGTTGCCGCGCAGGTCCACCACGATGCCATCCACGCCTTTGCGCTTGAGGTCCGCGAGCAGAGCCTGAACATCGCGGGTGGTGCTGCGGAAATCCTTGTCGCCATCGGACTCGGCGCGAAAATCGCGATAAAAGCCCGGTACCTCCAGGACCCCGATGCGCAGCCCCCGGGCATTGGGCAGGTCTTCCAGCACATAGGCCTTGGCCGCCTGGTCCTCCAGCTTGATCTCGTTACGGACCAGGGAGACGGTGCGGGTGACGCCGTCCGTGCCGGCCGACTTGGGCAGCAACTGCAGACGCACCACCGAGTCCTTGGGCCCCCGAATCTTGTCCACCACATCCTGAAGCCGCCAGCCGACCACGTCCTCCATGGGCCCGTCCGCGCCCTGGGCGACGCCCACGATGCGGTCGCCGGAGTGAATGAGACCGGAAAGCCGGGCCGGACCGCCCGGGATGGTGCGCTGGACCTCGGTGTAATCCGCGTCACCCTTGAGCACGGCGCCGATGCCCTCCAGGGACAGCCGCATGCTGATGTCGAAGTTTTCCGCCGTGCTCGGGGACATGAAGCTGGTGTGCGGCTCCAGCGTTTCGATGTAGGCATTGACGAAGGTTTGATAGACGTCGTCGCTATCGAACTGCCGCACCCGGCGCGCCAGACCCTCGTAGCGCTCACCCAGCAACTTGCGAATCTCGGGATCGCTCTTTTTGGCCAGCTTGAGGGCCAGCCAATCATTCTTGACCCGCTGGCGCCAGACTTCATCCAGATCCGCGGCGTTAGCCACCCATTCCGCCTTGGCGCGGTCGAAGCGATACTGCTCGTCCTTGTCAAAATTGAAGCCCTTCTCCAGGAGCCCCATGGCAAAGGCGATCCGGTTCTCGACATTCCTGCGAT
Source organism: Chromatiaceae bacterium (assembly GCA_020851955.1). Taxonomy (GTDB): domain Bacteria; phylum Pseudomonadota; class Gammaproteobacteria; order Chromatiales; family Chromatiaceae; genus M0108. Next base: position 2,644 of record JADZBU010000147.1, on the reverse strand, counting down.
AGACTTTGAAGACCTCGAAGCCCAGATCGACCTTACCCCGCTTCAAATCATCGTCCAGGTGCTTGAATTCGCGCTTGAAGCGATCGACCTCCTGCCGGGTAAAGAAGGAGCGGTTGGGGTCCAGGGACTTGAGGTAGGCCACGAAAATCTGATCGGCGAAGGCGTCATCCAGCGTGACCTTGCGATAGTGGAAGCGCTCCAGGACCTTGTTGATGACCTGGGTCGTCTTCTCCTGGCGCGGCTTGGGTTGCAAATCCTCGGTCGCCACATCCTGTGACTTGGCCCCCACACAGCCACTGGCCAGCACCAGCAGGGTTGACAGAAGGAGATGGAAGAAGGGACGACGGGGCATTTTCATGCGCGAGTACTCTCGGGAGTGATGCTGATTGGATGACTCAGACAGCTTGGGGGGCCCAAGGTTCGGCCTGACCGAACCGCTTTCGGGGGCCCTCAAGCCGATGGCCCGCCCTGGCGATAGACCTTACGGCGGAAGAGGTCGGTACGGCGGCTGACGACCCGATCGACAAAGAGGGTGCCGTCGAGGTGGTCCATCTCGTGCTGGACCGCCCGGGCCTCGTAGCCCTCCATCTCGAACTCCAGGGGCGTCCCCAGGGGATCATAGGCACTCAGGCGAATCTTGCCGGCCCGAATGACGTTTCCGGTGTAATCCGGCACGGACAGACAGCCCTCGCGGGCCATCTCGAAGCCATCCCAGTGGGTGATTTCGGGATTGACCAGAACCAGATAGCCGTGATTGGGCGTGTTCTTGCGACCGGAGACGTCCACGATGACGATCCGCTTGAAGACGTTGACCTGAGGCGCGGCGATGCCCACCGCCGCCGGCCCGGCCTGGCGGGTCTCCTCCAGATCGGCGATGAAGGCACGCAGTTCGTCGTCGAACTGGGTCACGGGCGCGGACACCTGGCGCAACCGCTCGTCCGGCAGGGTGAGAATTTCGAGTACGGCCATGATTTAACCGATCAGGGTCTCGACGGCCGAGATATCCACCACGATGCCACCGGCCACCAGACCCGCGACCGCCGCCTCCAGTGCCTCCAGGGGGCTTTCGGAATAACCCTGGATGTTCATCAGATAAAAGGGGCGCTGGGGGTCGCCGCCGACATCGGACTCCAGCTCCAGAATATTGAAGCCCACCCGGGCCAGGGCCCCGGTCACGTCGGCGACGATGCCGGCGCGGTCCGCCCCGGCGACCCGCACCTGGACATTGGGGACCAGGTGCCGATGCAGACCGCCACCCATGGCATCGATGTGCAGGCACAGGCTCAGATCCGCCACCACGGGCGCCAGGGCCTGGCGCAGACGCTCCGCCCCGCCCACCGCCTCGGCCATCAGCATGATGGTGAAATTGCCGCCCAAACGGATCATGGAGGCCTCGCCCAGACTGCCTCCCGCCTCGAAAATGGCCTGGGTGACCCGGGCCACGATACCGGGCCGGTCCTCCCCCACCAGGGTCAACATATGCCATTCAGCCAAGATTCACCTCGTAGCGCACTCGGATTTGTGGCGCATGTTACGTCGAAATGGATGGTGGGGGAAATCGGGAGCCCTACGCATCCCGGGGCTCGATCCAGATGAGGCTGGCCATGCGCCCCGTTCCGCCGTCCCGGCGATAGGAATAGAAGCGTCTGGCATCCTGGAAGGTGCAGAGGTCCGCCCCCCGGACGTCCCGCACACCGAGCCTGGCGAGCCTGTGGCGCGCCAGCAGCGGCAGATCCGCCAGCCACTGGCCATAGCCGAGGGGAGTGAAGGCCACCACGGCCTGCTCGTCCCACGCCAGAAAACACTCCCGCACCTCGGTCCCCACCTCGAAGGCACCGGGCCCGATGGCGGGACCCAGCCAGGCCAGCAGGGACTCGGGGGGAGACCCGAGACGGTCCAGAGCGGCCTCGATTACGCCCGCGGCCAGGCCGCGCCACCCGGCATGGACCGCGGCGACCCGGGTGCCCGCGCGGTCGCAGAGCAGGATCGGCAGGCAGTCGGCGGTCAGGACAGCGCAGACCTGGCCCGGACCCCAGGCCACCATGGCGTCCGCCTCGCAAGCCGCCGCCGGCTCATGGGCCGCCGCCACCGCGCAGCCATGGACCTGGCGCAACCAGCGGGGCGGGTTGGGCAGGCCCAGCTTGAGGCGCAGCCACTCCCGGTTTGCGGCCACGCAGTTGACATCGTCGCCCACGTGATCGCCCAGATTCAGTCCCGCGTAGGGACCCAGGCTGATCCCGCCCCGCCGGGTGGTGCTGATCGCCCGCACCCAGGGCGGGGCGGGCCAGTCGGCCTCAAGCCACTCCATCCGCGTCCTCCCGCAACAGACTCACCAGATCCAGCATGTCCCCCGCCAGTGGTATCTCCCAGGCCACCTCCTCACCCGTGCGCGGATGGGGGAAACCGAGACGGATGGCGTGCAGGGCCTGGCGCGGGAAGGCCCTCACCCCGGCCACCAGCCGCGCCGAGGCGCCCTTAGGCGGCCGGGGCCGACCGCCATAGACCGGATCGCCCAGAATGGGGTAATGGATATGGGCCATGTGGACCCGGATCTGATGGGTGCGCCCGGTTTCCAGTCGCACCGCCAGCAGGGCATGGCCCCGAAAGGCCTCGAGGAGGCGGTAATGGGTGACCGCCGGCCGGC
>JADZBU010000146.1 GCA_020851955.1 Chromatiaceae bacterium | reverse complement strand
TCGGTCGGGGTGATGAAGCCGGCCCCGAAGACGGCGCCGCGAAAGCGCTGACCGGTGACCAGTACGACGAGGACCAGCAGTAGCGAGATCCCGGCCCAGACCCAGACCCAGTGGCCCGCCGCCAGGGCCCGATAACGCCCGCTCATGAAGCCCAGCGCCAGGGCGAGCATGATCCCCAGACCGCCGACGAAGGCGAAATCAGTCAGTTCCGCCTCGCCACCGCCCGGGGCGAAGGCCCCCAGCCGGGTTTGTGCCAGCAGCCCGAACCCGGCCAGGAAGGCCACCGCCACCACCAGGATTTGATCCCCGCGAAAGCCCGCCATGACCAGGGCCAGATGGAGCCCGGCCAGGCTCAGGGCGTAAAGGAGGAAGGGCAGCAGGTTGACCAGGCCCAGGGGCCTGCCGACCCCGTGCAGGGAGCCCATGACCAGGATGACGCCCAGGCCGATGCCGCCCAGGCAGATCAGGAGGAGTTCCCGCTCGGGTCGCCGCTGTTCCCAAGGGCTGGCGGCCTTCATGGCATCAGCCCCAGGGCTTGCGCCCGCAGCAGCACATCGCGGGCGATGGGTGCGGCGCTGGTGGCCCCATAGCCGCCCTGTTCCACCAGCACCGCGACCGCCAGGCGCGGCCGCTCCGCCGGGGCGAAGCCCACGAACCAGCCATGGGCGGCGCCGTGCGGGTTCTCCGCCGTGCCCGTCTTGCCGGCGATGGCCAGCTTGTCGGTGTTGATGGTCTTACCCGTGCCCGTGGTGACCACGCGACGCATCATCTTGGCCAGCCGTACGGCCGTGGCCTCGGACATGAGTTGGGCCAGGATCGCCGGCGGCTCCGTCGCGATCAGGCGGGGTTTCATGGCGACCCCCTGGTTGGCGACGGCGGCGGTGATGAGCGCCAGATGGGCGGGCGAGGCGGTCACCACCCCCTGGCCGATGGACGCCTGGGCCAGGCCATAGCGGTCCTTGTCGGCGATGCGCGGCACCCGGCTGGTATTGATGGCCCCGGTACGGTCCAGACCCGGATAGATGCGTACCGGCTGGCCAAACAGCAATCTCTCCAGATTGGCGCGAAAGGCCTGGTGGCCGTACTGGACCCCCAGTTGGGCGAAGAAGACGTTGGACGACTCGACGAAGGCGGTGGTCAGGTCGAGATTGCCATGTCCCCCCCAGGCTCGGCCGGCGCGTTGGGCGCTGTAGTATTCATGATCCCGGATCAGGGGGTAGCGGGGCGAGGTGGTGAAGCCATCCGCTGGACAGTGGAGAGTGCCGGAGAAGCCCTGGTCCAGGGCCTCGGCGGCAAGGGCGACCTTGAAGGTGGAGCCGGGAGGATAGAGGCCCTGGGTCGCCCGATTGAGCAGGGGCGAATCCGCGGGGTTCCCGCTAAAGAGGGTGGGGGAGAGCTGGCTGGGATCGAAGGAGGGGGTGCTCGCCAGGGCCAGGATGGCGCCGTCGTCGACGCGGAGCAGGACCAGGGCTCCGCGCCGGTTGCCCAGGCCCTGGATGGCCGCCAGTTGCAATTCCGAGTCCAGGGTCAGGACCAGGTCCTGGCCGCGGGGTCGCTTGTCCTGGATCAGGAGGTGGCGGCCCAGTTCGCCCCAGGACGCCAGGCGCTCCGGCGTGGCGCCATTGAGGTGCTGGCTGGCCGCCGCCTCGACCCCGGCGGCCCCAAATTTGGGATGACTGTAGCCGATGCTGTGGGCGAAGGCCGCGCCGAAGGGATAGCGGCGCCAGACCTGACCCGCCGCCTCCTCGCTGTAGGCCAGCACCTTGCCGCGCCGGTCCAGGATGCGCCCGCGCTGAATGCCATGGGCCGGGTTGAACAGCCGGCGGTCGTAGGTCTGCATGAAGGCCAGGAACTGGGGCCGGAAGATGCCGGCCAACTGCCAACTGCCCTGATAAGCCAGCAGGGCCCCAAACAGCAGGATCAGTCCCAGGGCCGGGATCAGCAGAGGCTGGCGCGCCGGACCCAGGTGGCGTAGCTCTGTATCGTGGCGCCAGTCATAAATACGCTTGAGCAGGAAAAAGGCCACCACAAAGAAGCTGCCATGCAGACCTATCCGCAGATAGGGCCAGGCCGCCGAGTCCACCAGGGCCCCAAAGAGGTCCGAGGGGTTCAGGAGATCCTCCGGGACCAGGACCCGCGCCAGCCACGCTTAGCCATCGCCAAGGATGGGCAGGGGTTAAACCAGGGGGGAGGGGAGGGCATCGAAACCATTGGTGAATGGGGGGCAGGCCAGAAAAGCTGGAGTGATTATACGGCCCCCGCTCCGAAATTCGCCTCTCCGCAAGGAGATCAAGCCCCAGGGCACCCCAGCCAACGCCAGGGAGAACAGGTAGGCTGGAACCGGAGTTCCGGCCATGGGGTGTCCAGCGCCGTCATCTCGGCGATTGCCTCTCTAAGCCCCGGCTTTTTTCACGTACGTGATATTTCATCAGCCTTGGCAGGCAGCACGCCTGCAATTGTCACGAACGGTACCTTGTCCTCGCCATCAGTCAAATAAGGTGCTATTTTTTACCGTACGGTATCTTTTTACAGGACATTAAGCATGACGCAGGTTGACATCCCTTACGGAGCGGTGCGGACCACCGAGGATCTCGGCCGTCTGGCGCGTGCCCATCGCCAACACCGGCATCTGACGCTGGAGACGATCTCCGGGCTCGGCAACCTGAGCACGCGCTTTCTGTCGGAGTTCGAGCGGGGCAAGGAGACGGCCGAGGTCGGCAAGGTTCTGAAAGCCCTCTACACCTTGGGTTTGGAGGTGGTTATCCAACCGCGCGGGTCGGCGGGGCCAGGGATTCCTCCCGGCAACACCAACGGGCAGGCCTCGTGAGCGATCCCGATGCCTTAAATGTCTGGCACGAGCAGCGCCTGGTCGGTGTCCTGCGGCGCAATCCGGTCGGGGCCGTCGGCTTCTACTACCATCCTGACTGGATCAAGGGCGGTGGCTTTGCGGTCTCGCGCTCCCTGCCGCTGGCAGCCCGAGGATTCGCACCCGAAGAAGGCAGGGCCCATCGCTGGTTTGCCAACCTGCTGCCAGAAGGCTCGGTACGCGAGCGCATCGTCCGCGACCTCAAGCTCCCAAACACCGATTTTGACCTGCTGCGCGCCATCGGCGGCGAGTGCGCTGGTGCCCTGTCCATCCTGCCGGTGGACCGACAACCGTCGCGGGCACGGCAGTACTACCCCCTGACAGAGAAAGACCTGGCCAATCTGGTAGCGCGGCGGGGAGGGATATATGCGGCTTGGCCCGCGGATGAACGCCCGCGGCTATCGCTCGCCGGTGCCCAGGACAAGTGCCCGGTGCTGGTGCGCGATGACCAGTACTTCCTGCCGCGGGGCGAAGCGCCTTCCAGCCACATCCTGAAGTTCGAACTGGCGGACTACCGTCATCTGCCCGCCTACGAGACCTTTACCGCACAATTGGCCGCCGCCATCGGCTTGCCGGTGGTGGATATCACCCTGGGATCCATCGGACCGACCCGCTATGCGCGGATCGCCCGTTACGATCGCCTGTGGGATGAGGACGGGGAGGTGCGGCGGTTGCATCAGGAGGATTTCTGTCAGGCCTTGGGTTACGGGCACGAAAAGAAATACCAGGAAGATGGCGGACCCTCCTTCGCGCAGTGCTATCGCCTGGTGCAAGAGGCCTCCAGCGAGCCGGCTATCGACGCGCAACACCTGCTGCGCTGGCAGATATTCAACGTCCTGGCGGGCAACTCGGACGGCCACGCCAAGAACCTCTCCCTGTTACATCTGACCGATGACGCGAACCGCCCCCAGACGCGTCTTGCGCCCTTCTATGACCTGGTGTGTACCCGCGCCATCGTGCGCATCGATCCTTATCTCGCCCTGGATGTCGGCGGTGAGCGCAACCCAAGTGTCATCACGTCGGCCCACTGGGAGACGCTCGCCAGAGCGTGCGATGTGCGCCCACAATTCCTGGGCAGGCTGGTGCGCGAGAGCACCGCCGCTTTGCAGGAAAAACTCGGCCCCGCGCGGGCAGCCTTCGAGGCCCGCTACGGCCCCTATCCGGCGCTGCAACGTATTGAAAGAATCGTCACCACACAATGCCGCCGGATCGCGAAACGGTAGCGGGAAATTGAGAACAGACATCCTGCGGAGGGCTCCCCTTCGGGAGGCGCGCCCGCGTCTTCAATCTCCATCGCCAGCCCGGATGGGCGTGGTATCGTATATCAAGATATCAACAGCAGAGGGGCGGGCGGCTATCGCCATGGCAGGCTATCGGGATCTTCCAGAAGTCTCGTTTGAGGACCCCGCCGACGAAAGCTACCCCTACGGACATGCCCATGTCGCGACGGCGGCCGCCGCCCTGGGTGCTATTTTGGCATGAACTCGACCCTCCTTCCGTGGCGCTCACTGAAGACCCGGGTGACCCTCTTCACCCTGGCCATCTTCATGGTCAGCCTCTGGGTGCTCGCGTTTTTTGCCAGCCGCATCCTGCGCGAGGACCTGCGGCGCGCCTTGGGCGAACAGCAGTTCGCAACCGTTTCGGTGTTCGCCCATGAGGTCAATAGCGACCTGAGTGAGCGTATGCGGGCCTTGGAAACCATTGCCCGAGAGGTTTCACCCGCCATTCTGGGGAACCCGGAGACTCTGCAAGCGTTACTGGAGCAGCGCCCGCTGCTGGAACTTCTGTTCAACGCTGGCATTTTCGTCGCTGGGACCGATGGCACCGCGATAGCTTCTCTTCCGACCTCGACGCAACGGATCGGTGTCAATTTCCTGGACCGGGACTTCATGGCCGCTGCTCTCAAAGAGGGTAAGGCCTCCATCGGTAGGCCCGTCATCGGTCGGCGGTTGAAGTCTCCGATTTTTGTCATGGCGGTACCCCTTCGCGATTCACAAGGTAAAGTCATCGGCGCCCTGGCTGGGGTGACCGACTTGGACAAACCCAACTTCCTGGACAAAATCACCCAGAGCCAATACGGCAAGACCGGCGGCTATTGGCTGATCGCTCCGCAACACCAGTTGGTGGTCACCGCCACCGACAAGAGCTACATCATGCAGCCGGCACCGGGCATCAATGCCATTGACGACCAGTACCTGCGGGGCTACGAAGGCTTTGGTATTGGTGTCAGCTCACGCGGTGTGCTGGAGTTATCAGCCGCCAAAAGCATCCCGGTGGCGGGCTGGTACTTGGCCGCCTCGCTACCCGCCCAGGAAGCCTTTGCACCGATTGACGTCATGTTGCGGCGCCTGATGCCCAGTGCCCTCTTAATCACCCTGTTGGCCGGCGTGCTGACCTGGTGGCTGATCGCGCGGATGTTGCGACAGCAGTTCGCGCCCATGCTGACGGCCAGTCGCGCGCTGGCCACCCTGGCCGCTAGCGACCAACCTGTACCAACCCTGCCAGTCACCAGCCAGGACGAAATCGGCGATCTGATCGGTGGCTTCAATCGCCTGCTGGAAACCTTGGGCAAGCGCGAAAAGGCATTGACCGAGAGCGAGGAAAAGTATCGATCCCTGCTTAACAACCTCTCCTCCGGGGTGGTGGTTCACAATCCCGACACCTCGATCCTGCTCTCAAACCCGGCGGCGACCGCCCTTCTCGGGCTGACCGAAGACCAGTTATGGGGGAGGACAGCCATGGACCCCGACTGGTGTTTTCTTCAGGAGAATGGAACACTCATGCCCTTGACGGATTATCCCGTCAATCGGGTGATCGCTTCCGGTGAGGGCCTGCGAAATCAGGTTGTTGGCGTGCAACGTCCCCATCACGCCGAGCCGAACTGGGTGCTGTGCAATGCCTATCCGATGCATGATGAAGAGGGCAAGATCCTTCAGGTGGTGGTGACATTCACCGACATCACCGAGCGCAAGCAAGCCGAGGCAAGACTCCAACTTTCCGCCAGTGTTTTTGAACATGCGGGTGAAGGCATCATCATCACCAACGCCGACGGCACCATCCTGGATGTCAACGAGGCCTTCACCCGCATCACTGGCTATTTGCCTGAAGAGGCCCTGGGACAGAACCCACGCTTCCTCGCTTCCGGCCTGCAAGACCAGGCGTTCTACGCCAACCTGTGGCGCGTCTTGCTCGCGGAGGGCCAATGGAGCGGGGAAATCTGGAACCGGCGCAAGGACGGCTCGCTCTTCGCCGAACTGCTGACCATCAGCGCGGTGCGCGACGCACACGGCAGCCCGCGGCACTATGTGGCCCTCTTCTCCGACATCACCGCGATCAAGGAATATCAGAACAAGTTGGAGCACCTCGCCAACTTTGATGCGCTGACCCATCTGCCCAATCGGGTGCTGTTGGCGGATCGCCTGCAACAGGCGATGGCGCAGGCAAAGCGGCGCGGCCAGCAATTGGCGGTGGCCTTCCTTGACCTCGATGGCTTCAAGACCATCAACGACATCCATGGCCATGAGGTTGGCGACCAGGTGCTCATCACCCTGGCCGCGCGCATGAAACAGGTCCTGCGCGAGGGTGACACCCTGGCCCGGCTGGGTGGCGACGAGTTTGTCGCGGTGCTGATCGATCTGGAACACAGGTCCGCCAGCCTGCCCATGCTCACCCGGCAACTGGCCGCGGCCGCGCATCCCATTCAGGTGGGAGACCTCAGTCTTCGGATCTCGGCCAGCCTGGGTGTGACCTTCTATCCCCAGGACCACGACATCGATGCCGATCAATTGCTGCGCCAGGCCGACCAGGCCATGTACCAGGCCAAAGTCGCTGGTAAAAATCGCTACCACCTCTTCGACTCCGAGCAGGACCGCCACCTGCGCGGTCAACATGAAAGCCGGGAGCGCATCCGCCTGGCCCTGGAACACCAGGAGTTCGTGCTGTATTACCAGCCCAAGGTGAACATGCGCACGGGCAAGGTGATGGGGGCCGAGGCACTGATCCGCTGGCAACACCCCGAACAAGGTCTCTTACCCCCGGCCCTCTTCTTGCCCCTGATCGGAGACCATGCGCTGGCCGTTACCCTTGGCGAGTGGGTGATCGACACCGCCCTGACGCAAATCGAGCGCTGGCAAGCCGCGGGGCTGGAGATGCCTGTCAGCGTCAACATTGGCGCGCGCCAGTTGCAGCAGCGCGATTTTGTGGAGCGCCTCCGTGCCATTTTGGCGGCCCATCCGCGGGTGAATCCCGATCGCCTTGAGCTGGAGGTACTGGAGACCAATGCGGTGGAGGATATCGCGCAAGTTTCGCGGGTGATCGAAGCCTGCGCTCAATTCGGGGTGATGTTTGCGCTGGATGACTTTGGCACCGGCTATTCCTCGCTGACCTACCTGAAGCGCTTGCATGTCACGCAGCTCAAGATTGATCAGAGCTTTGTGCGCGACCTGCTTGACGACCCGGATGATCTGGTTATTGTGCAGGGGGTGATCAGTCTGGCCGCCGCTTTCAAACGTCAGGTGATCGCGGAAGGCGTGGAGACGGTGCCGCACGGCACCCTGCTGCTGCGACTGGGCTGCGAGTTGGCCCAAGGTTACGGTATCGCCCGGCCCATGCCCGCCGACGAGTTGCTCCCTTGGTCGGCGACCTGGCAACCCGATCCCGCCTGGCGCGACGGCCTGGCGCCAAGGGCCTGATGCGGACCCCCGGTGGCGGCGATGGAATGTCGGGGACCCGCTCTGCCTCGACCAACACCACAGCTTCACCCGGAGGCGCGGCACCGTGACGACTCGCACTTGGATCATCCTTGCTTTCACGGCCCTGAGTATCGCGGCGGCCTTCCTGCTGCCTGCCATGCCGCAGCCCACCGAGTACCATGACTTTGCCGATCAACGGCACCTGTTTGGGGTCGCGAATTTTCTCGATGTCCTCTCGAATGCCGGCTTCCTCCTCGTGGGTATCGCCGGCCTGATTGTCGTTCTTAGACCAGGTACCCTGTTCGAGCACAACAGTGAACGTTGGCCCTACGCCATCTTCTTTGTTGGCCTGGTGCTGACGGCACTGGGCTCCGGCTATTATCACCTCTTGCCGGATAACGAGCGCCTCTTCTGGGACCGCCTGCCGATGACGATCGCCTTCATGTCCTTGATCGCAGCCCAGATCGTCGATCGCATCAGCGTCAGAGCGGGCCTGGTCCTGCTGCCGCCCATGCTGGTGGTCGGGATGGCCGCCGCTGTCTATTGGCTGGTGACGGAGCGCGCCGGCGCAGGTAACGTGGTGCCCTACGGCATCCTGCAAGCCTATGCGGTGGTGATGTTGCTCGCGATTGCCTGGCTATATCCCTCGCGCTATACCCATGGCAACGACATCTACTGGGTCTTCACGGCCTATGTGGTGGCCAAGGTCCTCGAGACCTTCGACAAGGAACTCCTCGCGGTCGGACACCTGGTGAGCGGTCACACCCTCAAGCATGTGGCCGCGGCGATCGCGGGCCTGGTTGTGCTGCGGATGCTGGTGGTCCGGCGTCGTGTCGGACGTTTGAACGAAATGGCCTAACTCATCCACCCCTCCGCCCTGACCCTTATGCAGGGGAGGGTCCATTGGCGCAGGGTGGCAAGGATGTGGGTGATGGCCGGCGGGCGGCTCTGCCCGACAACTACAACCTGAACGCGACCGCGCTAGATGCGCCTCGCACTAAAAAGAGATGATGCGGATGGCTATCAAGAGGCTAGTGAAGCGGGTTTTGATCGGCGGCATCGTGGTCGGCGTGACCCTGCTCGCGCTGCGGTCCTATCGGGCCCTCAGCGGCCCTCCGCTCCATCCCTGGCACACCTTCGTGCCGACTGAACTGCGCGAGAGCGAGCTCGACGCGGCCGACTGGTCGCGCTACCAGGCCCGGGAGGCCGCCATTCTCGACAGCGTTCGCGCCGAGGTTAGCCAGAAGCTCGCTCCGGACGAGCGGGTGCCGATCAACCGCTACTTCGAGGACAGTCCGGTCTATCCGGCGCGCTTCGCCCAGGACTGGAACCGATCCTACGTCATGGAACCCGACGGCCAGCCGATCGGGGCCGTGGTGCTGCTCCATGGGCTGACGGATTCACCCTACAGCCTGCGGCACATCGCCAAGCTCTACCGCGATCGCGGCTTCGTCGCGATCGGCATGCGCTTGCCGGGGCACGGCACCGTGCCGGCCGGCCTGACCGACGTGCGCTGGGAGGACTGGATGGCCGCCACCCGGCTCGCGGTCCGGGAGGCACGCCAGCGGGTGCCTGCCCCCGGGCCCCTGCACCTGGTGGGATTTTCCAACGGCGGCGCGCTCGCCATGAAGTATGCGCTCGACGTGATCACGGACCCGGAGCTGCCCCGCGCCGACCGCATCATCCTGATCACGCCCATGATCGGTATCACCCGCTTTGCGCGCTTTGCCGGTCTGGCCGCGCTCCCCGCCGTGCTGCCGCCGTTCGCCAACGCGGCCTGGCTCAGCGTCGTGCCGGAGTTCAATCCCTTCAAATACAACTCCTTCCCGGTCAACGGGGCGCGCCAATCCTACCGGCTGACTGATGCGCTGCAAAGCCAGTTGCAGCGCCTTGCGCGTGCCGGCCAGCTCGGCAGCCTGCCGCCGGTGCTGACCTTTCAGTCGGTGATCGATTTCACCGTCAGCACCCCGGCCATCCTGACGGCGCTGTACTCGCTCCTGCCCGACAATGGCAGTGAGATCGTGCTGTTCGACGTCAACCGTACCCTGAAATTCGCCCCCCTGCTGCGCCCCTCCGCCTATGTGGCGCTCGACCGGTTGACGCCGACCTCCCCGCAGCCGTACCGCTTCACGGCGATCATGAATGCGAGCGACGACAGCGATGCCACGCTCGAGCGCAGCATCGCGCCCGGCCAATTGCAAGCAGAGGACCGGGCACTGAACCTGCCTTACCCCCCCGGCATCTTCTCCTTGTCCCACCTGGCGATCCCGATTCCCATGGACGACCCCCTGTACGGGCTCCAGCCCGACCCCAAGGCGTCGCCCGAGTTCGGCTTCAGTCTTGGTGCCATGAGCGCGCGGGGCGAGCGCGGCACCCTGGTCGTCGACCAGGATTTTCTGACGCGCCTGCCCTCCAATCCCTTTTTTCCCTATCTGCTCGAACGGGTCGACGAAGGGATCAAGCGACCCTCGGGGCCGACGGGACGCAATCTCGCCCCGACCGCCGTGCCTGGCATCCCGGTGCGCCTTGAAGCCCTGCTGTCCACCTTCCTCCCCGACGATACGGAGTCGCAGCCGTTCGCCGGCCC
>JADZBU010000145.1 GCA_020851955.1 Chromatiaceae bacterium | reverse complement strand
TCGCGGGTACCATCGCTAAACTCGCCCGCAAAGTCCGCCGCGTCTTCGATTATCTCGGCATGACCATGAACTCTACCCCTCGCCCCCGCCGCTTAGCGGCCGAGGGTTAGAACGGATTTGCCGTGGGCGGGATCCCAACATTCTTGGGGGCCCGCAGGCGGCCTTCCCGGTCACCCGCCCGCCTCTTCACCAAAATCCCGTGGCCTCACCCCCAAGGCCAGCAGGGCCGAAAAATACCCAACCCCGCCCACGAGTATCCAGAAAAACAGCCTTGCCAGCCGCTCGCCCGGCGTGGCGGCGAGCCATTCGTCCAGTCCCACCACGCCCCAGGCCAGCAAAAACCCCAGGACCAGGGCCGCCACCAGCCCCCGCGCCAGGAGCTTTCCCCAGCCGCTGGCGGGCCGATAGGCCCCGGGTCTCACCAGCCCCCCCAGCAGAAGGCCAGCGTTGACGAAGGCAGCCAAGCTGGTGGCCAGCGCCAGACCGGCATGACCGAATGGCCCCATCCAGGCGAGGCTCAGGACCAGGTTGAACACCAATGCCATCAGGGCATAACGCGCCGGGGTGCGCGCGTCCTGCTGGGCGTAATAGCCGGGTGCCAGGACCTTGATCGCGATGAAGCCCGGCAGGCCGGCGGCATAGGCCATGAGGCTGAGGGCGGCTCCATGGGCATCCCCGGCGCTGAATTCCGCCGATAGGAAGAGGGTCGCCACCAGGGGCTCCGCCAGGATCACCAGCCCCACCGCCGCCGGCAGTCCCAGCAACCACACCCAGCGCAGGGCCCAGTCCAGGGTCCGGGAGAAGGCCTCCGGCGAAACCCCGCCCGCCGAAGCCGAGCCCTGGCGAGCCAGCCGGGGCAGGATGACCGTCCCCAGGGCCGCGCCCAGGATCCCCAGCGGAAATTCCACTAGCCGGTCCGAATAATAGAGCCAGGAGATGCTGCCCACGGTCAGGAAGGAGGCCAGGAAGGTATCCAGGAGCAGGTTGATCTGGGTCACGGAGACGCCCAAGAGCACGGGCCCCATGCGGCGTAGGACCTGGCGGGTGCCGGGATGACGCCAATCGAGACGGGGACGCGGCAGCAGGCCGAGCCGGGCCAGGAAGGGGAGTTGAAAGCCGAGTTGCGCCAGACCTCCGATCAGGACGCCCCAGCCCAAGGCCAGAATGGGCTCCTCCAGGCGCGGCGCCAGCCAGAGGGCGCAGCCGATGATGGCCAGATTGAGTAAGACCGGGGTGAAGGCGGGGATTCCGAAGCGTTCCCGCAGATTGAGCGCGGCGCCCGCCAGGGCCGCCAGGACGATGAAGAAGACATAGGGCAGCGTCAAGCGCAGCAGTTCCGCGGCCAGGGCTTGCTGGTAGACCTCGGCGGCGAAGCCAGGCGCGAAGGCCAGGATGAGCCAGGAGGCGGCCAGGATGCCGACGAGGGTCAGGAGCAGGAGTGCCGCGCCCAGGACGCCGCTCAGGCTGGCGAGCAGGCGGCGCAAGGCGGCGGGTCCGCCCTCGCGGCCGGTCTCGTGGAGCACGGGCACCAGGGCGCTGGCGAATGCGCCCTCGGCAAAGAGGCGGCGGAAAAAATTCGGGATCTTGAAGGCGACGAAAAAGGCATCCGTGCCCGCGTCCGCCCCGAAGAGGCGGGCCACTGTCAGGTCACGGACAAAGCCGAGGAGGCGCGACAGCAGGGTATTGCCGCCGACCTTGGTCAGGGAGGCGGACAGGGAGGCCATGGGGTGCCAGGCTAGCGCGATCCGACCGCCGCGCGCGGGCGCTTAGAGTTCGCCCTGATACCGCTCGTCCTCGGCCTGCTGGCGACGGGCCATCTCGGCCTGACGGCGTAGATCCCAGACCTCCTGGCGTTGGTTGACGCGCTTATCCCAGGCCCCCGCCTGCTCCGGGATGCTGAATTCGGCGAACAGCACCTGGCGCAGGAAGCGGTAGCCAAACTTGAGCAGGGCGAGGTCGTCGGTCTCGATATCCGCGTAGAAGGTCTCCGGCAGGTCATAGGTGGCGCGAAACTTATCGCTGAGGACAAAGCGGCGGAAGGTGTCCAGATCGTAGGAGGCCAGGAAGAAGACATTCAGGCTGGTTTGGGGCGGGCGGCCCACCGTGGGTCCGGCGGAGCGCTTCTTGAGGATGAGCTGGTACCACTCACGATTGTGCTCGTCATGGATATCGCACCCCTGCTCCACCCGGTAATCACCGATGCTGATGTGGCGGTCCTCCAGATGCCCCTTGCAGTGGTCCTCGCGGACCAGGGAATACTCCTGGAGGGTATCGGTCTCCCCCGCCACATGGCGATTGAGCAGGGCGACCGGGTAATAGCGGCAGACCGTGGGCCGGTCCTCGTAAACACTACAGCCCTTGTCGCCATCGAGCAGCAGGCAGGCCCCCTCGTCGGTGGTCTTGAGCTTGACCCCGGGGGTGCCGTCGGCATCCATCTGGAAGGGCACCGTGTGCTTGGCCAGGAAGTCGGTAGTGGACAGGCCCAGACGCTCCTTGAGGCGCAGGATGTCGTAGGGGGCCAGGGTCACGTCGGCCATGCGGCAGCAGGCATTGAAACAGGAGATGCCCGGGTAGCAGCGGAAGGGGATCTCGGTCTCCTCGCTCAGCACCTCGGGCAGTACCACGCTCTGGAAGGGAATTTCTGGTTTCTCGTCGCTCATCCTCGGGATCCCCTGGGGAGCTTGGACTCCCCGGTAAAGGCTAATGACGCCAATGGGCTTGTGTCGGATCGGGCCCCTGGGGGCTCGGCGGGATGGCCTGTTGGCTCCCCCGTCCGCCAGATCGCTGCGAAATGATACCCGGCACAAGCCAATGGGCGGCACACAAAAAAACCGGGCGCCTCGTGGGCGCCCGGTTCCTCGACTAGCGGCTAGCCACTAGTGCGCGGCGGCCTTGAACAGCTTGGACTTGTCGACCAGATCGACATGGGCGCGCTTGAAGCAGGTCCAGGCCTTGGTTTCCTTGTCGTAGATGGAGTTGACGAAGCAGTGCCAGTTCTCCTCGTCCACGAAGTTCTTGTCCATCCGATAGTAGAAGCCGGGGTAACGGCTCTCCTCGCGGAACTGGATATGCTTCATGTGGGCCTCGGCGGTGAGGATGCGATGGTAGTTCTCCCAGGCGCGGAGCAACTCGTGCAGGTCCTTGGCACGCATCTTGGCCGCATCTTCCTTCAGCATCTCCAGCTTCTCTTCCGCCACCGTCAACATGTTGGCGTTGGTGGTGTAGTAGGTGGCGACACCGGCGACATACTCATCCATGATCTTCTGCAGACGGAACTGCAGCATCTTGGGGGTTATGTAGTGAGGGTTCACATCGATGGCGGTGCTGTAGTCCTTGTGCTCCATATAGGTACGCACCGGCGCGTAGATCTCCTCGACAAGGACGGCGGGATCCGTGTCCAGCTCGGGCTTCATGTCCTTGTTGTCGATGCAATACTGGACCATGGACTTGGCGGCCATGCGGCCCTCGGCATGCGAGCCGGAGGAGAACTTGTGACCCGAGGCACCCACGCCATCACCGGCCGTGAAGAGACCCTTGATGGTGGTCATGCCGCGGTAACCCCAGTTCCAGCCCTGCGGCAGGTGAGCGGGGATCTTGTCCTTTTCGGCATGCAGTTCCTCGGTGGGGGCACCGACATCGACGGGACCGGAGGCCCAGATGCCGCAGCAGCCGGAGTGAGAACCCAGCAGGTAGGGCTCGGTCGGCATCAACTCGGAGTTCTTCTTTTCCGGCTCGACGTTCTCGCCAACCCAGATGCCGCACTGGCCAACGCACATGTCCAGGAAGTCTTCCCAAGCCTCGGCCTCGAGATGCTTGACCTCGCGGGGCGACAGGGTCTCGCGCAGCTTGGCCAGGGCGGTCACGGTGTCCATATAGATGGGACCGCGGCCTTCCTTCATCTCCTTGAGCATGAGGTGATTACGCAGGCAAGAGGCGGGCACGGCGGCCTGACCATAAGGAGGATAGTCGTTCAACATCTCCTTGTTCTTAACCATGTAAACTTCGCCATAGGCGTTGGTGGCCTGGGCCTTGAAGAGCAGGAACCAGGCGCCGACCGGGCCGTAACCGTCCTTGAAGCGGGCGGGCACGAAGCGGTTTTCCATCATGGTCAGCTCGGCGCCAGCCTCGGCGGCCATGGCGTAGGTCGAGCCCGCGTTCCACACCGGATACCAGGCGCGGCCCGTGCCCTCGCCGACAGAGCGGGGACGGAAGATGTTGACGCAGCCACCGGCGGCCAGGAGGATGGCCTTGGCCTTGTAAACCACGACCTTGTGGTCACGGACGGAGAAACCGACGGCGCCGGCGATGCGGTTCTTATCGTTCTTGTCGTTGACCAGCTTGACGATAAAGATGCGCTCCTGAACGCGGTCGGCGCCCAGGACCTTCTTGGCCGCCTCGGCGACGATCCACTTGTAGGACTCGCCATTGATCATGATCTGCCACTTGCCGGAACGGACGGGCTTGCCGCCATCCTTCAGCGGGGTCATGCCCTTGGAGCCGTCGTGACGCTCGCCGTTCTCGTCCAGCTTCCAGATGGGCAGGCCCCACTCCTCGAAGAGGTGGACGGAATCATCGACATGACGGCCCAGATCGTAGGCCAGGTCGTCACGGGTGATGCCCATGAGGTCGTTGGAGACCATGCGGGCATAGTCCGCCGGGTCCTGCTCGGAACCGATATAGGTGTTGATGGCGGACAGACCCTGGGCCACGGCGCCGGAGCGATCCATGGCGGCCTTGTCGACCAGCTTGATCTTCAGGTCGATGCCCGTTTCCTTCTTGGCGGCATCGGCCCATTGCATGATTTCATACCCAGCACCGCAGCAAGCCATGCCGCCGCCAATCAAGAGGATGTCAACCTCTTCCTGGACGATCTCCGGATTTCCAAATTCACCAGCCATTTCTCTACCTCTCTCTAATTTTTTACTTGCGGATCAGTTCGGCGGGATTACCAGGACGATAACCCTTGGTCACGCCGCCATCGGCAATGCCGGTGAAGAAACCGGTCGCCGCGATGTTGGCCAGGGAGGCAGTAGGCTTGCCGCCGTAAGGATCGATGGAGCCTTCCGGGGTGGTGCGGATGGGGAACTTGAAGCGCTTGAGGGTGCCGTTGCGGAACTTGATGGTCCACATGATGGAATCGGAACCACGCAGGGGCTGAACGGAGCCACCCAGGGGCACGATGTCCGCGTAGTGACGGGCCTCGATCGCCTGCTGTGGGCAGATCTTGACGCAGGAGTAGCATTCCCAGCACTGCTCGGGTTCCTGGTTGTAAGACTTCATGGCATGGCCAGTCTCGGAACCGTCTCGATCGAGCTTCATCAGGTCGTGGGGGCAGATGTACATGCAAGCGGTCTTATCCTGGCCCTTGCAGCCATCGCACTTGTCAGTACGCACAAAAGTTGGCATGGTGTTCTTTCTCCTAACGTTGTACCGCAGCGAATGTCGCCGATGCTGGCGAAGACGTATGGCGCCACCCGGCCCCCAGCGGTCAGGCGACGTCGACACGTACCAAGGCGAGCCTTCCCTGACTCGGCGTCCAACCGGCGGTCCTGTTCTGGCGAGGAGATGAGCCTGGGCCCCTCTGGCCGCCACCCGATGACGCTGATAGGGATAGATTAGAGAGAGGCAAGGGCAGGTGTCAAAACAGTTTTTACCCCTGAATCATAAAATAACCTTATTAGAGGCTTCTGAAGAAGACGCGCTGGTGATGTGGCCAGTGCCCATCGGTTTCAAGGCCCTGGCCAGAAGCGATTTTTGGGTTTAACCTTCCCAGGCATGGCGGCAAGGACCCTACCCACTCTGAGATAGCGACTGGATCATGACATCCGCCCCCATTCCCAGGCTTTGTCACCCGACGTGCCCCTCACCGAAGCCTCTGGGCGCCGTCAGCTGGGGCCCTGGCCAGTCAGTTCATGCCTCGCCACCCCTCCGACCGAGCGGGTCAGGCAAGGGGAACCGCAGCCAAGTAGGGGGCGTTAGCTCATGAAGCGTATTTTTTTGACCTGCGGTGCCCTCTATGGCGCCCTGGCGGTGGCCTTGGGTGCCTTTGGCGCCCATGCCCTCAAGGCCCGGCTGGCCCCTGAACTCCTGGCCCATTGGGGCACGGCCACCCAGTATCTTGCCCTACACGCTCTGGCCCTGCTGGCCACCGGCCTACTCATGGAGCGCCAGCCCCCCCGTCGTTCGCTCACCCTGGCGGGCCAGGCCTTCCTCCTGGGCACGACCCTTTTCAGCGGCAGCCTCTTTCTGCGGGTTCTGTTGGACATGCCCTCCTGGGGCATGGTCACGCCCCTGGGCGGCGCCCTTCTCATCCTTGGCTGGCTGCTGTTGGCCTTCGGCCTCTGGCGGCAAGGTTAAAGGGTCATGCGCCAGAACCGGATTTACGTGGATCTGCCCCTGGCAGCCGGTCAGGATCTCTCCCTGCCCGCCCCGGCGGTCCAACACCTGGTTCAGGTGTTGCGGCTGCGACCCGGGGACGACTTCATCATTTTTAATGGGAATGGCCGTGATTATCCCGCCGCGATCCTCACCGCCCACCGGCAGGAGGTCCTGATCCGGATAGGTGAGTCCGGTGAGCCCGAACCGCCCTTGCCCCTTGGGGTCCACCTGGGGATCGGCATCTCCAAGGGCGAGCGCATGGACTTCTC
>JADZBU010000144.1 GCA_020851955.1 Chromatiaceae bacterium | reverse complement strand
CTTCGGCGACGCGCTCCAGGTGTTCGATCAGGTTGGAGACGGCGTCCTGGGCGTGCCAGTCGGCATAGGTGAAGCCAATGAGGTCGGAGATGCCATCGTCGCGGAAGAAGCAGGCAATCTGGCCCTGGTCCAGCCGATAGGGGCTGGTCAGCCAATGTTCGGGCAGACTGTCGCCCCGAGTGGCGCGCAGGCTATTGTAGATGACGCGCTGACCACTGGCGGCCCAGCGCACCCCCTCCTCTTCCAGTAGCCGCAGGGTGGCGGCGCTGAGGGCGCCCTCGGAGGGCCAGCAACCGACGGGCCGCCGGCCGAAGTGGCGCTCAAAGGTCGCCATGCCGCGCCGGAGATGCCAGCGCGCCCGCTCCTCGCCTCCCGGGTAGGCCTGCAATTGCGGCAGCGGGCTATCGGGGACGGATTCCCGGGCACTGCGGATGTCCAGCAGCAGGGGCAGGATGGGATGGGCGTAGGGGGAGAAGGACAGCTCCACCCGACCCTGATCGGCGAGGCGGCGATAACGCGGGATCAGGGCCTGGAGCTGCTCGCCAATGACGTCCACCAGGGCGCGGCGGTCGGCCAGGGAAAAGCCCCGCCCCTTGCGCTGCAGGGAGTCGATGCGGGGGTCGTTATCGCGAATATGCTCCCCGGTCCAGGCCAGGTGGTACCAGACCAGGAGGTCGGCCAGGAACTGATCGTTCACATAAAGGTCGGCCCGGTGATGGCGGTCGAACCAATCCGCCAGATCTATCAGTTCGCGCAGACAGGGAAAGCGATCGATGAGATGAGTCTTGTTGGCCTTGCGGCAAGCTGTGATCAGGTCGCAGCGGCGGGGGGTATCCAAGGGTAGGCCAGGGCCGGCCAGGGCCGACAGCAGCGGGTCCCGGATGCGCCGGCCGCTAGCCTGCCAGGCCTGGATCTGGGCGCTGTAATCCTCGATCTGCTCCAGCAGAACCGGAGCGAAGTTGACCACGGCGCGGGCCTGGGGCTGGGCTTCCAGATGCGCCGCCATATCCGAGTAGTCCTTGAGGCCGTGCAGATAGACCCATGGCAGGTGGTATTCACTTCCACCGGGCCCCCGGTAGTCTGGCTGGTGCATATGCCAGCAGAGGACCACCGGCAGGCGGGTGGGATCAGCGGACATAACTGGGTTCCTGCTTGAGCATCTCCGGG
This sequence comes from Chromatiaceae bacterium, assembly GCA_020851955.1. GTDB lineage: Bacteria > Pseudomonadota > Gammaproteobacteria > Chromatiales > Chromatiaceae > M0108. Next base: position 7,792 of record JADZBU010000144.1, on the reverse strand, counting down.
GTAACCAGAGTCACCTCGGCTTCGGTGACAAAGAAGCCGTTGGCGCGATCCCGATCCGGATCCAGGCCGATGTTCATGCCCTCGGGAATGCGACAGCCTCGATCAATGACGGCGTTATGGATACGGCAATTACGGCCCACATCCACGTCCGGCAGTATCACCGAGTCCTGGACGTAGGAATAGGAATTGACGCGGACGTTGGAAAAGAGCAGGGAATGGCGCACCACGGCACCGGAGATGATACAGCCACCCGAGACCATCGAGTCCACCGCCATGCCCCGGCGTTCCTCGTCGTCGAAGACAAACTTGGCGGGGGGCAATTGCTCCTGGTAGGTCCAGATTGGCCAGGAGGCATCGTAAAGAGTGAGGGGTGGGGTGACGCCGATCAACTCCAGGTTGGCCTGCCAGAAGGCATCGACGGTGCCCACGTCGCGCCAATAGGCCTGCTCGCCGCTGCGCACGTCCCGGAAGGGATAGGCCATGACCCGGTACTTTTCGATCACGCCGGGAATGATGTCCTTGCCAAAGTCGCGGCTGGAACCGGGCATATCCGAGTCCCGGATCAGTTGTTCGTAGAGAAATCCGCGATTGAAGACGTAAATGCCCATGGACGCCAGGGCGACGCCCTCGCGCCCGGGGATGGCATCGGGCTGATCGGGCTTTTCGGCAAAGTGGCGCACCCGGTTGTCCCGATCGACGGACATGACCCCAAATTCCCGGGCCTTGGCCAGATCGACCTCCAGACAGCCCACCGTCATATCGGCGCCCATCTCGACGTGCTGGGCGATCATGGCGCCATAATCCATCTTGTAGACATGGTCGCCAGCCAGGATCAGGACATAATCCGGATTGTGAGCCCGGATGATGTCCAGATTCTGGAAGACGGCGTCGGCGGTACCGGCGTACCAGGAGGTCTCGGTGACGCGCTGCTGGGCGGGCCACAGCTCGACGAACTCGCCGAACTCGCCACGCAGAAAGCCCCAGCCCTTCTGAATATGCAGGATGAGGGAGTGGGACTTGTACTGGGTGAGGACCCCGATGCGGCGGATGCCCGAGTTGATGCAGTTCGAAAGCGGGAAATCGACGATGCGAAACTTGCCGCCAAAGGGCACCGCCGGCTTGGAGCGCCACTTGGTGAGGTCCTGGAGGCGCGAGCCCCGACCACCGGCCAGAATCAGGGCCAGGGTGTTGCGGGTGAGGCGGCTGACGAAACGTTGAGTCGAATCCGGCATGGAGAACCCCCTCGGCGATGGCGATTTTTGGCTGGCGTTTGGCTAAACGCAGGGCTCCCTTATGGTAACATCATCCGCCGTTACGCCATCGCCTCTTGCCGTGTAGGAGACACGCCGTCATGCCCACGGGAACCCCCGCCGCCGCCCAGCTCCCCGAACACCTCCAGCGCATCCTCGAGGCCCGCCATCACGACCCCTTCGAGGTCCTGGGCCGCCATGTCATGGACGGTGTCTGCGCCCTGAGGCTCTTTCTGCCCAAGGCGGAACGGGTACGGGTCGCGGGGACCCAGGTCGAGGTCCCCCGCATCGAGGGCACGGATCTCTTCGTCTGGGAGGGCGATCCCGCCCAGGTCCCCCCTGGCTATCGCCTCGACTGGACCGACGCCCAAGGCCAGGTCCATCGCCTCATCGACCCCTACGCCTTCCCCGCCCAACTGGGAGACTTCGACCTGCATCTCTTTGGCGAGGGCCGCCATTGGCATGCCTACCGTTTTCTTGGCGCCCATCCACGCGTGGTGGCGGGAGTAGCCGGCACCCTCTTCGCCGTCTGGGCGCCCAACGCCCAGCGCGTCAGCGTGGTGGGTGACTTCAATGCCTGGGACGGACGCGTTCACCCCATGCGGGCACGGGGCGGATCTGGGGTCTGGGAGATTTTCCTCCCGGCCCTCGGGCCGGGCGAGTTCTATAAATTCGAACTCCGCGACCAGCAAGGCAACACCCACGTTAAAATCGACCCCTATGCCACCGCTTTTCAGACCCGCCCGGATACGGCCTGCATCACCCAGGCCGAGTGCGACTTCGCCTGGGACGACGCCGCCTGGCTAGAGGCGCGCTCCCAGGCCGATTGGTCACACCAGCCACTCTCGGTCTATGAGGTCCACCTTAGCTCCTGGCAACGCAGCGCCGATGGCAACTTCCTCGGCTACCGAGAGATCGCGACGCGCCTGGCGGACTATGTCCAGGCGGCGGGCTTCACCCACGTCGAGCTCCTGCCCATTACCGAGCACCCGCTGGACGCCTCCTGGGGCTATCAGACCACGGGCTATTTCGCCCCCACCAGCCGCTTCGGCGCGCCGGAGGACTTCCGCTGGTTTGTGAATCACCTGCATGGCAAGGGTATCGGCGTCCTCCTCGACTGGGTCCCCGCCCACTTCCCCCGCGATACCTTCGCCCTGGCCCGCTACGATGGCTCGGCCCTCTACGAGCACGAGGATCCGCGGCTGGGCGAACATAAGGATTGGGGCACCCTCATCTTCAACTTCGGGCGTAACGAGGTAAAAAACTTCCTGCTCTCCAGCGCCCTCTTTTGGCTGGAGGAGTTCCACCTGGACGGCCTGCGGGTGGACGCGGTGGCCTCCATGCTCTACCTGGACTATTCCCGCAACGCCGGTGAGTGGATACCCAATCGCTATGGCGGCAACGAGAACCTGGAGGCGGTGGACTTCCTGCGCCAACTCAATGAGGTCACCCACGGCCAGCACCCCGGCACCCTCATGATCGCCGAGGAATCAACCGCCTGGCCGGCGGTCTCGCGGCCGACCTTCGCCGGCGGCCTGGGCTTCACCATGAAGTGGAACATGGGCTGGATGCACGACACCCTGGCCTACTTCTCCAAGGACCCCATCTACCGGCATTATCATCACGACATGCTGACCTTTGGGCTCCTCTACGCCTTCACCGAGAACTTCGTCCTGCCCTTCTCCCATGACGAGGTGGTCCATGGCAAGCACTCCCTGCTGGACCGCATGCCCGGCGACGGCTGGCGCAAGTTTGCCGGGCTGCGCCTCCTCTATGCCTTCATGTTTACCTATCCGGGCAAGAAGCTCCTCTTCCAGGGCTGCGAGTTCGGACAGGGACGCGAATGGGACTTCGCCGGCGAGTTGGATTGGTACCTGCTCGACCGGGAGCCTCATCGGGGCATTCACCAACTGGTCGCGGACCTCAATCGCCTCTATCGCCGGCAGCGGGCCCTGTACGACCTGGACTTCCAGGACACGGGATTCGAGTGGATTGACTGCAACGACAGCTCCCAGTCCGTCCTGAGCTACCTGCGCAAGGACCGTACCGGCGAGGCCAAGGTGCTGGCCCTCTTCAATTTCACCCCGGTGCCGCGCCCCGGTTACCGCCTCGGCGTACCCGAGGCCGGCTTTTACCGCGAGGTCATCAACTCGGACGCCGGCATCTACGGCGGCAGCTCTTATGGCGAGCGCGTCGGTGGCGCCTCGGAGCCCGTGGAATGGATGGGACGCCCCCATTCCATCCTGGTGGATCTGCCCCCCCTCGCGGGTGTCGTCCTTGCCCGCGACCCCACCGCCGAGCCAACCGAGCCCAGCCGGGAACCCGATGAGGCCCAGGACGCGGATGCGCAATAAACCCCGGGGAGGGCCTAGGGGGAGCCCCTAAGCGAGTCCGGCTGGGGTTAGTACTGCCGACCCCAACCGAAGATGGACCGAGGAAGCGTCTCGGCGAGCGCCGATCAAGCCCTGGTCTGGGATGAAAGGTGCTTGTAAATCGTATTGATACGCTGCAAATCCGTCTCGCTCAGCAGCGGATCTATGGTCCGCGCCACCTCGTCCTGAATCGCCGCCCAGTCCTCTTCCTTCAACACCCGCCGGGCCAGGGGAAAGGCCTCGGCCTCTTCGAGGTCGAGGTGAGCACGCAGGGTCGCGACCATTTCCCGCCCGTAGGCCTCGATCTGATCCCGGCGCTGGACCTCGCCGTTGACGACCCCCTCGACGGCTTGGCGGAAATTGAGGGTCATCTCGTTCAGGGCCTGGTGCTGGCGCGTGAGGACGTCCAGGTAGCCCTGGTGCTGGCCCGCCAGGCGGAGACGCTCCCGGATCAATTCCTCCATCGGGTGGTGGATCTGGTCCGAATACTCCTCCATGTACTGCAGCAATTCGCTGAGGATTTCGTAGTCCGGCTCCCGGCCATCGTGAAATCCGGCCAGAATATCGTCCAACAGGTCGAGCAACTGGCTGATCTGCTTGTGCTCATGATGTAGGCGATCGAGTACTTGCGTCATGGGTCATGGTCCTCTTCAAAGGGATGCGGGCTCCAACGGCTCGGCCAGCATGACGGGGAATTAGTCGTGGCCTAGTATGGCATAGTTAGGCGGGGATGGCGCCAATGGCCAGGCTGGGCATGGCCTACACCCTCTGGCCAGCGGCTGGATTGATCCGTCCCGCGAGCCAATGCCAGAGGGTCCCCTCGGGGGAACTGGCGCCCGTGAGGACATAGTTGAGGGAGTGGACGTTCTGCAAGGACCAACCCAGGCGGGAGCGGCCTTGGGGACGGCCACACAGCAGCAAGCGATCGCCAGGGCCGATCCGACGGTCCTCGGATGGCAGGAGCTCGCGTCCCTCGCCCTGGACCAGCAGCAAGGGAATGATGGGCAGGGTCTGGTCGCGGTCGCTTGGATCGCGCAACAGGGCCCCCAAGGTGATCGCCGCGCCCTGCCCTGTCATAACGCAGATGGCATGGGCGTTTTCGTCATCGCAGGCGACCTCCCAGACATCCGGCACCTGGTGGTCGACCAGGGCCAGGATGCGACTCACCAGTTCGCAAGACCAGGCATGGTCCTGAAATCGCACCAGTTGCTCGAATTCGGTAAGCAGGGGGGTCACCAACAGGACGCGGATGCGGTCGGCGATGATGGTGCTCGGGTGCATCACGATGTCGGCGCCCACCGCCCGGAAGAGTTCCTCGTTATCCTTGTGATTCTCCCGCACCACGATGAAGAGATTGGGATTGAGGGTCCGTGCCGTCATGACAATGGAGAGGTTGTTGGCATCGTTATGGGTGCCCACCACCAGCCCCACGGCGCGCCGCACGCCCGCCTGTTCCAGGGTATGGGCCTCGGTTCCCCACCCCAGGATCAGGGGTATCCCTTCGGGCTTGCCGGTCAATTCCGGCGCGGCCTCCACCAACACCAAATCCAGCCCCCGCGCGCCAAGATTGGCCGCGATCGCCTTGCCAAATCGCCCGTAACCACAGAGGATCCAGAGTCCCGCGGCGGGCGGCATGTGGGGATCATGGAGGGGTTCGCCCTGTAGACCGGACAGCCAGTCCCGCATCAGAGTCAGGCAAGGCGTGGCGATGGCCATGGCCAGGTAGGCGCCAAAGATATCGAAAGGGTCGTAGATAAAATCGGTGCCGAAGGAGGCCATGTTGGCCTCCACCTCATGAGAGTCGGCGCGGCAGACGACCTTGACCTCGGGGTGCATCAGCTTGGCGGCGATGGCGATCTTGAGGTTGGTCTCGTTAACGTCGGTCAAGGCCACCACGGCCGCGCACAAGGGGTGCTTGAGCCCCGCCTCCAACAGGTGATGGGGCCGACGCGCGTCGCCATGCAGGGCGGGCACATACTCGCGCAGATTTTCGAGCTGCAGCAGATCGACCCGTTCCTGGCGCTGATCGATCACCACCGCGTGCCGGTTACCATCGGTAATGGCCTGAACCAGGGCGCTACCCGTCTCCCCATAACCACAGACCAGATAAAAGGGCTCCCGCATCCGTCGGATGCGCCGGGCAAAGCGCAACTCCGCCAGGGAGTGCTGAAAGGTCTTGTCCTGGAGCAGGGCGATCAGGGTGCCGATGGAGTAGAACCAGCCCACCACCGTCAGATAGATGGCGATGGTGACCCAGGCGCGTTGGGCATCGGTAAAGGCATAGGGGATCTCGCCAAAGCCGATGGTAGTGGCCGTGTAGCTGAAGAAGTAGAAGGCATGGAAAAAATCCATGTGCCAGAGATGGCCCTCGGCGTCCTGGCCGGGGATCAGCACCAGCCCCATGACGGAGACCGAGTAGATGATGATGAGGACGATCAGCGGGGCGCGCATGCGCCGGAAGATCAGGAAAGCGACGTTATCCATGGGAATCAGTCAACCCTACGGCCTATTTCCAGGAGCCCCGCGCTGACCACGGGGTGGGCGGCCTGGCCTTGACCAGGCCCCTTGGCAAAGGGAGGCCGCGCATTAGCGCCGCAGCATGACGGTCTCGATGACCAACAAGACGACGGAGATGACATTGGCGATCATGGCGCCACCGCTCAGGGAGACGATGCTGGCGGTAACCCCGGGCGTCAGGCCCGTCGCCGCGACATGCACCGCCACCGCCCAGACGACCACGGCGGCGATGAGTTGCAGCATGGCCGCCAGGCTGGTGGCCAGGAGCACGGCCCCCAACTGGGTGCGGTCTCCAAACTTGAGCACCGTGGCTATCGCGTTCACCACCAGGGTGGCAAAGAGTTCCCACACATGGTGATGCTCGGGATTGTCCACATCGCCGACAAAAAACCCAAAGTTTAGGGTCAGCGCCAGGACGATGAAGAAGCCAAAGACGACCTTTTCAGGATTCATGGGGATACCTGGCCTGGGAGTGGGGAGAAGCACCACCCTCCCCCATCCTGGGTGAAGGGGGCGCGGGGTGAGGAATTATCCCCCCCCAAGCCAGGGCAGGTAAAGAAATCATAAATGCCCTGCTGGGGGGCCTCGTCGCCCTTGGCTCCGGCTAAGACCCGACAGCATCCTTGCCGTCTCTTGCCCACGCGGAGAGACCCTGGCTGTCCCGCCTTCAGCCCGGCCAGACACTCGGCCAGATGGCGATCCCCTAGGCCGGATTTTCCAGTCCGGGCGGGTCCTCGTCCGCTACAAAATCCAGGACGACCCGCCACTGCCCATCCAGACGCAGATGGGCGTCGAGTCGGGCACCACCGCCATCGCTGAAGCCCGGGATCACTCCGGTGCGACCGGTAGCAATGAGGCGGTGGATCTCAGCCGGGGTCAGCAAGCGCCCGGACACCTCCTTCCAGACCACGAAGTCGCAGCCTTCCCGATAGCGGTCGCAACCAAAGCCCCGGCGGCCCTCGATGATGCGGCCCCTGCCACACTTGGGACAGGTCAGGGGCCCCAGGGGGAAGGCGGCCTCGGTCGCGGGCGCCCCTGGACCGCTCCCGACCGCGCCTGGTGGAGGCGCCACGGAGGACGGTGAGGGGACGCGCTCCACGGCCGGTCCCTCGAAATCGAAGGCGATCCTGCCCTCCTGACCCAATTTCAAGCGCGCCGCAAAGGGCCTGCCGGTCTTGGCAACAAAGCCCTCGACCCTCGCCGTTCGCCCCTCCGCCAACAGTTGCCGGATCAGAGCCTTATCCAGCTTGAGTCCCGCCAAGGTCTTCCAGAGCGTCAGGCCGCAACCCTCGGTATAACGGCTGCAGCCGAAGGCCTTGGCGGTTTCCAGCACCCTGCCCTGCTTACAGAGAGGACAGAGGCCCAGATCCGTGGCGCGCGCCGGCGGGGCCTGCCGCGACCCGCCCCGCTTACCCCTCGGCTGGCCAGGTCCCGCGGCGGCCGCCTGCGCCGGGGTCAAGGCCGCGCCCTGGGTCACGACAGGGATGAGCTGGCGCACCCAGGCGACGATATCGCGATAAAAGTCCTCGGCCTGGCCTTGACCCTGCTCCACATCCTTGAGCCGCTGCTCCCAGCTCGCCGTCAACTCCGGGCTGCGCAGGGGCTCCGCCACCAGGCCGATGAGGGCCAGGCCCTTGGCGGTCGCCCGCAGTT
>JADZBU010000143.1 GCA_020851955.1 Chromatiaceae bacterium | reverse complement strand
TCAGCGGCCAGGTTGGCACTGCCATCACCGCCACGACGGCCTACACGGCCAGCGGCTTTAGTGGCGCGGTCAGCTACGCCATCAGCCCGACCTTGCCGACGGGCCTGAGCTTGAGCAGCACGACCGGCGTCATCAGCGGCACGCCCACGACGACACAAACTACAGCCAACTTCACGGTGACGGCCACCGGAGCGACCAGCGGCACGGCCACCGCCACGGTGAGTATCACCATCCTGGCCACCCAGGCCACCGGTACCACCCCCGGCGGGCCGGTGACGGCCAGGATCACCGGCGGCACCTGTCTGGGCTATGAGGCCGGCAGCGCCCGGTTCACCGTCCCCGCCAATCCGCCCGTCGGGGAAACCTTCCCCTATGGCGTCTTTGGCTTCACGGTGCTGAGTTGTGGCGAGGACGGCAGGGTCACCATTACCCTGACCTACCCGGCGGCGTTACCGGCGGGGACCAAGTACTGGAAGAACCTCAACGGGACCTGGGTCGACTGGACCAACTTGGTGACGATCTCCGGCAATACCGTCGTGCTGACCATCACCGATCAGGGCGCGGGTGACACCAACCGGAACCTCGGCCAGATCAGCGACCCGAGCGGCCCGGCCTTTGCCGGTGGACCGACGTCAATTCCGACCTTGTCCGAATGGGGGCTGATCCTGCTGGCGCTATCCCTGCTGGCCGTGGTGGGCTGGCGGCAACGCCAGGGCTATTCCCAGCGCGGCTGACCCTTCGGCAACGAGGGGGAGGGCCGGGTGGCGGCGGGCGGGGGTGTCGACAGCAGGGATGCTATCGCCAAGCCTACAGGGACGTATTCACGGCGTCCCCCGCCCGACGCCACCCGGCCCGGGAGACCGATAACTCAAAGGTGTTGTGTATCAATACCGCTGATCAGGACGGCAGTCCTGGTCTGCCTTCCTCAGGGGCCACTCCGCCCCGGCAAGCGTCACTCCCCGCGCCCAAGTCGAGGCCCTGATCATGGCCTGCCAGGCGGCGTCGCGACATTCTCCATCCCCCTACTCCTCCTTCCTGTTTCTCCCTCATCCTGGTGAATCCCCGCCATCGGCTCTATGTAGATCCTTGAGCGTCGCTGCCGCGCCAGTCCTGGCTGGTCCGGATGTTCAGGTCCCGCTACCACCCACGCCCCCGGATGCGCATATGATGCGCACTGGCCGACCTGGACCGCGGCTCGCGGTTGCCCAGGGCGCCCAGCACCGACGACCCCCCGGATTCGACCCTTTGGATAAGCATGAAAATCTATAACCTCTTCCCCCTGCTGGCGGGACCCCTCGCTAATTGGACGCCCCATCTGGAGCGCGCGGCGGCCATGGGCTTCGACTGGATCTTCGTGAACCCGATCCAGCCGCCTGGACGGTCGGGCAGCCTCTATTCGATCAGCGACTATTTCGGGGTCAACCCGGCGCTGCTGGCCCCGGGCTCGCGCGAACGGCCGGAGACCCAGGTCAAGGACATGATCAAGGTGGCGGAGGGGCTGGGGCTGCGCCTCATGATCGACCTGGTCATCAACCATTGCGCCGTGGATTCGCCCCTGACCCAGACGCACCCGGACTGGTTCAAGCGGGAGGGGGGACGCATCGCCCACCCCTTCTGTCTGGAGGAGGACGGGCGCAAGGTGGTCTGGGAGGATCTGGCCCAATTCGATCATAGCCATTCGGCGGATGCCAAGGGCCTGCGGGACTACGCCGGCAAGCTGGTGGCGCACCTGATCGAGCTGGGCTTCGCGGGCTTCCGCTGCGACGCGGCCTATCAGATCCCGACGGACTTCTGGCGGCGGCTGATCAAGGACACCCGCCGCCAGCATGCCGACGTGGTCTTTGTCGCCGAGACCCTGGGCTGCTCGCCGGACCAGACGCGCCAGACCGCCGCCGCGGGTTTCGATGCCATCTTCAACAGCGCCAAGTGGTGGGACTTTTCCAGCCCCTGGCTGCTGGAGCAATACGAACTGACGCGCCAGATCGCCCCCTCCATCGGCTTCCCGGAGAGCCATGACACGCCGCGCCTCTTCGCCGAGTCCGGCCACAACATCAACGCCCTCAAGCAGCGCTACCTTTTCACCGCCCTCTTCTCCGCCGGGGTCCTGATGCCCATGGGCTATGAGTTTGGCTTTCAGCGCCCGCTGCACGTGGTCAAGACCCGGCCGGAGGACTGGGAGTCGCCCGGGGTGGATTTGACCGCCTTCATTACCGCCGTCAATGGCATCAAGGCGGCCTACCCCGTCTTTCGCGAGGAGGGCCTGATCCAGCGCCTGGAGTCGCCCAACCCCGCCGTTCTGCTGCTGTGGCAGGCCTCCACCCAGGGCCATGGCCAGGCGCTGCTGGTGTTGAACAAGGACCCCTGGAACCGCCAGCACTTTCATTGCGACGACCTCTACCGACTGGTGCAGGCCCCACCGCCCCTCCTCGACGTCTCGCCCGAGTGGGCCATGGATTTCCTGCCAACCCCCTTTGATTTCGAACTGGACCCCGGCATGGCGCGCGTCTTTGTCACCCGCCCCTGACCGGCCCCGGAGTTATTGCCATGCCCTCGCCCTTCATGCCCAAGTTCGCCGACCTGCCCGCGGCATTGCCGGTCTTCCCGCTCGCCGGGGCCGTGGCCATGCCGGGAATCCAGCTCCCCCTCAACATCTACGAGCAGCAGTACCTCAACATGATTCAGGACGTGCTGGCCACGGACCACCTCATCGGCATGATCCAGCCCCTGAGCGGCCAGGAGGAGGTCGAGGTCCCGGCCCTGCACCGGGTCGGTTGCGCCGGGCGCGTCACCTCCTACAGCGAGACCAATGACGGGCGCGTCGTCATCGTCCTCACGGGGGTCTGCCGCTTCGAGGTCCAGGGCGAGCTGGAGGAGACCCGGGGCTATCGCCGGGTGCGCGCGGGCTGGAGCCGTTTCGCCAACGATTTTCTGCCGGAGGCCGGCCACCTGGTGAACCGCGATCGGTTTATCGCCTCCTTGCGCGCCTATGTCCGCCCTCGGCGGGTCGAGATCCCCTGGGACGACCTCAAGGCCATGGAGGATCTGGATCTGATCAATCTCCTGACCGCTCACCTGCCCTTGCCGCCGGAAGATAAGCAGGCCCTGATCGAAACCGTTCAGCTGGCGGATCGCGCCGAACTGATGCGCGGCCTCATGGACATGGCCTCGGCCTCCAGCGTCGAGGGCGTCGAGCAGCGGCATTGAGGCTGAGGCGGCGGATGCGTGGAGAGCGGAGCCCCCCGAACATTCGGGTCAGGGCCTAGGGCCTTGGAGCAGGGTTCCGCGCCGCGCCCAGAGTATCCGGGCCGAAGACGATCTTGCCGACGGTGCCGTCGTCCATGTAGAGGCCACCGATGCCGTCACGGCCGTTACGGTCCCGGACCATCTGGGCCTTGCCCTTGAGACCATTGTTGCAGCGGACCTGGAAGACGGCCTGGGTGTCGCCGGCGAAGGCGTCATAGCCTCCCTGGCAGACGAGGCGTTCGTTGCTCACCCGAAAGTGGGCGGCGAAGGGCTGTGACCAATAGGTGCCAAGCAGGATTTCGTTGCCGACCACCACGGCGAAGGGGCCCGAGGTGGACTCCCCGGGCAGGTCCGGCTGGCGTTGGGCCTGGCGATAATGGTCCCAGGTGCGGTTTACGCAGGTGGCATAGTCCGCCGGGTCGAGACGGCCGCAGAGGAGTTCGCCATACTCCTCGACCGTGATGGGGGTATAGAGGGCTCCCCAGCGCTCCGGCTCGTCGGTGGTCCCGAAACCGGCAAAGATGCCGCAAAAGCCAGTAGTCTGGTTCGCCGTGCCATCGAAGCGATTGAATTCCGTGGCGGGACGCCGGCTACAACAGCCCGAGAGCCCCACCCCCACGACGAACAGCATGGCCAACCAGAGCCTCATCGCCCCCGCCCCCCGCCGCCGGACCCGGCCATGCCGGCTAGACCTCCGCCCACATGCGCACCAGGTTGGCATAGGACCGGTCCAGATAGCCGGTGGTGGCCGTGCCCGGCTGCTCCTTGAGGAGGGCCTCGCGGGCCAGGTTGAGCTCATAGAGCAGCTCCCGGCGGGCGGCATCGCGGACATAGCTCTGAATCCAGGTCAGGGCCACCAGGCGCTCGCCGCGGGTGACCGGAGCCACCCGGTGGAGGCTGGAGGAGGGATAGACCACGGCGTCCCCCGCCGGCAGCTTGACCTGCTGGTCGCCGAAGGGGGTGCGCACCACCAGCTCGCCGCCCTCATAGCTTGCCGGCGGGTTGAGGAAGATCGTCATGGAGACGTCGGTGCGAAAGCGCGGCCCGGTCGCGCCCATGATGGGGTCGTCCACGTGGTCGCCATAGGTCATGCCCGGCTCGTAGCGGGCGATGATGGGGTCGGCGACCCGATGCGGCAGGGCGCCGAAGCGAAAAGTCTCGTTGTGGCCCAGGCTGGCCATGATGACGCGGATCAGGCGCCCCTGGCGCTGCTCATCGGCCTGCAGCTCCAGGTTGTTCTTGACCCGGGCGGCGGCAAAACCGGCGCTCAGGCGGCCATCGACAAAGGCGGCCCCCTGGAGGATGTCATGAATTTTAGCCACTTGGGCGGCATTGAGGAGGCCGGGGAGGGTGAGGAGCATAAGGGCTGATCCTATCGCGCGGGGGTAGTGAGGACATGGCGGGCCGGGACGGATCACCGGCGCGCTTCTGCTAGAATGCCCTTTTTCGTCCACTCGCGAAAGGGGAAACGAGATGCTCCTCAAGGCCATCATCGAGGATCAGGAATTCAGTCTGGAAGTGCCCGACCAGGTCCTGCGGGAAGGCGAGGCCTTCTTCGCCAAGCTGGACGCCGACATGGCTCAAGGCTGGCAGATGAGTCGGGAATGGGTCGCCCATCCCAGCCAGATCGAGCGCTGCCAGATCGTCGGCGACAAGCTCCTGACGGCCCTGGAGAAGGAAAACCCCAAGCTCGGCATCCTCATGGCCGGCTACATCCTCACCCGCCTGCCCGGCGTGGAGTCCGTCACCCTGGACACCCACGGCGAGATGCAAAACAGCGTCTTCACGGTCGCCGCCCGCCCCGCCACCGCCCCCGCCGCGCCCCCGCCAGAACCCAGCTTCGCGCCCACCCCCGCCCCCCTGGGGCTCGACAAATTCCAGGCCATGGAACAGGCGGGCAACGACGTCACCCAGGTCTTCAAGGTCGGCAAGGGCTACCGCTTTTCC
>JADZBU010000142.1 GCA_020851955.1 Chromatiaceae bacterium | reverse complement strand
CGCCCGCCATGTCGAGAAAACCCCGAGTCGCGGCCATTCAGATGGCCAGCAGTCCCCATGTGAGCGCCAATCTCATGGAGGCGCGGCGCCTGATTCAGGAGGCCGTGGATGAGTCCGGCGCCAACCTGGTGGTCCTGCCGGAGAACTTCGCCTTCATGGGGGAAGAGGATCGCGATCTGCTGGATTTGTGCGAGACCGAGGGTCGGGGGCCGCTGCAGGATTTTCTCGCCGAGATGGCGGTCCGCTATCGGATCTGGCTCGTGGGCGGGACCGTGCCGCTGACGGCCACCCAGCCGGACCGGGTGCGCGCCGCCTGCCTGGTCTTCAATGACCGCGGCGAGCGGGTGGCCCGTTACGACAAGATCCACCTCTTCGACGTCAAGCTGCTGGAAACGGGCGAGCACTACGAAGAATCCGCCACCATCGAGCCCGGCGACACCTCGGTCGTCCTGGATACCCCCTTCGGCCGGCTCGGGCTGTCGGTCTGCTACGACCTGCGGTTTCCCGAGCTGTACCGGGAGATGCTCGACGCGGGCATGGAGATCATGGCCCTGCCGGCCTGCTTCACCGCCATCACCGGCAAGGCCCATTGGGAGGTGCTGGTGCGGGCGCGGGCCATCGAGAATCTCTGCCATGTGGTCGCGGCGGCCCAGGGTGGCTACCACCGGAACGGGCGCGAGACCCACGGCCATAGCATGGTGGTGGACCCCTGGGGGAATGTCCTGGCCCAGGTGCCACGGGGTTCCGGCCATGTCTGCTGCCCCCTCGACGTGGAATTTCTGAACTCGGTGCGGCGCAACTTCCCCGCCATCGAGCACCGCCGCCTGACCTGCCGCGTCTAAGCTTGAATTTCGCCGCCCCTTCCTCCAAGTCGGGTCTCTAACGACACCCGCCCCCCTTCACGATCAGCCGCCCCCGGGCGGCCTTTTGCCCAGGTCCTCACCTTAAACCTATGACCGACGCCATCGCCATTGCCCGCGACCAGATTCTGAGCCCGGCGGGTCTCGATACGGGACACATCGAGCAACTCCTCGGCCAGCTCAAGACCACCGCCATCGACGCCGCGGATATTTACTTTCAATTCAGTCGGCTGCAATCCTGGATGCTGGAGGATGGCATCATCAAGGATGGCAACTTCAATATCGAGCGGGGCGCCGGTCTGCGCGCCCAGAGCGGCGAGAAGACCGGCTTTGCCTATGCGGACGAGGTCCAGTTCGAGACCCTGTTGCAAGCCGCCAAGGCGGCGCGCGCCATTGCTCGAAGCGGTGGCGAGGGCCGGGTCAAGTTGGCGAGCCAGGGAGAAGGCCGGCGCCTCTACGAGCCCATCGATCCCCTCGGCAGCCTCTCGGACGAGGACAAGGTCGCCTTGCTTCACCGGGTCGATGAAGAAGCGCGGCGACTGGATCCCCGGGTGCGCCAGGTCATCGCCAGCCTGGTGGCGGTGCGTGACCTGGTCCTGATCGCCAGCGACGATGGCCGCCTGAGCGCGGACGTCCGGCCCCTGGTGCGGCTCAACGTCAGCGTCATCGTCGAGGATGGCGACCGCCGCGAGCAGGGCGCCAGCGGCGGGGGCGCCCGGGCCGACCTGGGCTACTTCCTGGCCGAGGACCGCGCCCTGGGCTATGCCCGGGAGGCCGTCCATCAGGCCCTGGTCAATCTGGACGCCGACGCCGCCCCCGCCGGCAACATGACCGTGGTCCTGGGCCCGGGCTGGCCCGGCGTCCTGCTCCACGAGGCCATTGGCCATGGCCTGGAGGGTGACTTCAACCGCAAGGGCACCTCCGCCTTTGCCGGCCGCATCGGCGAGCGCGTCGCCGCGCCGGGCGTCACCGTGGTCGATGACGGCACCCTGGCCGGCCGGCGCGGCTCTCTCAACCTCGACGACGAGGGCACCCCGACCCAGAACACGGTCCTCATCGAGGACGGCATCCTGCGCGGCTATCTCCAGGACCGGCTCAATGCCCGCCTCATGGGCGTCGCCAGCACCGGCAATGGCCGCCGCGAGTCCTACGCCCACCTGCCCATGCCGCGCATGACCAACACCTACATGCTGGCGGGGGATCGCGACCCGGCGGAGATCATCGCCTCGGTGGACAAGGGCCTCTACGCCGTTAACTTCGGCGGCGGCCAGGTGGATATCACCTCCGGCAAGTTCGTCTTCTCCGCCAGCGAGGCCTACCTGATCGAAAAGGGCCGGGTCGGTCGCCCCGTCAAGGGCGCCACCCTCATCGGTAACGGCCCGGACGTCCTCACCCGCGTCAGCATGATCGGCAACGACCTGGCCCTGGATCAGGGCGTTGGCACCTGCGGCAAGGAGGGCCAGTCCGTCCCCGTGGGCGTTGGCCAGCCCACCCTGCGTGTCGATGGCCTGACCGTGGGCGGCACTAACGGTTGATATGATGGAATTTCCCGACATGACTCAGACCGACCCCAACGACACCGCCGAGCGCCTCGACCGGCTGGAGCGCATCGTGCGCGACCTGCTGGCGGAGGCCAGCCGCCAGGGCGCCAGCGCCGCCGAGGCCGCCGCCAGTTCCGAGGCCGGCCTGGAGATCAGTGTCCGCCTGGGCGAGGTGGAGACGGTGGAGCATACCCGCGACAACGGTCTCGGCATCACCGTCTATTTCGGCCAGCGCAAGGGCTCCTCCAGTACCTCCGACCTTAGCCCCGAGGCCGTGCGCGACGCCGTTAGCGCCGCCTGCGCCATCGCCAGCCGCACCCAGGCGGATGCCTATGCCGGCCTCGCCGATGCCGACCTCATGGCCCGTGACCTGCCAGAACTGGACCTCTATCACCCCTGGCCTCTGGAACCGGACGCGGCCATCCAGCTCGCCGTCGCCTGCGAGGAGGCCGCTCGCGCCTTCGACCCCCGCATCGTCAACTCCGAGGGCGCCAGCGTCTCCACCCAAGCCGGCATCCATGTCTATAGCAACAGCCACGGCTTCGTCGCCGGCTATCCCAGCACCCGCCATGGCCTGAGCTGTGCCGTGGTGGCCCAGGAGGGGGAGAGCATGCAGCGTGACTACTGGTGGACCACGGCCCGTGCCGCCGCCGATCTGGAATCGGCCCAGGAGGTCGGTCGCCGGGCCGGCGAGCGCACCGTGGCCCGTCTCGGGGCGCGCCAAATTGGCACCCGCAAGGTGCCGGTCCTCTTCAGCCCCCTGACCGCCGCCGGCTTGCTGAGGTCCTTCACCAGCGCCATCAGCGGCTCCAGTCTCTACCGCCGGTCCAGCTTCCTCCTCGACCGCATTGACACCCGCATCTTCCCGGACTTCGTGCGCATCCACGAACTGCCCCACCTGCGCCGGTGCCTCGGCAGCGCCCCCTTCGATGGCGACGGGGTCGCGACCCGCGCCAAGGATCTGGTCAGCGAGGGTATCTTGCGCACCTATCTGCTCGACGCCTACTCGGCCCGGCGCCTGGACCTGGCCACCACCGGCAACGCCGGGGGCGTCCACAATCTCCACATCGAGCCCGGTCCCCTGGATCGCGCCGGTTTGCTGCGGGAGATGGGCACGGGTCTCTTTGTCACGGAACTCCTGGGTCACGGCACCAATCCCGTCACCGGCGACTATTCCCGGGGGGCCGCCGGCTTCTGGGTCGAGGGCGGCGAGATCCAGTTCCCGGTGGAGGAGATCACCATCGCGGGCAACCTCAAGGAGATGTTCCTGGGCCTGGTGGCGGTGGGTAACGACTGCGACTTCCCCGGCAGCACCCGCACCGGTTCCTGGCTGATCCGCGAGATGACCCTGGCGGGGGACTAGGGGCATGGAGCACCTGAGCGCCATCGCCGACCGTTGCCGCCGCTCCGCCCCGGCCGGGGATTACTGGTCCGCGCGGCTGGAGAGCGAGGATACGGACGAACTGGCGGTGCGCCAGCGGGTGACCGAGCCGAGCGTCCTGGGCTCCAGCCTTGGCGTCTTCCTGACCCTGGTGCGGGGGGGCGGCATCGGCTATGGCGCCACCTCGGATCTCAGCGCCGCCGGCCTGGCCGCCGCCTGGGAACGGGCGGCCGGCTGGGCGGAGCTGCATGCCCGCCTGGGGCTCTTTGATGGGGGGCTTTATCCCCGTTCCAGCCTGCGGGCCGAGTATGCCAGCCCCGTCGCCGAGCCCTGGGAGTCCCTGAGCCTGGTGGCCAAGCTCGATCTGCTGCGGGAGGCCTGCGCGGCCCTGGAGTTCGACGACCGTATCGTCGATAGCACCGCCTGGCTGGGCCGGCGGCGGGTCCAGCAGTTGCTGATCACCAGCGACGGGGGCGAGATTCGTCAGGTCTTCGATCAGGTCTCCTCCGGCCTGGTGGCGGTGGCCAACGCGGGGAGCCAGACTCAGAGCCGCCATGGCGGCGGCGCCGACTGGGGCGGGCAGGGCGGGCACGAACGCCTGGCCCGGGTGGGTTTTCGCGCTGACGCCCAGCGTGTCGCCGAGGAGGCCATCGCCCTGCTGGCGGCCCCGGAGTGCCCCGTGGGCGTCCGCGACCTGATTCTGATGCCGAGCCAGATGGTGCTACAGATCCACGAGAGCATCGGCCACCCCCTGGAACTGGACCGCATCCTGGGCGACGAGCGCAATTACGCTGGCACCAGTTTCGTCACCCGGGACATGTTCGGGTCCTACCGCTACGGCTCGGAGCTGCTCAACGTCACCTTCGACCCCGGCGTCCCCGGGGAACTCGCCAGTGCCGTCGCCGATGACGAGGGCACCCTGGCGGAGCGCCAGGTGCTGATCCGCGCCGGTATCCTGGAACGGCCCCTGGGTAGCCGCCTGTCCCAGGCCCGCTCCGGCCTGCCTGGCGTGGCCAACGCCCGCGCCTGCGCCTGGGACCGGCCGCCCATCGATCGCATGGCCAATCTCAACCTGGAGCCTGGGCAGGACAGTCTGGCCAGCCTCATCGGTCAGGTCGAAAGGGGCGTCCTCATGGACACCAACCGCTCCTGGTCCATCGACGATAGCCGCAACAAGTTCCAGTTTGGCTGCGAGCTGGGGCGTCTGATCGAGGACGGGGAGCTCGGCGGCCTGGTGCGGAACCCGGGTTACCGGGGCATCTCAGCAAGCTTCTGGCGCTCCCTGGCCGGGGTCGGCGCCGCCGCCAGCCAGGAGGTCCGGGGTGTCTATACCTGCGGCAAGGGCGAGCCCAATCAGGCGGTGCCGGTGGGACACGCCTCGCCGCCCGCCCTCTTTCGGGATGTCGAGGTCTTCGGAGGCGGGGAATGAAGGACGCGGCTTTTTTCGAGCTCACCGACCGCCTGACCCAAGCCCTGCGGGGCGAGGAGGTCCTGCTGTGCAACCTGGACGGCGAGGACTCGGACTTCGTGCGCCTCAACGGCAATCGGGTGCGTCAGGCGGGCGGCCTGCGCGCCTGGGGTTTGAGCCTGGATCTGATCGAGGGTCGGCGCCAGGCCCAAGCCAGCTGCGATCTGAGCGGCGATCTGGATGAGGATCTGGCCCGGGCCCGGAGCCTGATGGCGCGCCTGCGGGAACGCCTGCCCCATGTCCCCGAGGATCCCTATCTCCACTATGCGACCGAGCCCTCCGCGAGCCACCAGGTCCAGAACGGGAGCGGTGCCGCGGGGGATTGGGATGGCGCCGGGGCCATCGCCGATCTGCACCGCGCCGCCGAGGGCCTTGACCTGGTCGGCATCTGGGCCAGCGGGGAGCTGAGCGCGGGCTTTGCCAGCTCCCTGGGCCACCGTCACTGGCACGCCAGCCGCAGCTTCAACCTGGATTTCAGTTGCTACCGGGAGGGCGACAAGGCGGTCAAGGCCAATCTGAGCGGGTTCGTCTGGGACCCCCAGGCCCTGGCGGCCAAGCTGGCGGGGGTGCGCCGCGATCTGGAGATCCTGGCCCGTCCGGCCCGCGTCATCCCGCCGGGTCGCTATCGCGCCTCTCTGGCCCCGGCGGCGGTGGCGGAGCTGTTCGACCTCCTGGCCTGGGGTGGCTTTGGCCTCAAGGACCACCAGACCGCCCAGACGCCGCTGCTCCGCCTCGCGCGGGGCGAACGCCACCTGGACCCCCGCGTCACCCTGCGCGAGGAACATGCCCGGGGGCTGGCCACCCGCTTTACCGGTGAAGGTTTCGTCAAGCCCGAGGCTGTCACCCTCATCGCCGCCGGTCGCTACCAGGATTGCCTGGTGGACAGCCGCAGCGCCAAGGAATATGGCCAGGCGGTCAACGCCGCCGGTGAGAGCCCCGAGTCCCTGGCCCTGGACCCCGGCGATATCCCCAGCGCCGAGATGCTCCGTCGCCTGGACACCGGCCTGGCGATCGGCAACCTCTGGTACCTCAACTATGCCGACCGCAACGACTGCCGCATCACGGGCATGACCCGCTTCGCGACCTTCTGGGTGGAAAACGGCGAAGCCGTCGCTCCCGTCACGGCGATGCGCTTCGACGACTCCCTCTATCACCTGCTGGGTGATCGCCTCGAAGGGCTGACGTGGGAGCGGGAACTCCTGGTCTCCCCCGAGACCTACGAGGGCCGCTCCTCCGCGAGCGCCCTCCTGCCGGGCATCCTGGTCAGCGGCATCGATCTGGCCTTGTAAGGGATGTGACAGCCGGCTGGTGGGCCGGCTGGTGGTCCTAGGGGACGATGCGGATCCTGGTGCCGTCCCGGACGGCATGCCAGATCTCGTCCATCTCCTGGTTATTGACGGCGATGCAGCCATTGGTCCAATCGAGGCGGTCATATTCCGCCAGCACCGTGGGCGAGTGAATGTAGTTGGGCTTGCCGTGAATCATGATCATGCCGCCCGGCTTGTAACCGGCCTCCTCGGCGCGCAGGCGATCGTCGAGATTCGGGTAGGAGACGTGCAGGGCCTTGTAGTAGTTGCTTCGGTGGTTGCGCCAGTCGAGGACATACTCGCCTTCCGGCGTGCGCTGGTCGCCCTCGCGGTATTTGTGGCCCACCGGGTCCTTGCCGAGGGCAACGCGGTATTCCCGCATCACCTGCCCGCCCTTCATCAGCTTCAGGCGGCGATCCGACTTGTCCACCACCACCTCGTCGGCGGTCGTCAACTTGGCCGGGGAGTCATCCTTGGTCGTGGAACAGCCCGCCAGCCAGGTCGTCAGGCACAGGGCCACGCAGATGAGGCCTCCGGCCCTGGCGAAGCCCATCGCGGAGGAGTTGATGCTAAACAAGGGATTAGGGGTCATGCCGCTTCTCGGTTCCGTCAGTTCATCACAATACTAAAAGTAAACGACGAGAGGTCTCCGGCGTCAAGAGGTTGGGGCCCACTGGCAGCCCGTCCCAGGCTCTGACGGATACCTATGTCGGGGGAAAGGCGGGGCGGGTCAAGCCGTAACCGGGCGCCGATAGGCCAGGCTGAGGAGGAGGATGCCCGCCAGGATCATGGGCAGGCTCAGGAGCTGGCCCATGGTGAGCCAGTTGAAGGCCAGGTAACCAATGTGGCTGTCCGGTACCCGCACCAGCTCCACCAGGCCCCGGAAGAGGCCATAGCCCAGGAGAAAGAGGCCAGATACGGCCATGGTCGGGCGGGGGCGACGGGAGTAGATCCAGAGGACGAGGAAGAGTACCAGACCCTCCAGGGCCGCCTCGTAGAGTTGCGAGGGGTGCAGGGCCAGGCTCCATTCGGTCCCGAGAGGCAGGTCGCGGCACTGTTCCGGAAAGCGCGGGCAGGGCAGGCGCACCCCCCAGGCAGCCTCCGTGGCCCGGCCCCAGAGCTCGCCATTGATGAAGTTGCCGATGCGCCCGGCCAGCAGGCCCAGGGGCACCAAGGGGGCGATGAAGTCCGTGACCTGAAAGAAGCCGAGCCCACGGCGCTTGCCGAAGAGCGTCATGGTGATCAGGACGCCGATGAGGCCGCCATGGAAGGACATGCCGCCCTGCCAGACCTTTAGCAGATTGAGGGGATTGGCGAGAATCTGATCGAAGCCATAGAAGAGCATGTAGCCCAATCGGCCGCCGACGATGACGCCGATCACGCCATAAAAGAGCAGGTCGTCCACCATCGGGGCCGTCCAGCCCGAATCCGGCCGCCGGGCGCGGTATCGGCCCAGGGCCCAAAAGACGCCAAAGCCGATCAGGTACATGAGGCCGTACCAGTGGATCTTGAGGGGGCCCAGGGCCAGGGCGACGGGGTCGATATCGGGATAGGTCAACATGGGGGGCATTTTAGCGCACACTGGCCTTCGGGGGAGTGGATTGACGCCATCGGGCCGCGCTTCTTCATCGTCGGCACCGTGTCGCCGGCTGGACGGGGATTCTTTACTTGGAGTGGTGCGGCTGCGGCGGCTACTGCGCCCGCTGCGCATCCCAGTCGATGTGCTGGTCTATTCCCAGGCCGATGTGGAGCGCTGGGGTAATCA
This sequence comes from Chromatiaceae bacterium, assembly GCA_020851955.1. Lineage (GTDB taxonomy): Bacteria > Pseudomonadota > Gammaproteobacteria > Chromatiales > Chromatiaceae > M0108. The sequence goes on along the minus strand of JADZBU010000142.1, from coordinate 978 downwards.
CAGGGATGTTACGGGGAGGGTTGACAATCAAATGTGGGAAATACCATGAAATGAACACCCTCCTGGCCATGAAGCTCCCCCGTCGGTCCCGCTTATTCCTGGGCTTTTGGGCCCTCTTACTGGCCTTTCTCCTGCCTTGCCCCCTACTACTGGCGGCGACCGATGATGCCAGTGCCACGGACTGGACGGCGAAGCGGGTCGAGGTGGAGCAAAGGCTGGCAATGGCCATGGCTAACGTCGAGTCCGCCCAGGCGCAACTCCGTCAGGACCCCGAGGCCGTCAAGTCGCAAACCCGTCCAGCCGCCAAGCTGGTTCGGATTCGCGAGGGCTTAGTCAATGTTTACAAGGCGGAACTGGATGCCATCCTCAAGCTGGAAAATCAGCACCTGGCGCTGGTGGCCGCCCGTAAGGCCCTGGCCGACTGGCACCCCCCCGCCGGCGCTCCACCCTGGCCCTTATCCCAAGGCGATGCCGTCAGGATTGCCCTCTTCCAGGCGCGGGAGACCCTGACCCTATTGGCCAGTCGCGTCGAGGAGCAACAGAGCGTCCTGGCCGAGGCGCGCAAGCAACGTGACAAGCTCCAGGTCAAATATCGTCAGGAAGAGGAAAGGAGCCTGGCGGTGGACCCTTCGCCGGGTGCGGGATCGCCCTCGGCGGTCGATCTGGCCCGGCTGGAAACCGCGTTAGCCGACGAGGTGATCTACCTGCAGGATTTGCTCCTGAAGTCGGTCAGGCAGGAGTCCGAACTCAAGGACATCGAGGCCCAGCGCCTGCATAGGCAGCTTGACCACTTCGCGGGCCGCTTTGCCTTGAGTGCCGAGGAGTTGGCGAAAATCAATCGCGAGTTCGAACAGCAGGCCGAGCATCTGCGCGAGCTGGAAATCCAGGTGCGGGCCGACCTGGCCGAGTCGCGGTTGCAAGTGGATGGGCTAAGGGCGGAGATGGCGGCATCAACCGCGGGCGCGGGGACGGGGGCGG
>JADZBU010000141.1 GCA_020851955.1 Chromatiaceae bacterium | reverse complement strand
CGGCGTCGGAGCTAGCGGCCTCATCGCCTTGACCGACCCCACCCCCATCGATTCCGGGGACGCCAGCGAGCCGGGTGCCGCCGGCCTGGCCGAGCCCGCACTCGCTCTGCCCACCCTGGCCCTGCCCCCCGCCTATGACGCGCGCACCCAGGGCCTCATCTCGCCCGTGCGCAATCAGGGTAGCTGCGGCTCCTGCTGGGCCTTCGGCACCGTGGGGGTCATGGAAACCGCCATCAAGCGCGCCGGTGGGCCCCAGACCGACCTCTCCGAGCAATTCCTGGTGTCGTGCAACAAGGATGGTTGGGACTGCGATGGCGGTTGGTTTGCCAACAAGTACCATTTCAATACCCTCGGCTTCAATCAAACGGGGATCGGCGCCGCCCTGGAGGCGGACAAACCCTACACCGCCACCAATGGTAGCTGTTCAACGCCCCTAGCCCACCCCTACCGGGCCTCCCAGTGGCAGTACGTGGGTTATTCGTCCTCGATACCCGCCACCGACCTCATCAAGACCGCCATCATGAGTTACGGGGCGGTGGCGGCCGCCGTTTGCGTCGATAGTGGCTGGTCTGGTTACAAGGGTGGTGTTTATAGTCCCACCGCCAATGCCTGTAACAACTCCGTCAATCACGCCATCCTCCTGGTGGGCTGGAATGATGACGACCAAAGCTGGATTCTGCGCAATAGCTGGGGTACGGGCTGGGGCGAAACCGCGGGCTTTGGTACCGAAAAGGGTTACATGCGCATCAAATACGACCCCACCGGCGCTAATTCCAAGGTGGGCTATGGCGCCAATTGGATCCAGTATGTCGGCAGCGGCACCCTGGTCCCCGGCACCCCGGCGGCACCCACGGCCAGCGATGGCAGCTACAACGACCGGGTGCGGGTGACTTGGAGCGCCGTGAGCGGCGCCACCCAATACCTGGTCTATCGCGCGACCAGCGCCACGGACACCCCGAGTCTGCTGGGTTCTCCCACCGCCGCCAGTTTCGATGATATGGGCGCGGTGGCGGGCACGACCTACTATTACTGGCTCAAGGCCTGCAATAGCGCCGGCTGTAGCGGTTTCTCCGGTTACAACACCGGCTATCGCGCCGCCGCTGCCCGCCCGGATCTCATCGTCACCACGGTGAGCGGCCCCACGACCGGGGTCCGTGGCAAAAAGATCACCGTGAAATGGCAGGTCAAGAATCAGGGGAACGCCAAGGCCGGCGCCCATTATTCCCGGCTCTATTTCTCCCGGGACAATATCGTCAGTACCGCGGATGTCGCCTCCGCCACCTGCTATCACCGGGCGGGCATCGCGGCGGGCGTCACCCAAAGCTGCTCCGTGTCGGTCACGGTGCCAAAGACGTTAACACCAGGGGCCTACTACCTGGGGGTGGTCGCGGACTACAGGGGGGTGATTCTGGAAGCCAACGAGGGCAATAACGCCATGGCGGCGGCCTCGACCATAACCCTGAAATAGTCGCGGCGGATAATAGGGGGACGGGCCAGGCGGGATGCGCGTCATCTCGCCGGGTCCGTCCCCTTCTGTGTGGCGCTCCTAATGGGGCCTAAGGGGTGTCTGGCGGGTCGGGGTGGCGGGGGCTGCACACCTGGAATACCCGGGGTATCTAGGAGGATCACACAGGGCCACCGCAGGCGGGCGCAGAACGAAGAGTCCCGCGCCCGACGGGCGGCGTCGTTAGTCGGAATCTGACAAAGCAGAACAAACGCGATATAGCCATCCTAGATAGTATCCGGATAAGATAAGCAAGCCAAAAGCCATCATTTTTAAAGGATGGTCTTGGGCCTGATAATTCAATGATATGCTGGTTACCCTAAATGGCTATAGCACCCAAGCATTCTAACGCAGCCTAGAATACAACCATGCTATTCCAACCCATAACACGATAGGCACGGAAAACCCAATGTCACCGGAAATCATCATCGGGAGTGTAGTCGCAGGGATTGTTGTCTTGGTCTTGGTTGGCAAACTCTTGCCAAAGCCTCAGCCCAAAGAAAAACATTTCAAATGCGCTCGTTGCGGTACGGTTTCTCGGCATACAGAGCGCACCATTGAGGCGTGGCGCAACAAAAAAACCAAGTTCTTTTGTCAGTCATGTCATGCTCATTGGCTCCAGTCTCGGCCACCCCAGGGACGCGAGGGCTTTCTCTCCGCAGGTGGTTCTAGGTCAGGATGCCTAGGCCTTGTTTTGCTGTTTGCTTTGATGCCTCTTGCCGGTTTTCTGCTGGTGCAGGCATATACATAACGCGCGCTTCAGTGAGTTCCGGGGAGGCAGACCTAATTCGCCCGGAATACAGTCCCTCTGCCCATGGGCGACTGGCCCTCCATTTCCCGCGTGCGCCCATACCCCCACCTCGCCCCCCTGCCGTTAGTCTCTTTTTCCCCCTAACCTCCATTCCGTCCATAACCCGCCCGCCAAGCCCGCCCATCTCATGAAAGATGGCTCCCCATTACCACGGAGCCACTCATGCAAACCTTTCCCGACTGCATTGCCCACGTCCTCGCCGCCGAAGGCGGCCTGGTCAACGACCCCAAGGACCCCGGCGGGGTCACCAAGTTTGGCATCAGCCAGCGCCGCTATCCGGCCCTCGACATCCGCGCCCTGTCCCTGGACGAGGCGAAAGCCATCTACCAGCGCGATTACTGGGACCAGATCCAGGGCGAGGCCCTCCCCGCCGGTCTGGATCTCCTGGTCCTCGATCACGCCGTCAACGCCGGCCCCGCCCGAGCCGTCCGCCTCCTGCAGCACCTGGTCGGGGTCCCCGAGGATGGCCTCATGGGACCCGTCACCCTGGCCGGAGTCGCCATCGCCAACCCCCAGGACCTGATCGCGCGCTTTTCCGTACTGCGCCTGGACTTCTATCAGGACCTGCCGACCTGGCGCCACTTCGGCGCCGGCTGGTCCCGTCGCGTCCACCGCACCCGCCGCGCCGCCCTGGCCATGGCCCGCGCCCAGGCGCCCCTGGCCGCATGATTTCACGACGCTCTCCGTTCTTGGGCCACGGGGTAACCCTTCGGTCCCCCCGGCGGCAGGGGTGGGGTTCGCTCGCTCAACCCACCGCTGCGCTTGCTCCCTCCCCCCTGGCGGGGGAGGGCTGGGGAGAGGGGGCTGAACGATTACGCCATGGGAGCGCGGGGCTTCGTGACCCCCGCGCCGAAGTGGCCCCTTTTTAACCTGGAGACCCCCCCATGAATCTCAACTGGCGATCCCTCATCACCGAGCCGAGCACCTGGCGCGGTCTCGTCTGGCTTCTCACCGCCGCCGGTCTGGCCGTCAGCCCCGACCAGCAGGCCGCCATCGCCGCCGCCGGCATGGCCATCGCGGGCGCCATCGGCGCCTTCTTCACTGACACCCGTCCCTAAACCCACCCCCCCACCCACCCACTGACAGGCCCTCATCATGTCCAAGCCTTATCAAAATTTCGTCGTCAACTTCTTTGGCGCTGGCGTAGAAAATCCCATCATCAGCTTTAAAGCGTTCGACATTAGCGGCGCCGAACTGCCCATCACCGCCGAGCTTTACGGCAACTCGGGTAACGGGACCAGTATTCCGCTCTACCAGCGCTGGACCTTCACCACGCCCACGGCGTCCGAACCCATCTTTATCAACCCCGTCTATACCAATCCCGCGCTTGCTCAGGGCTGCTTCTTATGCCGTGGTGAACCGGGCCCCCTTGATTACCTGGTGTTGACCGAAGAGTTGTTCGATGAGCACACCTGGGCAACCACCCGCCCGACCCCCGCCGTCACCGGCGACCAGGAATATCTGCTCTACGAGACCCTGGCGAACCACGGCACCACCGGCGGCTCCATCTGGACCGTCAAGGCCCCCGCTTCCCCCGTCTCCATCGTCAAGGCCAAGGGCAAGGACCCCATCACTGGCGAGACGCTGGAAGGCAACGACATCCTGTTCCGCTGGCAGGGCAAGTGCCCGGCCCTCATCGAGGTCGAGGCCGACGTGGAGGACATCACCGATCCGCGTGGCTGGGTCCCCGTGGAGCTCGAAAACGTCACCACCTACGCGGAATCCTCCGTCGGCCTGTCCCTGGTGCAGTCCCTCGACCAGATCGTGCCGCGCGACGGCATGGGCCACGCGGTGGGCCTGCGCATGCGTTACAGCGTCTCCGGCGATCCGGGCGCCTGGGTGACCCTGCCCAATGAGTTCATGGTCTACGACATGGCCGCCCCCATGCCCTGTGTGTCCCTGACCTCCACCCTGCTGCGTGATCGCCAGGACGTCATCTCCGACCTGGTGGAGTTGCACTGGGTCAAGGACCCGGTCAGCCCCGGCACCGGCATCGAGATCTACGTCACCGACTTTGTCGGCAAGAAGCATTCGGTCTACGCCAGCAACGGCGCCGAGCTGTCGGTCCGCCTGGAGAACATCAGCCGCTTCATCGTCCAGGACGAAGGCCCCGCCGTGGCGCGCCCCTACCGCTTCCACATCGTGGCCACCAACCTCAGCGCCAAGTCGAGCGAAACCTACGCCAGCCCCATCAACATCACCAGCAAGGTCAAGGCCGTCGTGCCCCCGACCCCCGACGAGGTGGCCGGCACCGCCCGTGACGTCCTCTATGCTGTGCTCAAGGCCGAGGTGTTCGCCGACGTGCTGACCGCCCTGGGCGCCCTGCCCGCCGAGGGCCAAACCATCGTCAACAGCGCCTGCGACCACATCCTGCTCAAGATCAAGGACGTGATCGCCAAGGGCGGCAGCGTGGACCTCAGCGACTTCGGCGTCTTCGCCGCCAAGTGGACTTCGGAGCGCCTGGGCCGCAACCCGAGCAACGGCGAGCCGGTCATCACCCCCGCTTACCGCAGTCTGGGCTTTGCCCCCAGCACCGGCTTCAAGGCCGGCGTCAAGGCCGGCAGCATCATGACCGACGCCCAGGCCAAGGCCGCGGCATAACCCCCACCACCGCCCCGCGCTCGCGCGCGTGGGCGGTTTTTTTTGCCTGGAGCCTGAATCATGAACGCCACCGACAGCCTCGAAGCCAGCATTGGCAACGCCCTCTTCCTCAACCAGCCCCTCGCCATTGCGCAGTGGAACGTCCACCTCTACAGCGTCGCCCCCAGCGATGACGGCCTCGGCGGCACCGAGATCAACGGCGCCAGTTACGCCCCCGTGCGTTGCGATCCGGGCGCCGAGCGCTGGGCCAAGGACGCCAGCCAAACCAGCGGCGCGACGGTCTTCCGCAACCTGGCCCCCATCCAGTTTCCCACCGCCACCACCGCTTGGCCCTCGATTACCACCGTCGTCCTCAAGGACCAGGACGGCACCCCCCGCCTCGTCATGCCCCTGACCACGCCCAAGCCCGTCGCCCCCGGCGATGTCCCGGTCTTCCTGGCCGGCGAACTCGAAATTCACATCGGATAAGCCGCCATGAGCCACCCCGGAGCACTGAAAACCCGCGCCAGCCTGCAACCCGCCAACGGCGACGGCT
>JADZBU010000140.1 GCA_020851955.1 Chromatiaceae bacterium | reverse complement strand
GAGGAACCCACCCCAGCGTAAACAGCATCCACCCCGCGCGTCGCTTCGCTCCGACTGTCCAGGTTGGCGTGGAACGGGTGTCCAGCTTGCGCTGGAATGGGTGTCCAGTTGGCGTGGAATAGGCAGGTTCGCCGCTGTTCCATTGCTTCAGTGGTTGCGACGGCGATGCCATCTTGAGCGCCATGGGCCTGAAGTGGAAAGACATCTATCCCGACCGCTGGCGCGAAGCCGAGGCCCGCGCCCTGGCTCACGGGGACAAGCGGCTCAAAAAGCTAGATGACGAGACCACCCGGCTCGAACAGGCGCAATGGATTTTGCGCATCGCCGCCGCCGACAAACGAGCGGGGAAATCCCACGGCCTTTGGGACCGCGCCGCTACGGCCTGGGCGGCTGCCATCGCCAAAGGGGGGACCGCCCATGGGTAATCACGATTACACCCCGGAGGAACTGGACCGGCTGGCCGCCGAGCTAGGCGCCCCCTTCACCGTCGCCACCGACCCCCAGGCCGAAGCCGTCGCCGTCATTACCCGCGCCATCGCGGCCCTGGCGGATGACCCCGGCGCCGTCCTTACCGACTCCGCCCGGCTGGCGTGGGACACGGTTTACGACGCGGACCCGGCGGCATTCGAGCGATTGCGTAAAAGCGCCAAGTCATCGGGAGCGCGGGTTACCGAGATAGACAAGCTGGTGGGCGCCCGGAATAAGCGTGTGCGGGAAAAGTTGAGGACTAATACCAGAAAATCCTACACATCCTACACTTCCAACACTGGCAAGGACTTAGGAGCGGAAAATCCTACATCGTCAGTGTATGCAGTGCTGGATAACAGCATTCCCTGCCAACCCGGCCTGCTGGTATCGGGTGATGACGACAAACCCCGGCTGCTGGTCGCTTCCGAGGCCGCCTTGCTGGCCAGAGACGCGATGCGGGGCCGCTATGCCCGGTCCACCGAGGCCGCCGCCTGGCATCGCTTCACCGGCACCCATTGGGCGCCCGCCAAGCACGGCGGGGAGATACACCAAGCCCTGACCGGCTGGCTCTATCGGGCCACCGACCCGCTGGGTTTCACCCCCCGCTACCTCGAGGGCATCATGACCCTGTTGGAGCGCGGGAATATGTTGCCATTGCCAGCGGCTAACCCTGACCTGTTGCCCTTCAAAAACGGCAACCTGCACATGGCGACCCGCGAGTTTCGGGCGGTCACCCCCGCCACCGCTGCGACCTGGTGTGTGCCTTACGACTACGACCCCAGCGCCACCTGCCCGACCATCCGGGCCTGGCTCACGCAAGCGGTGGATGGCGATGCGGCGACAGTGCAACTGTTGAGGGCATGGTGGGCGGCCCTCCTCACCGGGCGGGCGGACCTGCAAAAGTTTCTGCACCTGCCCGGTCCCGGCGGCACCGGCAAAGGCGTCTTCATGCGCATCAGCGAAGCCCTGGTGGGCAAGCGCAATACGGCGGCCACCGACCTCCGGACGCTGGAGCAAAATCGCTTTGAAGCCGCCGCCCTCTATCAAAAACGACTGGTCACCATCTCCGACACGGACAAATACGGCGGGTCCGTCAATGTCCTAAAGGCCCTGACGGGGGAAGATGCCATCCGCCTCGAGCGCAAAAACATCCAGCAGGACGGCACCTTCACCTTCGCGGGCCAGGTACTTATCGCCTCAAACGAGTCATTGGCGACCACCGACCTGACCAGTGGCCTGGAGCGCCGCCGCATCACGGTCACCTTTGGCCGCCAGGCCACCGCCGAGGAACGCGAGCAGTGGCGCGTGGCGGGCGGTGAACAGGCAGTCCTGCACCGGGAACTGCCCGGCCTGGCTAACTGGGCATTGGCCCTCACGCCCGAGCAGGTATCCGCCGCCATCACCGCCCCGCCCGCACGGACGCAACGCGCCAACCTCGCCGCCTTGACGGCAGGCAACCCGGTTGCTGGCTGGCTGGCGGAATGCTGCAAGCCGAAAAGTGGGGCATGGACGCAGATTGGGACCAAGGTCGAACTACGGCGGCCCGAGGACGGACGCATCTCCTACGAAAATTCCGAGACCATGCTTTACCCCTCCTACCTGGCATGGTCCCGTCGCACCGGACGCGAGCCCCTGGCGCAACGGCGCTTCCGTCATGTGACCGCGGATATGGCCCGGACCATGGGGGCTGAAGTCCTCGAGGTGCGCCGCAGTGACGGCATGGGCATTCTGGGCTTGGCATTGCTGGAGGACTACGAAGAGCGCCACCAAGACTGGAATAACGACGGCACGGATGCTGAAGCGCCGCCATCCTACACTGCCAACACCCCCGATGTAGGATTATCCGACGCTAACCCATTGAAAGTGTTGGAAGTGCTGGATATGCTGGATTTTCGCCAAAATTCTGAATTTACGCACGCGAAAAAGGAAAGTATTACTGACGGGGAGGTTTTTTGATGACCGCGCCTCCCATCCTCGGCATCTTGACCGCTGGTGGCTTCGGCTGCCGGGCGGAAGGGGAGCGGCTGATTGTGCATCCGGCTGGCGACCTGACCGACGCCTTACGGGCCATGATTCGCGCCGCCAAGCCGGATTTAATGGCCTATCTGCACAGCCTGCCCATCCCGGCCAACGACCCCCCGCCCCCGGCGCCCTGGCTGGCGGACCTGCCATCCGACGACCGCATCCAGTGCCAGGCTTGCCGTAACTTGACCGGCGCCCGCTGCCAGGCCGCCCGCCGCCGCGAACTGCCCAGCATGGCCCCCTGGCATGAGCCGGACCCCGAGCGGCTCCACGCCTGTTATGGCTTCCTGCCCCTGGCCAGCGACCCCGACCAGCGCCCCGGCAAGGTCCGCTGGCCCAGCCTGGCGCCCAACTACACCCGAGGTGTCACCCCATGACCCAAGCCCTTGTTACCCCCATTCCCCCAGGCGCCCTGGAACAACTCCGGCGCAAGGCCGCCACCGCCAACCAGATTCAGACCTGGAAGCCCCAGCCCGGCGACACCCTCGAGGGCCTGATTGAAGGCGCCAGGAAGACTGACGGCCCCTTTGGCGTACAGGAGCAAGTGCTAGTCCGGACCCCCGAGGGCGGCTTAATCGCCGTGTGGTTGACCAAGTGGCTCACCCAGCAATTACGGGCCAACGGCGCCGAATTGGGCGACCTGCTATCCCTGACCTTTCACGGCAAGGAACTCGGCAAGAGTGGCGCGGCATTCAATCGCATGACCCTGGTTACGCTGAAGCCGGCATAGAGGTAAGGCGCCCTGGTGTCTCGACTATTTTCGTTGACACCCGGCGCCAGAAACTAGGTTTTTCAAGGTTGTGGCCCGCCCTGACGCCACCACCCCGGCGCCCTGGTGTCTCCAAAAACTAAAAGTTAAGCTAAGTTCTTGGCCCCGTTTGCTCATGCCGGTAACTTCGGCGGTGGATGCGGCGAAGCCTTGAGGCATACCAGGCCCGCGAATAGTGGGAACTAAGTTCCCACTATCTACTTGCTGCTCCCGCAATGACTCCCAAAGAATCTTGCGCTTCTTCAGGGCCGCCGCCTTCTCGATAGTTAGCGCCCCATCGTCGCCACCCGGCGCCTGGTAGGAAAAGAACAAGGGCCTTGCCCGTGCTGGTGCCCCGAATTCCACGGGGCCTGCATCAAGTGCCGCCAGCGACCAAACAAAGCCCTCTCGACAAATTGTAGACCACCACTTCCGGCAAGTCTGCCGGACCCGGCTTAATCCATGCGGTGCCCGTGTCGTGACAGCGTAATCACGACATCGCCCCCGCTTGGAGCCCCTGCCCGTGGATATTCAGCTTTTTGACTGCCAGCGACACAACGGCGGACTGCGCTTAACCACCCATGCCTGCGCCCAAAGCTGGCAGGCGCATCGGCAAGCGATTGGCGAAGCGCGTTTTCATCCCTGCCATGGGTGTGCTGTCGGTGCCGAACACGCGGGCATGGCAGTCTCGGCGCCTGGCCCTGCCACATCCTGTTGTATCTGCCATCGGACGGGAAGGCGGCTAGTTTGTCGCTTGTTTTGCGTCAGTTGCACCAACCGGCTGTACGAAATCTTCAAGAACAAGTGGCGGAGAAATGCCTGCCCTGGTTTAGCCAGTCGGTTGCGCAGCTACAGTGTCGAATTCGAGGCTGCCGCGTGAAGGTCTCTGTCGTCGCCACATCCTCCGATGACGCGGGCGAGATTGTCCGACGGCTGGCACCTGGTGCGGTCATCAAGCAGGTTGACGAGGAGGAGGGGCCCGTGTCGGTGCCTGCCCTGTTTACCTTTTGGTGCCTGGCAAGGGCGACAACTTATCAGCGCCCCAGCGAGAGGGTGAACTTGTTCGTGCTGAAACGAGCGGATTGCAAACCGCCTGCAACAAGAGCCTGAGCAATGCCATTCGTCAAAGGCCAATCCGGCAATCCGGCAGGCCGCAAGCCAAAAAGTGATAGCGAAACAGCCCTGCGCCAGCGCATCCGCAGTGCCAGCCCCCGTATCGTAGATGCGCTGGTCCAGGCCGCCGAGAGCGGTGATGTGCAGGCTGGCAAGGCCCTGCTGAGCTTTGTTTTGCCCGCCTGGCGCCCCGTGGACCGGCCCCTGAGCATTGACCTGGGTGATGACCTATCTGGCGCAGTCAAGGGCCTGGTGGACGCGCTCAGGGGCGGCGAGCTGGCCCCATCCGCTATCGGCGCCATCTCGTCAGTCATTGCCACCATGAGCAGGGTTTCCGAAACCGCTGAACTCGAAAAACGCCTCATCGCTTTGGAGAATCAACTTGCACAACCCAATGAATGACCGAATCGCCCGCGCCGAGCTACGCGGCTGGCAACGCCAGTTTGCGTCAATGACCGACGCCGAATTACGCCAAGTGGCGACCGGCGGAAACCCGGATAGCGTCTTATCCCGATGGCTGGAAAATCAGCCTGATGCTGTCCTTGGTCAAGTAGCTTCCGGCACATACGCCGGCCACATTCCCACCTGAATCATCGAGGATTACCCCATGTACGACGTTTCCGACTATCAAGCCATGCTCCATAAAGCCCTCAGCATCCAGGGCGACCCCCATTTGATTCCGCTTGCGGACCATCGGCTTTGCGGTCGCTTGATGAAATCCATGTCACCCGCCCATGCCCGAGGCTTTGTCGCGGCGGAAGCCATAGCCCAAGCACGGCAGGATTTACGCGCCCAGGTCGGCAAGATTCCGGCGGACGCAATCGCCCTCCGCGAAGTTGAATTGAATCGCTTGGCGGCCCGGCTGTCGTGACGCAACCATGGGTTATCCCCGCCATAACCCCGGATAACCCGCCATGACCCCGACCGCCCTTCGCACCCAAGCCCAAGAACTCGTCGCCAAAGCCCAGCAAAGCCTTGATGACGCCCTCGCCTCTGGGGGCGATACCACCACCGCCCGTGACCGTCTCGCCGCCGCACAGGGCAAGCTGCGGGCCCTGGACACGCACATCGCACCCATCGTGGACCTGGACGCCGCGGCCCAAAACGAGGCTGAGGCCACGGCCATGCTGGCCACCGCCGAGGCCGCCATCCTGGCCAAGCTGTCAGCCTACCAGCCTCCAGCGCCGCTACCGCCCGCCCTGCCCATGGGCCTGGGATTGGCTGTCGTCAATGCTCGCCGCATTGACACGGAGGCCCAGTCCGCCATCGCCGCCCATGATGCCCAGGGCGAGCAATTGGCCAGCCGCCTCGCCGCCATCCGCGCCAAAAGGGAGGCAATCGCCGCCCGGCGGATGGCTGGGCAGGGTGACGACGAGGTTGACGGTCGGCAACTAGGCTTGATTAGCCTGGACGAGCAAGGACTTCTCGCCCTGCTGGCTCGCCATCAAGCCGAACGCCCGCAAGACCCCGGCGCGGAAGTGGGTGCCATGATGGCTTGGCGCGAAGGCGTGGCCCTGGTGGAGCTGCGAGCCATGCAAGCCCAGGCTCAATCCCTGCAAGTGGCCCTGGTGAACTGCGCTACGGAACTCGCCCGCAAGGCTGGGCCCCGCACATCCTTCCGACTGCGCACCGACCCGGTTTTAAGCACCGCCGCCCGGCTGGGTGTCTTTTGATGCCTGCCTCCGCACCCGCCGACCTGGGCGGACGACCCCCCAACTTGGCGCGGCTGGCCAAGCGAGCATTGCGCCAGAGGGGCCCAGCATGGGTTGTCGGATTGGTACACCAAGCCGACCTGGGCGACCCCGACGCCGTTCGCGCCCTGGTGGAGATCGCCAGCCAGCCAGCGCCCAATACCCGCGAGCCCAAAATTTAACCCTTCGCTCACCCTGCTGGTGGGGGCGTAGCTGCGCCAGGCAGTCACCAGCATCCTGGCAACAGGCCGCGCCGCCCGGTCGCACAAAGGCGGCACCCCTTTTTCTTGACACCGCCCCCAGCCCTGCTAGCCTAAAAGGGCACCAATGCCAGAACCGCCGGAGTCGAAATCGAAATTGACCCGGCTGGTAGGGGGTGGATCGGGCTTAACAGGCCGCCACTCCCATACAGGGCAAGCCCTAACCGCTGATGGCGAAACCGAAATTGCCTCAGCCGGTAGTTGCGGGGTCCGGCCCAACAAGTCGCCCGCAACACACAAGGGCAACCCGCTCCCATACAGCGACGTGAAAGGGTAGGCGTTGTATGCGTAGGCACCCGGAGGCCATAAACCCTACGGGTGCCCATCGGGCTTTCTCCCCAAGCCGCCAAGCCAGCCTTGGATTTAGACTCCAAGCATCTGGGGCGGCTTTTTTTTGCAAGCGTTAGTCTGGTTCCCAAGACCCTCTAGCACGGGCTTCAGCATCTCGTCAGAGATTCCGCCCGCGAGCGGTTCGGGGGAGTCAGCTTGCTGAAAGCTGGGCGCGGGCGGTTGGGTACTCCACCCATGTGCATCCATACCATCGCGTGTGTTGGACACGGTGCGACCCGCCCAGACTGACGCTCCTTCCAGGTTCACTCGCCGCAGACAGTCCAGAAATAGGCAGGCTTGAAGGTAAACCTCCGGAGCGGTACGCCGCTTCAGCCGACGCCCGAGTGCCCGGCCGTCTTCAAGCCTGCCCCCCTAAAGACTATCCCCGATGCGCTCAAAGTCAATGCCGGCCTGGGCGAGCTGCATCTTCGCCTATACTGAAGCGACCCCCGCTCCCTGACCGGGACGTGTCGGTGTAGGCCTGGTCAGCGTAGGCATAGTTTTGCTGGTACTCATTCTTATGCCATCGGGGGGCCTGTTTTTGAAGGCTGGGGGCCTTGCGCCTGGCCAGACGGACGCGGGAATATGCGGGCGGAAGAAGGTGCGCTTCGCCGTCGTGGGCGGGACTCCACGGTTCCTGCGAGCAGTGGTAACAACCACATCTCACCTCAGGGTCCTGACGCCGGGCTTACGCGCCGGCCTCCGGCGAAGATCGTCAAGAGTGTGGCCGACGACGCGATGTATTTCAAGGCGCAAGTTCCCTATTCCTGGCTCAAGGTAAGGGCCCCGACGCCCGCTGATCGGCCCCGGTGCCTTGATAGGCGATGAGGGTCTCGCCATTGGCATCGACGACCTTGGACACATCGGCGGGCTTGACAGCAAACACCGCTTGAACCACAGTTCTGGTAACTCTAGGAGCCGCGCCAGCCCGCGTCCCCGCTTCGGCGGCATCCGCACTGGTCTTGAACGCGGACTGCTGGAGTTTCATACTATCAGCGTGCATGCCGTTACCGGCCCGCGAGGGTGGTAGCCACCGGGGGGAGTCATCCCGCTGCTGTGCAGCTTCAAGCCCGGCGAAGACGGTCAAAGGCCCGCCCTTTTTGGAGTGGGCCTTTGTTTTTTGTGGGGCCCCGACACCCACGATAGGCCCTCCCTATCTGGCACGCCTTGCATACCCACCCGGCGCCCTATCGCTCCATCGGCAATTCCCTGCCCATGCAAGCCGTGCCTAATCGGTTGCGCCGATGATGGCAATTTGGCCCGGTATTGGCTGGGCAAGCTGAACCAGCGAGAGCGCGTTATAATTTCAAGTTGAATCAGTTGGCCGGAGAGCTGTGTCACCCAGCTTGGCAACGGGGGTAGTGTCTGTCCTCTTACCCCCGCTGATTCTCTTCTCGTCAGCCGTCATTCGCCATTGCTGCTCTTTCCAGGCGGACAACTGTCACCATAGCGCCTATCGTGACTGGACTGGCGCGGCCTTTGACAGAGGCCGCCAGGCGAACGAAACTACTCCTGCGCCGAGCTGCGGAGATGAGGTGGGGCTAGCCTCACGCCGGGATTGACCGGACACCACAGGGTCATCTCCTACCACCTCGGCGCTCTCCATCTCTACAGGTTGGCTGGACGCTAATCTCTGCCAGGACCACGCTCCGTGTAGGGAGCCGGGTGTAAACTGTTACCAGACCCCGCAAACGGAAGGGTAGGTGCTGGCCCCGAGGCTCCCTCGGTTCGGCCTTCACTCCCTGTTAGCCCTGCGGGGTTTTCTTTTGTCTCAACCCCAGGCTGATAGCGGCCCCACCATCCCTGAGTTGCCAATTAGCGCATTTGCGGAAATACTTGAACCACCCCCGGCAGTGTTTTCGGACGTACGGATCGGGAAGGGCTTGGCTCCTTCATGATTCCTGCCGGGTAACTTCTTGCCACCGCACCCGCCTCAATCGCGACCATCCCAGGATTGCCCCACCCTCTCGCGGCTCAAAAAGGCTGAAGCCGGGTCAATCTGGCGGGGCCAGCCTGCCCAGCGAGATCAGCCGGTATATGGCAGTCAGCGCCCATGGCATCCTCCCATGCCCTAATCAGGGATTATTTAGGCCCAAAAGAGGGGTATCGCGTTGGAAACTGGGGTAGATTTGGGGGTACATTCGAAAACGCGATTTTTTTAAGGCCGCATTATCAGTCACTTGCGAGACTTGTTTGATTGACGCCGCCTCCACCAAAAATCAGATTTTACAGTCCCGCACGGGACCATAAGAGACTCAGACCCGCCCTACAAAGGCGGGTTTTTTTATGCCCTTAGGCTGGGGACTCAGGGTCTATACCGGAATCGTATTTTTCCGGGTTCGGTCCCATGCCAGATTGGGTGCAAATGGGCGTCTCAAGGGGGTGTGAGCCCAAATTGGGTGGTAGTGGCCAGCTAAACCGAGCGGCTACTGGGCACGAAAATTAACCCACCCCATGGCAGGGGTAATGGCCGCCCGGCCCGTAGAATCCCTGCACCTTGGTTTGTTTACTGGGGACATAGGGTGTTGACGGAGTGGGTCATAGCCGATGCTGGTCCTGCGGCGGATGCGCCAGTAGTCTTGATTGCCTTGGGTCCACGCCAGCTGCGCATCCTGCTGATTGATTGGATATACTCCCCGTCGGACTTAAGCTTGTCGCGTTGCCACTGCTGTTTGCGGGCGCGCTGGCAATCGGGAGAAGAACAGAATGCTTGGTCAGGAACCTGCGGAAGGGGTTCGAAGGTCTGGCCGCAGCACGCGCAGCGTTTGGTAATCATCGGGGTCTCCATGCAAAGTCCGTATGGAGGCCGCCACTGACCGTGGCGATGGACGCGAAGCTGCTGCTCCACGAGTCGGTGTTCAAAGAGCAACTCGGTTCAGCGCAGGGGCCAGGGCAGATCGCAACCGATCCACGATGGCAGGCAGAGGCTCGGAGTGAAGCTCGTTCTTCTTGAGGAACGCCAGCCACAACGACTGCCGCGAGGAATCGTGTGCAAACTCGTCCGTCAGCCCAATCGGCACTGCGTCGGGCACGGACATGCCGCGCCGCTCGAAAGTGGCTTTGATCGCTTGGGCCAGCAAATCGGTGTCCAGGGTTTCTCGTTCCAGCAGCACCGACAGATCGAAGTAGTCCTTCAGGCGGCTGTTGGTCATGCCCAGCAGGGCGATGGCGTGGAGTTTCTCAGCGACGACCGTGTACGTCGGGTAGGCCCGCAGCCGGGGCGCGGGAAGATCGTCCAGCAGGACCGGATAGACCGAATCCACCGGCGCGGGTGTGACGGCATCGCCGAAGCCGACGTCGATCCGCGTCTTGCAGCGCGCCTTGGCCAGTTCGCCCGCGACGATCACGCGGACGCCACCGTAGCCGGCTTCCTTGCGGATCTCCTCGACGGTGACCGAGGCCGGGTCAAATGCAATGCCGTCGTCCACAGCGACGGCGGCGATGTCACGGAAGGTTTCGGCGACCGAAGCCAGATCGCTTGGGCCGAAGCCGAGCAGGTCGGCGTCGCGCGTGGCCCGGTGTGGCATGTCGTACCAGAGCGTGAACAGCAGCGCACCCTTGAGCAGAAAACGTTCGGCGTGCTCCGATTGGGTCAGCCGGTAGAGGATGCGCTCCAGCGCAAAGCGCACCAGTACCTGATTGAAATCGACACCCTGCGCTTTGGCAACGTTGAGCAGGCGCGCACGGACCGAAGCGGCGAGGTTGGGAGTAGCGAGATTCATCCAATGCTCTCCAGGTAGGGCCGCATCACGTTGGCCACGCGGCAGACCTTGGCGAAGCGCCAGATGTCATCGACCGGGGCCCTGTTGCGGGCCCGGGCGTCCTTCAGGGCCTCCAGCGCCACGTCCAGGCCGATCTTGTTGCGATGCTTGAAGCAGTCCGCCACGGTCTTGGCTACGCCGTACACCCTGAGCTTGACGCCATCGTGTTCAGCTTCCTCGACGCCCGCCGTGTAGGCTTCGCCCGTGAACTGCACCATCTTGATCGGCGGATAGTCGAACCGTGGGGCATGACTGCCGCGCGGCATGGCGATCCAGACCTGGCGCGGCAGTTGGGTGGTCAGCTCGTGGAACTGAAGCGCAGTAAGCAGACAGAACACGGCTTGCGGCACCTTGGTAGCGACTGTCACAAGACTCTCGTGTTCGGACCCCTGGGATTCCGGCAGGCGGTACAGGCCACGCCCAATCTTCTCCAGCAGACCAGCGGCGGTCAGGCGCGTCAGGACGACCCTAGGGGCATCAATGGCATCCAGATCGTTGGCGCGCAACAACCCCTTCTGGCTGGCCAGATCGAGGACGCGCTGGGTATGGGTGTCGGGAAGCATGGCTGGAGTTTGTTCCTTATATTCGTCAAATGAAATAGCAAGACGAAATATAGGAACACCATCAGCGACTGCAACTGGGCTCACCGCCCGGGGCTGTCGCCTGACCCGGTCACAGCAGGGCGGGATGCGCACGATACGATATCATGCGCTTTAGGAGAGCTCCACGGCCGCAAGGCCAGCTCCATGGCATGGGCATTAACTGGAACAGAGGGACACCATGAAATATAAACCTATTTGGGCTTTGATGGTTCTGGCCGTAGCGGGCGCCATGCTTGTCGCCGGTTGCGGCGGGGACAACAAGGGCGGCCCGGCACCTTGGGACGCCTCACCCTACGCCACGCGCATCTACATGCTGGCCGCGCAACAGGGGAACCTGACCCCGCTGGACCCCGCCGCTGACGGGGGCTTGCCAGCCGCGGGGTCCTCGTGGCGGCTGACCCTGGAGGGTCTCAACCCTGGGGCCCTCTGGTACACGGATCGGCCGGGCCGGGCCGTGGGCAACACGCCGCTGAAAGATTACGTGGACACCGTGTGGAGCCGGGTTTACGGGGATATCAATCCCAACGCGACGATCCAATTCGACCTGGGCGCCCAGGGCGGACAGGAGGGGCTCTACATGGTGTTGTCCGACCCCGCTTATGACGCGGCATCCAACCGCATGAGTTTCCAGGCGGAAATGCTGAACCACACCCTGGACCCGCTGCCCGCCACCCCCCTGAATTTCTCCGAGGTCACGGTCAACCTGCTCAACAATGCCCAGGACGAACAGGAAGTCGTGTCCTACATCCAGTACGCCGACGGGGCCGACCTCTATCCCACGGGCAGGGCGAATGAATTCCAGTTGGTGCTGAGCGACGCCGGCCCGGAGATGTTCTGGGTGGACAACGCGCCGGGGCGCTATTCGGACCAGGCGCCCCTGTCCTACTTCTTTCCGCAGTGGGATTACCTGTTTGGCGATGACCCGCCCAACGCGGCCCTGTTCGGGACCACGGCCGGCGGTGCCTTGAAACTCTTTTTCCTGACCCTGACCGACCCGCTGTTTGACGAGGCCCTGGGGCAGGTAACCTACACCGCCAAGCTCCTGGGGCAGACGTCCGGACCGGTGGAGAGCCTCCAGCGGGTCAATCTGAACATCGATTCGGGGACCTTTTCGCGCTTCCCCTTGCCAGGCAAGGGCACGGCCTACCAGGCCTTCAGCAAGGGCTACGACCCCTCCACGGCCAACACCCATGTCATCTATTTCGGCAGTGACATCGCCCGCAAGCAAGTGGCATCGCTGTGGGGAACCCAGTCCTATCTTTCGCAAAGCTGCGACCCCTACTGCCGGGACGACCTGAAAACCCTCACGGGCATGGGTATCAACCTGATGCGCCTCTATGACTGGGACCCGCGCAACGATCACAGCCAGTTCCTGGATTACGCCCATAAGCTGGGGATCAAGGTGGTGGTGCCCATCAGCAACTGGCTGCCGCAGAACCCCGGGGCCTGGGATGCCCAAGTCCCCCTCTACTTCAAGTTCGGCAACTACGGCAACAGTGCCGGGACCGACTGGCACCCGGCCGTGGCCGGCGTCATCATCTCCAACGAACTGGACAACAATGACGCGGCATACAGCCAGGCGATTGGCCTGGTGGCACGCTTCCTCCAGGAGGCCGACAAGCAGGGCTTCAGCACCAGCGTGCCCGTGGGCATACCGGTGACCTTTGTCCCCCGCGGCGCCCCCTATGCCCCGGGCGGTCAAAACATGCCGGGCTGGAACCAGTTCAGCAAGCTGTTGACCGATCCCCGCACCGCGCCTTACCGGGACCGGCTGATGCTGTGCCCCAACACCTACAACTCCAAGGACTACCTCTTTACCAACGCGGAGAGCACGGGGCAGGGCTGGGTCCAGTTGACCTACCAGCAATTCGGCGCCCCCATCCTCTTCACCGAAATCGGCTACAGCCGTGTCAAAAGCGATTACACCCCGGGCTATATCAAGGACCAGTTGGAAGGGGTGCTGAGCTACCAAAAGGCGCACCCGGAGCAAATTCTCGGGGCCTGCCACTTCCAGTTCTCGGACAAGGTCTGGAAACAGGGCGGCAATGATACTGAAGGCGCATTCGGCTCTTACACCCACGGCGCGATTTTGAAGCAAATTCAGACGGTACAGGGCGACTTCAGCTACTGGCCAGGCGATCCGGCTATCGATTACGGCATCCTGACCATCGACAAACTGGAACCCACCTCGACCTACGATCCCGTGATCCAGGCCTATCAATAGCCCCGCCGGCGGGTCCCTGGGGGGACCAGGGGCCCGCCGGCCATGAAGAGGAAGGGCCGAGTCATTGACCCACCCGAGACCATCAATAGACCTCGGGAATGAATCTAAAGGGATAATCGGGCGACTTGTAGCGGTCCAGCTTCTTGCGATCCGGCAGTTTGACCTTCTCGTGAGGCACCTCCTCGTAGGGGATGCGGCTCAGCAGATGGTGGATGACATTGAGCCGCACCTGCTTCTTGTTTTCGGAATTGGCGACGAACCAGGGAGCCCAGGCGCTATCGGTGGAGGCGAACATCTCGTCACGCGCCTTGGTGTAATCATCCCAGCGGCTATAGGACTTGAGATCCATGGGCGACAGCTTCCAGATCTTGCGGCCATCGTCGATGCGCCCCTCCAGCCGGCGAGTCTGTTCCTCCGGACTGACCTCCAGCCAGTATTTGACGAGGATGATGCCCGAATCGACCATGGCCCGTTCAACCAGGGGGGTCATCTTCAGAAATTTTTGGGCCTGCTCCTCGGTGCAGAAGCCCATGACCCGCTCGACCCCGGCCCGGTTATACCAACTGCGGTCGAAGATAACGACCTCGCCCGCCGCCGGGAAATGGCTCATGTAGCGCTGGGCATACATCTGGGTCTTCTCCCGTTCCGTCGGGGCGGGCAGCGCCACCACCCGGAAAACCCGAGGACTCACCCGCTCGGTGATCGCCTTGATGGTGCCGCCCTTGCCAGCCCCATCGCGACCCTCGAAGACGACGCACACCTTCAGCCCCTGGTGTACCACCCACTCCTGCAGCTTGACCAACTCCACATGCAGCTTGGCCAGTTCCTTGTCGTAAAGCTTCCGGGTTACCGGGGCAAGCGGTTCCTGAACGGGGGCCTGGATTTCTGCTTTCTTCTTTTTGTGTTTAGCCATGATGGGAACCTCGATGTTCGTGTGCCTGAAGGGATTGGGCATCGGGAAGGTTATCGGGAGCATCCGCGCCCTTTGCCTTCCCAGCCTATGGGAAACTATAGACCACCCGGGCCAGTGTCAAGGTGAAGGAAAAAGGTGGACTTAGCTCGCGGCTAGCGGGGTTCGGCCCTTCCGCCCGCGCCAAAGTCGGCACCGGGCGCGGGCCTTGCCCTATACTCCCCCGCCAGGGTCGGCGCCGCTGATAATGCCAGGCTTCAGGCCCTTGTCCCGGTTACGCCCTTCGCCCCCTGGCACCCTCTGAATAGAAGACGCGATGCTCAACACCGCCCCCACCCACTACAAGCCGCATCAATTCATCAATATTTATTTGCAACTTGGCAAATTGCTTTTCTTGAATGGGGCGACGATCCAGCGGGTCATCGATAGCATCGGCTCCATGAAGAAGTATCTGGGCGGCGATGATCTGCAGGTCATGATCGATTACGACGGCCTGGTGATCACGGATATCAATGGCCGGCATTTTCACACGCGCGTTGAAAGGCGTAACACCTTTGTCGCCTTCAATATCGAGGTGCTCATCGAGGTCAGTAAACTGATCCGCAACCTGGCGGTCGAGCGTCCGTCGGTGATGGCGATCAGGCAACGTCTGGACGAAATTGCCAGGTTGCATTCAGCCTTGAGGGGTTGGGGCCTGCATCTGCTGGTAGGCCTGGTCGCCTTCGCCTTTGGCGTCATCAACGGGGCCGACGCCATGGCCTGCGCGGCCATATTTCCAGCGGCGATGCTCCTGAGCCTCGTCAAATCCAGCTTGCTGGCGCGTGGCCAGAATCTCTACATGAGCGTGTTTCTCGCCGGGCTGGCCGGGGTCCTCCTATCCGGCCTACTGGCGAGCCTGTTGGGCACCCGCACCGGCCTGGTAGCGATCACAGCTGTGCTGCTGCCCCAAATCCCCGGTTTTCCCCTCATCAATGCTGGCTTTGATATTCTGCGCAATCACAACACGGTGGCTTGGGGCCGGCTGGCCTTCGCGGCCATGATGATCGTGATCCTCACCCTGGCCGCGAGCGTCCCACTACTGGTGTTTTTCGATGCCCTGCAGGTTGAAACGGCGCCGCAAATGGGCTACTGGCTCGCACGGCTCGCGGACGCCCTCTTTGCGGGCTTGGCGGCCATGGGCCTGGGTCTCTTGTTCAATGTCCCCGGACGCTTCCTCCCCCTGCTGGGTCTGGGCGCCATGCTGGCGCGCGGTCTGCGCACGGAGCTCATGGTGGTTGGCGGTATGGATATGGCGGTGGCGGCCTTTTTGGGCGCGGCGGCGGTGTCCTTGCTCATGTCCCTGATCTCCCGGCGCGGCCACTTCCCGGCGGCGGTGTTCGCCCTGATTTGCGTGCTGCCAATGATTCCGGGCTTCCTAGCGATCGATGGCTTGAACCATCTCTTTTTGTTCGCCCAGTTGGCCCCGACGGCGGTACCCCCGGAAATGGCCGTGCATACCCTGCAGACCCTGCTCAAGACGTTCTTCACGGTCAGCGCCCTGGTGTTCGGCGTGATTTTTCCGGTCTTTCTGATTGAGGGCCGCAGCCCGCGGATCTAGCCCGGGGACACGCCGGCATCGCTCACCGAACGCTGGCAGTCCCGATGGTCAGGGCCTGTGGGGTTCAAACCATTTAACTTGCGCCATAAGGAGCTTGAATCCATGAGGCATCTGTTTCGGATCGGCGGCTTTCTATCCTTCATAGGGATGATGTTCCTCAACGCCTTCGTGGACCTGGGCCACAAGATCATCATCCAGAATACCCTCTTCAAGACCTACGACGGCGATACCCAGATTCTGCTGACCGCCATCGTCAATGCCCTGATCCTGCTGCCCTTTGTCCTCCTGTTTTCGCCCTCGGGCTTCCTCGCCGACCGCTTCTCCAAGCCCAAGGTGATGCGCGTCTCCGCCTGGGTGGCGGTCATCATCACCCTGGGCATCACCGCCTGCTACTACCTGGGCTGGTTCTGGCCCGCCTTCGCCATGACCTTCCTGCTCGCGGCCCAGAGCGCCATCTACTCCCCGGCCAAGTACGGCTACATCAAGGAGCTGGTGGGCAACGAGACCCTGGCGACAGCCAACGGCTGGGTCCAGGCCACCACCACCACCGCCATCCTCTTCGGTATCTTCTTTTTCTCGGTGCTCTTTGAGCATTACCTGAGCGGCGTGAGCTATTCCACACCGGGCGAGGTGATGCACCTGATCGCCCCCCTGGGTTGGCTGCTGGTCCTGGCCTCCCTGGCCGAGGCCGGCCTCTCCTACCGCCTGCCCCAAAAGCACGTCGTGGAAAAGATCACCTTCGATTGGGGCCAGTACCGGCGCGGCTGCTACCTGCGGGACAACCTCCGGGCCGCCTACGGCAACCGCGTGATCTGGCTCTCCATCATCGGCCTCAGCGTCTTCTGGTCCATCTCCCAGGTGATCCTGGCGGTCTTCCCGGCCTTCGCCAAGGAGACGCTGGGGGAGACCAACACCGTGGTTATTCAGGGCCTGCTGGCCTGCTCCGGTCTGGGCATCATCCTGGGCTCCATCGTCGCCGGCAAGGTCTCGCGCGACTACATCGAGACGGCCCTGATCCCGGTGGGGGCCATTGGCATCGCCATCGCCCTCTTCCTGGTCCCCGGCCTCCAGTCCTCCTGGGCCCATGCCTTCAATTTCCTCATGATCGGCGTCCTGGGCGGCTTCTTCCTGGTGCCCCTCAACGCCCTGATCCAGTTCAACGCCGGCGAGCAGGGCCTGGGCCGGGTGCTGGCCGCCAATAACTTCATTCAGAACATCTGGATGCTAGCCTTCCTGGGCATCACCGTCACCGCCGCCTATGTCGAGATCGGCGACGTCACCCTCATCCTCGGGCTGGCCCTGGTGGCCCTGATCGGGGCCCTCTACACCCTTTACCAACTCCCCCAGTCCCTGGTCCGTTTCCTCATTCGGCACCTGGTGGCCACCCGCTTCCGGCTCAAGGTTCTCGGCCTGGATAACCTGCCGGCCCAGGGCGGGGTCATGCTGCTCGGCAACCACATCAGTTGGCTGGACTGGGCCCTGGTGCAAATGGCCTGCCCGCGCCCGGTGCGCTTCGTCATGGAGCGGGAGATCTATGAGCGCTGGTACCTGAAGCGTTTCCTGGACTTCTTCGAGGTGGTGCCCATCTCCCGCGGCAGCAGCCGTCATGCCATCGCCACCCTGGCCCGGCTGCTGGAGGCGGGCGAGGTGGTGTGCATCTTCCCCGAGGGGACCATCAGCAAGAACGGCCAGGTCTCCGAGTTCAAGCGTGGCTTCGAGCTCTCGGCGCGCCAGGTCGCGGCGGGGACCGACGCGGTCCTGGTGCCCTTTTATCTGCGCGGCTTGTGGGGTACCTGGTTTTCCTACGCCACCGCCACCCTGCGCCGGAGCCGCGAGGAGGGGCGGCTGAGGGCGGTGGTGGTCGCCTTTGGGGCACCCCTGCCCCTGGCGTCCAGTGCCGAGCAGGTCAAGCAGGCGGTCTTCGAGTTGTCCGTCACCACCTGGGAGGATTATGTCCGGGGCTTGCCCACCCTGCCCGTCAGCTGGCTGCGGACCGCCAAGCGGACCCCGGGCCAGGTGACCCTGATCGAATCCAGTGGCGCCCACCTGACGAATCGGCGCCTGATCGCCGCCGTCCTGCTCTTCACCCGACGCATCCGCCGCCTGGCCCCGGAGCCCGCCCTCGGCATCCTGCTCCCCGCCAGCAGCGCCTGCGCCATCGCCAACCTGGCGGGGCTCATGGCCGGCAAGCAGGTGGTGAACCTCAACTACAGCAGTCACCCCGATGCCCTGCGCGCCGCCATCGCCAGCGCCGGCATCCGGCACGTCATCACGGCGGACCGCTTCCTGACCCGACTCGCCGCCCGTGGCATCGACCTCGACGCCGGCCTGGGCGAGGTCAGCCTGCACCCCATGGAGGCGATGCGGGCCGAGATCGGCAAGGCCGCCTCCCTGGGGATGCTCATCCTGGCCGCCCTCCTCCCGGCCGGCGCCCTCTTCACCCTCTTCGGACGCCGCACCCAATCGGGGGACACCGCCGCCATCCTCTTCTCCAGCGGCAGCGAGGGCACCCCCAAGGGCGTGGAGCTGACCCATCGCAACATCATGGCCAATATTCGCCAGATCTCGGACCTGCTCAACACCCGGGCCAACGATGTCGTCATGGCCAATCTGCCGCCCTTCCACGCCTTCGGCCTCACCGTCACCACCTTCCTGCCCTTGGTGGAGGGCATCCCCATGGTCTGCCACCCGGACCCCACCGACGCCTTCGGCAGCGCCAAGGCCATCGCCCGCTACCGCGCCACCGTGCTGTTCGGCACCTCCACCTTCCTGCGCCTCTACATCAAAAACCGCAAGGTCCACCCCCTCATGCTGGACTCCGTGCGGCTGGTGGTGGCGGGGGCCGAGCGCCTGGCCCCGGACGTGCGCGAGGCCTTCATGCTCAAATTCCAGAAGTCCCTCTACGAGGGTTATGGAGCCACCGAGACCACGCCGGTGGCCAGCGTCAATGTCCCGGACACCCTGAATACGGATAACTGGAAGATCCAGACCGGTTCACGCCCCGGCACCGTGGGCCTGCCCCTGCCCGGCACCAGCTTCCGCATCGTGGACCCGGTCACCCTGGAGACCCTGAACCCGGGCGAGGACGGCCTCATCCTTATCGGCGGGGTCCAGGTCATGAAAGGCTATCTCCAGGACCCGGAGAAGACCGCGGCGGCGGTGGTCGAGCTGGATGGCATGCGCTGGTACAAAACGGGGGACAAGGGCCACCTGGACGCGGACGGTTTCCTGACCATCGTGGACCGCTACTCGCGCTTCGCCAAGGTCGGCGGCGAGATGATCAGCCTGGGGGCGGTGGAAGAAGCGGTCCGCCGGGTCCTGGCCGAGCCGGAGCTGGAACTGGCGGCGGTCAATATTCCCGACGAGCGTAAGGGCGAGCAGATCCTGCTGCTGGTGGCGGCGGATCTGGACCCGGAGGCCCTGCGCCGATCCCTATTGACCGCCGGCGTCAACCCCCTAAGCATCCCCGCCGAGGTGCGCCAGGTGGACGCCATCCCCAAGCTCGGCACCGGCAAGACCGACTTCGGCGCGGTCAAGCGGCTGGCTTTGGGGGGGTTCTAGTGGCGGCGTCCCTGGGTGGTAACAGAGATGCGCCGCTTTTCCGTCAGGCCCCGGGAGCGGGGTGAATTGGCCAATCCGCTGCTCAAAGGGCCTCGGCGCGGCTTCGCGCCGACTCGGCGTCTGGGCTTTTGGGAGCGGCGGTTTGGCCCTCCCCACGCCATTGCCGCCGTACGCGCTCGGCCGATTCATGGGCCATGCGCACCAGGGCCTCGATACGATAATCCGCCGCTCGATTGATCTCGCGCTTAACCTCCCACAGTTCGGCAAGGATTTCATCGGGCGCACCTGGGGTGGTCGGTTTCGGTCCCTTGGTTTCGTCCGGGATCATCGTGCTATCTCCAAGAGTTCTTCAGGGGTTGTCAGGAGTGGCGGTGTGTAGCCAAGTGCGCGCAGGGTATCCAACAGCCTGAGTTTCGCATCCGGGCCGACGAGATGGGCAAAATTCCAGGTATCGAGGTAGGGAAGATGTTTCCAGATAGATCGTCGGCTTCACGATTATTCCGCTGTAGCGTCATGGGATGCTCCCGTCCGGTAGTCAGACATCCTGATCGCCTGGCCAGAGAGCGGGTCCGAAGGCCCCACTTTACCGAATCATCCTGAGCATCAAAACCTCGTCCTGCCCCGCCCTGGCGGGCTAGGGCCGTCCAGGACCCGGGCACCCGGTCTCTCAAGGCACTGCCGACCCGATGGCCCGCCAGACAGCCGTGACTCGGCGGCGGCCTCCCGCCAGCGTCACGGCGAGGGCATCCTACTTCCGCCGCCATTAGCGGCTAACATACCCAGGTGACTGAAACCCCGCCTAACGCCCTTCCCATCCGGCCCACCCCAGGAGACAGCCGCTCACCATGACCCGGGATCTTCCGTTAAACCCGATCACCCCGCCCGCCCCGGAGACCCCGGACGATTTGGCCGCCCACATCGGCCTCGACCCGCCCCCCAGCCGGCGGCGGGCCTGGTATTGGCTGGCGGGTCTCGGGCTGCTGGCGCTGGCCGGTGTCGCCGGGTATCTGCTGCAAGACCCCACCGAGGAGAGCCCGCGCTTCAAAACCGCGACGGTCGAACGGGGCGACCTGACGGTCAAGGTCACCGCCACCGGGCAATTGCAGCCCGTCACCCAGGTGGACGTGGGCACCGAGGTCTCGGGTACCATCGACCAGGTCACCGTGGACTTCAACGACCGCGTCACCCAGGGCCAGGTCCTGGCCCGCCTCGACCCGGACACCTTTCAGGCCAAGCAGCGCCAGTCCCAGGCCGCACTCCTGCTGGCCCAGGCCAGCGTGACCGAGGCCCAGGTCACCGTCACCGAGACCGCGAACAAGCTCCGCCGGACCCGGGACCTGATCGCCAAGCGCCTCTCCTCCCCCGAGGAACTCGACACCGCCACCGCCGCCGCGGGCCGCGCCGAGGCTGCCCTGGCGGTGGCGCGGGCCAAGGTCGAGCAGGCCCAGGCCCAACTCGACGCCGACAACCGTACCCTGGAGAAGTCCGAGATTCGGTCCCCCATCGACGGCACCGTCCTCAAGCGCCAGGTCGAACCGGGCCAGACCGTCGCCGCCTCCCTCCAGACCCCGGTGCTCTTTACCCTGGCCGAGGACCTGACCCAGATGGAGCTGAATGTCGCCGTGGACGAGGCCGACGTGGGCCAGATCAAGGCGGGCCTGATGGCGGAGTTCACCGTGGATGCCTATCCCAACCGCCGCTTTCCGGCGACCATCACCCAGGTTCGCTACGCCCCGGAGACCATCAATGGGGTGGTGACCTACGCCGCCCTCCTGTCCCTGGACAACCGGGATCTCTCCCTGCGCCCCGGCATGACCGCCACCGCCGAGATCATCGCCCGCGAGGTCAAGGACGCGGTGCTGGTGCCCAACGGGGCCCTGCGCTTCACCCCGCCAGCGCCCAAGGCGGCCAAGGAAGACAGTCGCGGCCTGGTCGGGATGCTGCTGCCCAGCCGTCCCCGCTCCAGCCGGCGCAACGGGGGCAAGGACGCCACCGGCAAGGGCGCCCAAGTCTGGATCCTGAAGGAGGGGGTGCCCACGGCGGTACCGGTCACCAGCGGGGCCACCGATGGCACCCTGACGGAGATCCTGGACGGCAGCCTGGCGCCGGGGACAGAGGTCCTGGTGGACCTGGAGCGGACGGGGACCAAGCCATGACCCAGGCCGGGGCACCCCCATTAGGCGCCCAAACCCAGGCCGCGCCCGCGCCCATCCTGCTCGAATTTCGCCAGGTATCCAAGGTGTACGGTACCGGCACGGCGGCCGTGCGTGCCCTGGACGCGGTGGACCTCCAGATCCGCGAGGGGGAATTCGTCGCGGTCATGGGCCCGAGCGGCTCGGGCAAGTCCACCGCCATGAACATCCTGGGCTGTCTGGATACCCCCAGCGCCGGCTCCTATCGATTTCGCGGCCTGGGCGTCGAGACCCTGAGCCGGGACCAGCGCGCCCGGCTGCGGCGCAATTATCTGGGCTTCGTCTTTCAGGGCTTTAATCTCCTCAATCGCACCTCGGCCCTGGAGAACGTGGAACTGCCCCTCATCTACCGCCGCATCCCCAGCGGCCAGCGCCACGCCCAGGCGGCGGCGGCCCTGGCCCTGGTCGGCCTGACCGGTTGGGAGACCCACACCCCGGGCGAGTTATCCGGCGGCCAACAGCAGCGCGTCGCCATCGCCCGCGCCATCGTGACCCAGCCCAGCCTGCTGCTGGCGGACGAGCCCACCGGCAACCTGGACAGCGCCCGCAGTCACGAGATCATGGACCTGCTGACCTGGCTCAACCGGGAGCGGGGCATCACCATCCTCATGGTCACCCATGAGTCGGAGATGGCCGAATACGCCCACCGGCTCATCCATTTCCGCGATGGCCGGGTGACCGACGACGGCCTCGGTGACCCGCAAGCCGTCACCGATCCCGGCGCCCGGCACGAGGAGACCGCCTGATGCTCTGGAATGCCCTCCTTCTCGCCCTGCGGGAGATCCGTCGCAACGTCCTGCGCTCCATCCTGACCATCCTGGGGGTGGTCATCGGCGTGGCGGCGGTCATCATCATGGTCACCCTGGGGGGCGGCGCCACCCGCTCCGTCTCGTCCCAGATCGAGTCCATGGGCAGCAATCTGCTCATGATCCGCATGGGCCAGAGCATGGGTCCCGGCTCCGGCATCGGCGTCCCGCCCTTCAAGATCGAGGACGCCATCGCCCTCCAGCGCGACATCCCCAGTATTCGCGTCCTGGCGCCCTCCGCCAGCCAGACCGCCACCGCCATCGCCGGCAACAACAGTTGGGCGACCTCCGTCACCGGCACCGACAACCGCTATCTGGATGTCCGTAACTGGCCCCTGGAACGGGGGCGCCCCTTCACCGAGGGCGAATTACGCGCCGGCCAGGCGCTATGCCTGATTGGCGCCACGGTCAGTAAGGAACTCTTCGGCGAGCAGGACCCCATCGGCGAGAGCCTGCGCATCAAGACGATCTCCTGCAAGATCATCGGCCTGCTCGCCGCCAAGGGCCAGAGCAGCATGGGTCGGGATCAGGACGACCTGATTCTCATGCCCCTGCGCGCCTTCCAGCGGCGCATCGCCGGCAATCAGGACGTGACCCTGATTCAGGTCTCGATCAGGGATGGCGAGTCCACCGAGCGGGCCAGGGCGGACATCGAGCGCCTACTGCGCGAGCGCCGCAAGATTGATGCCACCGAGCAGGACAATTTCGGCGTCAACGACATGAAGGAGCTCACCAAGATGCTGACGGGGACCACCCAGGTCCTCACCACCCTGCTCAGCGCCGTGGCCGCCGTCAGCCTGCTGGTGGGCGGCATCGGCATCATGAACATCATGCTGGTCTCCGTCACCGAGCGCACCCGGGAGATCGGCATCCGCCTGGCCATCGGCGCCCTGGAGCGGGAGGTGCTGATGCAATTTCTGGTCGAGGCCGTCGTTCTCTCGTCCCTGGGCGGCATCCTCGGCATCCTCCTCGCCCTAGGGGCCTCCCTGGCCCTCGCCGACCTGCTCAAGGTCCCCTTCATCTTCAATGGCGGCATCGTCCTCACCGCCTTCCTCTTCTCCGCCGCCGTCGGCATCATCTTCGGCTACTTCCCCGCCCGCCGCGCCGCCCGGCTCGATCCCATCGAGGCCTTGCGGCGGGAGTAGGCGTCAGCGCCCGGGCGGTATCACTAACCCGCGGGAGTGTTGATCTTGTAGATTTGCTGGCCGCCCATGGGCGGCACGACGGATGCCCCCGCCGGCTCAGGCAGCCAGTCCCGCCAGCCACCCGGCGGCATCGGTAATCCGGATCCCCGACCGGAATTCCTCCTGCCGCAGATCACGGACCAGTTGAATGGCCTCGACCCCGGGGAAGCGACTGGCGAAATTGGCCAGGGCCCGGTGCGGGGAGTTGTCGGAGAACTTACATTCGACGAGGTGGGTGAGCCGGTTGTCGTCCCCGAGGGCAAAATCCACTTCGGCGCCGTCCTTGGTGCGCAGATAGTACAAACCCGCGGGGCGGCCGTGGACGTCCTGAAAGAAGTGGACCTGTTTCAAGAGCATGGTGGCGACGGCATTTTCCAGTCGAATCCCCTCGTCGCCCCGCACCAGTCCCGTGTCGAAGAAATAGACCTTGGGTGTTTGCAGAATGGCCCGCGCCAGGTTGCGGTGCCAGGGCGGCACGGCGAAGACGATATAGAGGGCCTGGAGGATGTCGAGATAGCGCTTGAGGGTGGTGGGCGACACGGCCAGGTCGCGGGCAATGG
>JADZBU010000139.1 GCA_020851955.1 Chromatiaceae bacterium | reverse complement strand
TCGTCGTAATCGATCAGGATCAGGTCGCGCTCGCGCTTCTCCTCGTGGTCGAAGAACTTGCCCCGGTTGCGCAGGTACTCGACGAATTCCCGGTTGCCGTAGATGTCGGTGTGCAGATGGCGGAACTGCCCGAGCAAGGCGCCTTCGGCCTCGGCGTAGCGCGAGTTGAATTCCCGCACCTTGGCGTCGAGCAGGTCGTCGAAGAAGAGGGAGCGGTTCTTGGCGCGCTCAGGGGGCGGCACGTCTGGATCAAAGCCGCGCCGCTGCTCGGCTTCCTCGCGGGACACAAAGGTCCAGCCGATGGCCTCGGCGTATTCGATGATCCGCGCCTGGACGGTTTTGTGTTCTCCGGGTGTAGGCATCCTCGATCTCCCGTCAGCGCCAGCTTTCCCGCCAGGCTCGAAATTCGGCCGGCCGCAGCCGATAGCGCGCGATGTTGCCTTCATGGAGGCTCATGATCTCGGTCTCCACGACTTCGACGAAGCGTGGCTGGTCCACCGGCGGCACCTGCTCGGAGGCACATTGCCGGACTCGTGCAGCCGCACCCTTTCTGTCCATTCCGGCCCGGACCATGGCGGCGACCACCTCCGCGATCAGCACGCGGTAACGCAGGCGGAAAGGGTCGGGCTCGCCCAGAGACTGGCGCACCGCCGAGTAGCGGGCACTGGAACGCTCGTACGCCCATACAAAGACATCGCGCAACAACTCCACGCGATTCAGCTCATAGACGCCCAGCACACCTTCGACATAGGCCCGCTCCGGGACATCCACGAAGGACAAGGGGCAGAGGTTGCCGCGGATCAGCGGAATATTCGCGGCCAGGCGGGAGACGCGTTTATTGACGTCCTCGAAAGCCTGCAGGTAGGCGAGGTGCACCAAGGCGAAGAATGCCTGCTCGAACGGATCGGCAATCGCGGCCGCGACATCCAGGATGCTCCCGAAGCATTCTTCAATGAGCTGCGGCACCTCCAGCGGATGGTAAACCGTGCCGCCGACGCCCACGGGAATGCGCCGCAGGCGACCGCCGGCCTGCGGATCGGCAAGCAGGTTTTCCGCCAGCAAGGCGTGCAGGTTCAGGATGGTGTACGGGTTGAAACCGATCTCGTCAACCTGGTCGACGAGCAGTTCGATGGCCGCCTTGTGGTTCAGGATCATCTGCGCTTCCAGCGCATCCCTGCCTTCGGCAGCCTCACCCAGATCCAGCAGGCGCTCGGTTTCCAGCAGTGAATAGGTATTACCCTCCAGGCGGCTGGAGTTCCAGGAGAGATCGATGAGCAGGCGGCTGTAGATGGTGCGGGCGAAGGTGCCGGCCGGACGCTCACCGCCTGGCGGGCGGCCGATTCCCAGCAAGCGCCGGCGCGTTTCCGCAGGCAGGTAGTGGGTCACGTTGGGCTGGTAATCATCCAGGAACTCCCGCCGGTACCCCACCGGCTGCCGGGTCTGAATCGGCGCGCGAACCACCCGCCTGATCTCCTCTCCCTCGGGAGAGAGCGGAACGTACACCTCGCCCTGCGCCTCGACCGTTGCATTGCCTACTATCCAAGTTCCTGCGCCGGTGATGGCGAGAGGTGCTCTATAGCGACGGCCCTTGCCCTCGCCTTCCGCGATCAGCCGCTTATGCTCGACCAACAGGGCCAGGCGACGCTGCAGCGTGCGTTTCTCCAGTTCGGGGGGCAGCTCCCTGAGAATGACACTGACCGGCACGGCCTCGGGCTGTGCCGCGACGACCGCGACAATGGCATCCAGCTCTTTTTCCGGGATTTGCTTCGGCATGGGGCTAATGATATGTCACATAAAGGCTATATGCGACATATAAGGCGATCTATTTGTCGCGTATTCATTGTTTTGTCGCTTAAGAGAGGTTTCTGTCGCGAATGCCCGTCACGACGGCCTTTCCGTCGCCTCATGCGTCTCGAACAGGAAAACAGTCAAGGAAGAGGCCGCCCCAACGGCCAGACGCCCGGTCGGCCCGTTTGCCGTAGATATCGGTGTGGAGAAGGCGGAACTGCCCGAGCAAGGCGCCCTCGGCCTCGGCTTGGTCGAGGATGCGGCCCTGGACGGTTTTGTGTTCGCCTGGCCTCATCGATAGGGCTTCATGAATAGGGTTTCAGATTCAGCGTGCGCTGAATTCTTTCGCGCACGACATCAGGCACACCGGCCGTTTCTGCAAACGATGGCCAGTGCGCTACCGTCGCCTGTACCTCGGCAAGGATTTTCGCGGCGCGCCCCCGCTTCATCGAAGCTGTCTTGGCGCAGGCGTTGAAATCCTCCAGCGTGAAATGGTCGCGTTTTCCATTCATCGTCATCTGATGGCTCGCCGTCCAAGCACCCGAAGGATTAAAGCTGTAGGTCATATCAAAGGCCGGCGATAGCGACCACTCCCCGGCCTTGTTCATCAGGAAGGCAATATTCTTCACGTGGTCATCCTGATTGCGGGCCACGATGTTGAATGCCATGCGCCGGAACAGTTGCTCGATGGCCTGCATGGGCAACTGCAGTTGCCGCATCACCAGCAAGGCCTGCTCGTAGCTATAAGCGCCTGCCATGTTGAAATCGTAGTGCGCCAGCGCGCAGAGCGACTGCATGTGAAGTTTTTCGCCGGTAGCCAGCCGCTCAAAGCGCCGCGTCATGAAATGCGACCGACCATTCTCCTTGAACAGCCGGCATTCACTGATATCAATGCCACAGTCGAGCGCCATCAGGTAATACGCATACTCGATCAACCCATAGCCTTTCGGGTCATCCAGTTCCTTGTCCTTGTTGCCGCTGACACCATCAAATTTCAGCAGCCAGTATTCAAATCCCATGCCGGCCTTGACCTGGCCGGACCGCACTTCATTGGTTTCCGGGTTCCATGCGATGACCGCCTTCGCCCGCGCGCCCCCGGCGGAGGTGCCCACGCGCAGAATGTCCCTCAGCGCCTCTTCCCTGCCTTCAACCGCGAATGACGCCTGCAAATCGTTCCGGTGGGTCAACACCTCCGTCGCCAGCTCGACCAGCCTGCTCACTTCGATGTGCGTGGTCTGCTTCGCCTTGGGGCCGATGGCGGGGGCAAACTCCAGCGCCCCCATGCCGCGTTCGCCGGTATAGCAAAGCCGCTCAACCGCGTTAAAGGAACCCGGTTGCCGCCCCTGCGAAGCCAGCCAGGCATCGATCAGCGCATTGCCGAACTTGTCCGGCAGCGAGTCGGCCAGCAGGCCGGGCAATCCGTGAAAAGTCGGGCGGGAAAGCTCGGGGAATCGGTACAGGCGCCGGGAAAGCGGCATCACCATCGGCGCAACCTGAATGCCGCTCTGCGCGAAGGCCGCATCATATTCAAAGCTGGCGACCTCCTCCCCGTCCAACAGCGAGACCGCGCCGATGGTCTTACCCCACAGCCTGACTTCGGCCAGCGTGCTCATGGCTTCTCATCCCACTGCCAGGGTTTGCCGGTGGCCTGTGCAGCACCTTTACCCGAAGCCCGTTGCCGGACCTTGCCCTTTTGCTTCAACAAATCCATGGGTCTGGGACCGGACTCCGGTATCAGGCTATCCAGCCCGGATGCGGCGTCCAGCACCCGCAGCACACGAACCAGGGTGGACAACTGCGACGTCTGCCCGGCCTCCATGCGCTCCAGGGTGCGCTTGGCGACCCCCGCCTGGTCGGCCACCGCCGCCTGGGTGAGCTGTAATTCCACCCGGCGACCGGCAATCCGTGCGCCCAGTTCGGCGAGCACGGCATCATCGGTGAGCAGGCCAGTGATTTTCATAGTCGTAACTTATTGCGAGTACACCCGTTAAACAGCCATATATCGTCATATATTGCGATATGTAGCCTAATAGTTCACTTTAGTCAAGTCGCAATAAATAGCGAGATAACGACTTTTAACCTTATTTGTCGCAATATCTTGCGATATATGCTGCCTGATTTGTGTGCCTGTCCCGGTTACCGCGGATGTCAGTGTAAAAATGGCGAAACTGCCCGAGCAAGGCGCCCGGGCCTTCCGTGCATCTTCGATCCCTTTGCTCACAATGTTTTCGCTCATTTCGTTTGCTCGTGAGTTTCGAAGAGGAAGACGGCCAGCGTCGAGGCCGCACCGACTGCGAGTTTGGCGTGTCGAGTAGTGAGTCCAGAAGTTGAACCGTGCTGACCGTGACCTGTGCCATAAAGGCCCCGCAGTTCGGCCAAGCCATGGCCGATTGTCGATAGATTGCTCAAGAGCCGTTTGATCACATCCGCGCCACGCGCTGCGTTCGGAACTCCTTCGGGAACGAGGTTTAGTTCCTTCAGTGTGGCCTTCGTTAGCGTTGGGATGTCAGGGGTGCCGGAAATCTCTTGCCCTCGTTCGGAGAGAATCGTTTTGCAGCAGGTCTCGATGAGCTCCTTAGCTGTGCCGATGGCAAGGCTTGGGTCAGTTTCGACCGAGTCCTCCATACGGCGAATTTGTTCAGCAAGATGATTCGCATCGAGGGACTTTGCCTTCTGCTTCAGATCATCGAGGCTCGGGCCACCGGCGAGGAGGCGGCTTGCGATTGCTCTGGACCGTTCCGCCAAATTCTTGGCTTCTTCAGTGGTTTCGCGAGCAGTATCTTGCGCGTAGTCGATCAATGCATTCAGCAATCGACCCACAAGGTAGTCAGACTCGACTTCCCAGAAAGCGCGCAGCTTCTTGGCCTTTGATGAACCGTGAATCGAGTATTCATCCGTGTGAATCTCGATATCGACGGCTTCATGGACGAATTCGCCGAAGGTGCGGTCGGAAAAATTCAGGACGTAGCCCCCGCCCATGCCGAGAAAATCCTCGAGAACCCGCTTCTCCCGCATGTTCAGTGAACTCATGCGGCATGCCCTCTTGATGGAAATTCGAGTTCGTGAACGCGGGTCTTCGCGGTCATCAGTTCGTGAAGAAGGGTGCGAAAGAGGTCTTGGAGTTGGGTCTTCTTGTTCGTCGCGTTCCGAATCTTTCCGTCGATGCTGCTACATGCCTCAACAATGTCCTCTTGCTGATCCTGGGGCGGCAGGAGAACGGGAAAGGCCTTCAGTTTTGTGGTGTTGATGCACGCGAGATTTGTGGTCTTGTGTGCGACAGAAAGGAAGTAGCTCTTCCCGTATGGGCTCTGTGACTGGTAGGCGAAGAATTCGCTGGAAATTCGCTCCGTATCGGGTCGAACCGCGAAAACGTGATTTTGATGCACGCAGTTGTCGATCTGGCCATGCCAGATGAAACCTCTGCCAAGTTTGTCAAAATCACCGCCTTCGGTGAGCACCACGTCTCCTTTTTGGAGAGCGAATCGTGACTGTTCGTTCTTCCGGATGGTGATGGTCTTCATCTCCGAAAGGTCGAGGTAACCATCCTGAACATTCGCTACTCGAAGATATGGAACTTCGACAGCTTCTTCTGCGTTTACCTTTCGTCCCTTTGCGATGCCAGTCTGGACGACAGCGCATTCGCTGAGCGGCACCACCTCCCAGCTTTCGGGGGCGGGGCCGATTTCGGTTTGTTTTTGGGGCTCGTTGCGGAGGCCTTCGGTGAAGAGCTTATGCATGAGAGCCTTTTTCAGCTCGGTGGTGGTCTGAATGATCCGCTCTTGCGCTTCGATCGTCCGTTGCACCGTCGAAAGGATGTGCGCGATCTTCTTCTGCTCGGGGAGTGGGGGGAGCGCCATGGGCAACTCCGCCAGCTTCGACTGCGAAAGGTTCGGAATCGTCGTTACGTTGCCACGGCCAAAGTAAAGATTGGCCACATTGAAGGCATACCAAAGCCAATACACGCCAAATTGTGGATGAGCCTTGTCGCCCTTAGCACGGAGGCGATGGAGATGGTTCTGGTAAAGGCAGCCATCGACCTCATTGTTCCAAAGTGCTGTTCGTCCAATCGAACCGCCCTCGCAGACAAGTAGATCGTTCGCCTGAAGTTCTAGGCGTGTCTGCTCGGCCCCGCTGAAATGCATTTCATCGAGATCAGTCAGTTCGAGGCGATTCCAGAAGACGTTCTTGGTTCGGAGAAAGGGGCGTTGGTGTTCGCCATCGCGGTTCTTTTTCGAGACCTGCTTTCCTTGCTGAATGTCGAAAGCCGAATCAACGCGGCCAATTGACCAGGCGGCCGGGAACTCGCCAATTTCGGTTTGCTGGAGTTGCTCGCTCATACCCCGATCTTCTCCAGAATTTCCTTCAAGGCAGGAGGGTGAGTTTTCCTACCTGCCATACAGTGGATTGGGTAGTCCCCGCTCCGCTCGGCGCTCACTCCGCACCTCCTTCATCGTTCCCACCTTCCTCATCATTCCTTGCGATCCGCATGACTTCGGCATCGAAATCCGAGACAAACAAGCGATCCTGGACGATGCGGTATCTTTCAAATTCGGATTCGGCGTAGGCCTTGGCGATTTCGGCGGTGACTTTGCCGGCGTCCTGCAGGATTTCCCGGTCCGTGGCTTCGATGAAGCGGTTGAGGCGTGTTTCCCAGTCCTGCATGGTCATGGGCATCTGCCGCTGGGCCATGTCTTCGGCGATATCGAGGTCGGCGTTGACGAGGCGGGAGAGTTGCGCCATCTCCGGTGCGGTCAGGTAGTTCTTGGCGACGCTGACATCGAATTTCTGGATTTTTCCATGGGGCGCATCTTTCCATGTGGTCAGGCCCATGTGCTGTTTCCCGGCACTGTTCTTGGTTGATCCGCGATGTTGGCGACTGAAAAACCATTTTTGAATCATTAGCCTGCAGTTGCCTTGGCGGGCGTCTCCTCCTCCTCTGGCGCTGGACGTGAAACCGAACGTGAGAGTTGGTACCCATCCAGGGCGGCGGCGGCGTCCGCTAGGTCTTGTGGGCGCAGGTGCGCATAGACCCTTGCTGTCAGTCCTACGTCCCCGTGCCGCAGCAGCTTGGACACTCGGTCGATGCCGATGCCCGACTGCACCAACCAGCTCCCAAACGTCCGGCGCAGGTCGTGGGGATGCAGGTCTGCAATCCCGGCCAGGTGGCAGGCGTTCACGAAGCCCGTGCGCACTTCGAGAAACCGAGCCCCCTGGTGGTTGCAGAACACCCAGGGCGATCCCGGGCAGTGGCTGGCCCGGAATCTAGCGCGACTCACCAGCGCCGCGCGGGCCGAGTCGTTCAATGGGATGGTCCCGGCCAGGCCGTTCTTCTGATCGCCAGCCTCGAACCTGATCATCCGCCTGCCCAGATCCACGCGATCCCAGGTGAGCGCCAGGGCCTCCCCCGGCCGTAGCCCCGTCGCCAGCATGAGGCGCAGGTAATCGCCCAGGTGCGGCGCCTTCTTCAGCCCATCGGCGGCGGCGAGCAGAGCCAATGCCTCCTCCCGGCTGAGAAACCGGGTCCGTGGCGCTGCCGGCTGGAGGAAGCGCGTCCGCCAGGGGTTGTTGCCGATATCCCACTCCAGTTCGTCCTTGGCCCAGCGCATGGCCCCACTCATCAAGCCCAGCTCCCGATTTATGCACCCTGGCAGGCGTCCTTGTGCCTGGCGGTGGGCGATGTAGGCCCTTACCTCCTGGGCGCCAATGTCCGCCAATAGCCGGCCCGTGAAGTGCGGGAATAGGACCTTGGCGGCGCTGTGGTAGCGACGAGGGCTCCGCTTGTAGGCGGCGACCTCGCGCAGGTACTTCAAGAGAAGGTCATCGAACGTGGCCCCCTCCCCTGTCTTCTGGACATGGCCCTCGGCTCGCCACTGGGCGCGAACCGCCGTTGCCTTCAAGCCCTCGGGATCCTCGGCGATGGGAATCCCAGTACTTCTGCGAGTGCTGCCCCCGCCAACGCGCGGGAGGCTGGCCCACCAGTAAGGCGAGTCCTTCCGCCGGTATATTCCGTCTTGGTCGCGTACTTTTGCTCGTGGCATTTGGTCTCTCCGTTTACCGCCACCCCGGGTTGATTATCACTGACAGTGCTTTTACTGGCAATGTAGGTGCTTAAATCGCTGGCCAGGATGCGGCGGGCCGCGCGGATGCGGACCGAGGGCAGGTCCCCGGCCGCCAGCAGGCGGCGCAGGGTGCGGGTGGAGACCGCCAGCCGGGCGGCGGCGGTCTCCAGGCTCAGAAGGTGCGGGGCGTCCATGGCTCAGAAAGGGATGTCGTCGTCGAAGTCCAGGCCCGGCGGTGGGGCCTGGAAGTGCTGTTGCGCGGATGCCTGGTAGTTGCCCCTGGGTTGCGCGGGTGGTGGTGCCTGGCGTTGCGGGTTGGCCTGGGGTGTCGGCTGGTAATAGGTCTGAGGTTGGGCTCCATAGCCCTCGTTTTGGGGCCGACCACCCAGCATCAGCATATTGTCGGCGTGGATCTCGGTGGAATAGCGGTCCTGCCCCTCCTTGTCCTGCCATTTGCGGGTGCGGATCTTGCCCTCGATAAAGACCTTGT
The DNA here is from genome assembly GCA_020851955.1 of Chromatiaceae bacterium. Lineage (GTDB taxonomy): Bacteria > Pseudomonadota > Gammaproteobacteria > Chromatiales > Chromatiaceae > M0108. The sequence continues at coordinate 995 of JADZBU010000139.1, read as the reverse complement.
CCCCTTTGTGCAGGTACTGGGTGGCGATCTCCGCCAATTTCCCCCAGAGGGTGACCCGGTGCCACTCCGTTTCCTCGCGGGCCTCGCCGGTGGTCTTGTCGTTCCATGATTCGCTGGTGGCGACCGATAGCCGGCCGACGGCCATACCGTTGGCCAGGGTGCGCAGTTCGGGTTCTCCGCCCAGGTTGCCGATGATCTGGGCGCGGTTGAGGGATCTGGACATGACAGTTACTCCGGGGTGCTGAAGAGATCGGGTGGGCGCGGCACGAAACCGGGGACCTGGCGCTCGGCCAGGGCCTCGCGGGTGGTGTCCATGGCGATGGACAGGTCCACCCGGGCACGGTGGGTGGTGTGGGTGGCGGTGACGTGGGCCAGGTAATAGCCGGCCCATTGCATCAATTCGCGGGCCAGCTCCAGGTTCTCGGCGTCGCTCAGGTGCTCGGCGTTGTGCAGGGTGGTGGGGTACATGGTTAGGGCTCCTGGTCCGGGCGGCGCAGCCACCATTCGAGGATGAGGGCCAGGGCGATGCCGCCGGTATAGGCGGCGATCACCCAGGCCAGGGCGGCCAGGGCCTGGCTCATGCCTGGCGCTCGCGCCAGTGGCTGCACCAGGCGCCTTGGCGGGTGGTAAGGCCCAGGTGCTCGCAGAAGGGACCGGATTTCAGGTTCGGTCCGGGTCCGGCGGTAAAGTCGTGGCACGAATTACAGCGCACCACCTTCCCCGCCAGCTTGGCGGCGGTGGCGGGCAGCCAGTGGGCGGCGAAGCGGATGTTCTCGCTGGGGGTGCCCCATTTGTCGGCTTTCATCGGGATGGCTCCTCAATAGGTGATCGCTAGGTGGAATATCTGCCCGCGGGCGATGGCGGCGATGAGCCGCTTCGCCGTTTCGGTGGGGATGCCCATATCCTCCAGGTCGGCCAGGATGGCGCGGTGGATCAAGGCGCGGTCCTCGCGCTCCGGTGGCGCGCTGGGCGTGGGCGCTGGCGTGGGTGCCGCG
>JADZBU010000138.1 GCA_020851955.1 Chromatiaceae bacterium | reverse complement strand
GGGTGGATATCATCCTCTGGAACGAGAATCCGGCCCAGTTCGTCATCAACGCCATGTCCCCGGCGGATGTGGTCTCCATCGTCATCGACGAGGACGCCAACAGCATGGATGTGGCGGTCAAGGAGGAGAATCTGTCCCAGGCCATCGGTCGCGGTGGCCAGAATGTCCGCCTCGCCAGTCAGCTCACCGGCTGGCAACTGAATGTCATGAATGAGTCGGACGCGGCGTCCAAGAGCGAGCAGGAGTCCCGCAAGCTGCTGGAAAGCTTCATGGAGCAGCTCAATATCGACGAGGAGGTAGCCACGGTCCTGGTCGAGGAGGGCTTCACCAGCATCGACGAGGTGGCCTTTGTCCCCCTGGCCGAGATGCTGGCCATCGCCGAGTTCGACGAAGAGCTGGTCAACCAGTTGCGCGAGAGCGCCAAGGATGCCCTCCTGACCCGCGCCATCGCCAGCGAGGAAACCCTGGTCAAGGAACCGGCGGCGGACCTGCTGGCCATGGAGGGCGTGGACGAGGCCCTTGCCTACACCCTGGCCAGTCACGGCATCCTGACCATGGATGACCTTGCCGAGCAGTCCGTGGATGAGCTGGTGGAAGCCGCCGGCATCGACGGGGAGCGGGCAGCCCAATTGATCATGAAGGCGCGCGAACCTTGGTTTACCGAGGCGGCGAGCGTCTAACGGCGGAGGCCACACCGAATGAGTGAAGTTACGGTTAAACATCTCGCCGGAATCGTGGGTATCCCGGTCGATCGCCTGATGACCCAGTTGAAGGAAGCGGGCATCATCGTCGCCGATGGGGACGCTCAGCTCAGCGAGCAGGAAAAGGTGCAACTCCTGACCTACCTGCGGCGCAGTCACGGCAAGCAGGATGCGACGGAGGCCAGCGGGGCACCCAGTCGCGTTACCCTGCAGCGCAAGTCCGTCAGCGAGTTGCGCCAGCCGGCGTCCTCCCCCCGCCCCGCTGGCGGCGGCCCCCGGGCCCCCGCGCCGGCCATCCGCGCCAAGACGGTCAGCGTCGAGGTGCGCAAGAAGCGCATTTACGTCAAACGCCCCGGTACGGGCGAGGTGACCGAGGCCGAGGCCCCGCCGCCACCGCCGCCGGTCCAGGAGGCGCCGCCGCCGGCACCGACCCGGCCAGCCCCTGCCGTCGCCCCCGAGCCGCGGCGGCGTGTCGAACCCCCGCGCACCCGTCTCGATGAGTCGCGCCGCCGTGGCGAGCTGGAGGCCCGGCGCGCCGAGGTGGAGACCCGTCGTTTCGCCGACCAGGAAGACCAGGAGCGCCAGGCCCGCGAGGACGAGGCCCGCCGTCGCGCCGAGGAAGAGATGCGCCGTCAGGCCGAGGCCGAGGCCCGCCGCCTGGCGGAGGAGGAGGCCCGCCGCCGCGCCGAGGCGGAGGCCAAGGCCCGCCTGGAGGAGCCCGTCGGCGAGGAGGAAATCGAGGTCGAGGAAGAGGAGGAAGTCACGGCCCGGCCCAAGGCTCGCAAGGAGGGCGTCAAGGTCGAGGCCAAGCCTATCAAGGTGGTCAAGCCCCGCGCCGAGGCCACCGAGAAGGAGCGGTCCGTCAAAAAGGCGGCGCGCAAGGATTCCCTGCGGGATCGCGATGTCATCATCCTGCCCCAGGCCGAGTACGAGGAGGAGCCGGGCGCCGCTGTGCCGGGTGGCCGCGTGCGGCGCAAAAAGCGCCTCGGCAAGCCCCAGCTACAGGACAAGCACGGCTTCCAGCGTCCCACCATGAAGGTGGTGCGCGAGGTCGAGATTCCCCCGACCATTACCGTCGCCGAGCTGGCCTCGCGCATGTCCGCCAAGGTGTCGGACGTCATCCGGGAACTCTTCAAGCAGGGCCTGGCGGTCACCATCAACCAGTCCCTGGACGCGGATACCGCCACCCTGCTGGTGGAGGAGATGGGTCACAAGGCCGTCGCCGCCAAGCAGGAGAGCGTCGAGGACGCCCTCATGCTCGAGCTGGAGCGGGAACTGGGCGAGATGGCCCAGGTGGCCCGCCCGCCCGTGGTCACCATCATGGGTCACGTCGACCACGGCAAGACCTCCCTCCTGGATTACATCCGCCGCACCAAGGTGGCGGCGGGCGAGGCCGGTGGCATCACCCAGCACATCGGCGCCTATCACGTCAAGACGGGTCGGGGCATGGTCTCCTTCCTGGATACCCCGGGTCACGCCGCCTTCTCGGCCATGCGGGCCCGCGGCGCCCAGGTCACGGACATCGTCATTCTGGTGGTGGCGGCGGACGATGGCGTCATGCCGCAGACCGTCGAGGCCATCCAGCACGCCCGCGCCTCCAAGGTGCCCATCGTGGTCGCCATCAATAAGATGGACAAGCCCGCCGCCAACCCGGACCGGGTGATGCAGGAGCTGACCCAGCACGAGGTGGTGGCCGAGGAGTGGGGCGGCGATACCATCATGGTCAAGGTCTCCGCCAAGTCGGGCCTGGGCATCGATGACCTGCTCGAGGCCGTGCTGCTGCAGGCGGAGGTCCTGGAACTCAAGGCCCCCATCTCGGGCCCCGCTCGTGGGGCCGTGGTCGAATCCAGTCTGGACAAGGGCCGTGGCCCGGTGGCGACCATCCTGGTCCAGGCCGGCACCCTGCGCCAGGGCGATATGATCGTCACCGGCACCGAGTTCGGCCGGGTGCGCGCCATGTTCGACGAGACGGGGCGGTCGGTGCGCGAGGCCGGACCTTCGATTCCGGTGCAGGTGCTGGGCCTCTCCGGCACCCCGAACGCCGGCGACGACGTGGTGGTGGTGGCCGACGAGCGCCGCGCCCGCGAGGTCGCCGAGCTGCGGGCGGGTCGCGAGCGCCAGTCCCGCTTCGATGATCAGAAGGTGGCCAGCCTTGACCAACTCTTCTCCCAGCTCAAGGAAGGCGATACCAAGACGGTCAACATCGTCCTCAAGGCCGATGTCCAGGGTAGCATGGAGGCCCTACGGGATAGCCTCAACAAGCTCTCCACGGACGAGGTCAAGGTGATGATCGTGGCCACGGGCGTGGGCGGTATCACCGAGTCCGACGCCAATCTGGCCGTGACCTCGAACGCCATCCTGCTCGGCTTCAATGTCCGCGCGGATGCCGCGGCTCGCCGGGTGGTGGAGGACAAGGGGCTCGATCTGCGCTACTACAGCATCATTTACGAGCTGATCGACGACGTGAAAAAGGCCCTGTCCGGCCTGTTGAGCCCGGAGGTGACCGAGACCATCATCGGCCTGGCCGAGGTCCGCGACGTCTTCCGTTCCTCCAAGTTCGGCGCGATCGCCGGCTGCATGGTGCAGGAGGGTCAGATCAAGCGCAACAACCCCATCCGCGTTCTGCGCGAGCATGTGGTCATCTACGAGGGGTCCCTGGAATCCCTGCGCCGTTTCAAGGAAGACGTGGCCGAGGTCAAGGCCGGCATGGAGTGCGGCATCGGCGTCAAGAACTACAACGACGTGCGGCCCGGTGACCATATCGAGGTCTTCGAGCGTACCGTGCGCAAGCGCGAGCTCTAGGCGGTGGTCTTGAGCCCCGGCACCGGAACCGCCCATGAAGGAATTTGATCGCACGGAGCGGATCGGCGCGGAGATGCGTCGCGAGTTGGCGGCCATCCTTCGCGACGAGGTCCGCGACCCGCGCCTGCAACAGGTGACGATTCAGGAGGTGCGGGTCAGTCGCGACCTCTCCTGGGCCAAGATCTTTTTCACCTGTTTTCCCCTGGACGAGGCTAGTCAGGGTCAGGCCAAGTTGCTGAATGGCCCGCTCTCCGGTTTCCTGCGCGCTCAGTTGGCGCGCCGGATGCTGTTGCGGATCATCCCGCAACTCCATTTCGAGCACGATGAGTCCATCGCCCGGGGCGAGCACTTGACGAGCCTGATCGATGTGGCCATGGGGTCCGTGAGCGAGGAGGCGGATTGATCCGTCGCGGCCTCGGTCCGGTAGCGGGCTCAATTTTCAATACTGTTATGGAAACGTGATTTATGGGGCGTCGGCGTAGGCTCGGCCGCGACATCGATGGCATTCTGCTGCTGGATAAGCCGCTGAATCTGACCTCCAACGAGGCCCTCCAGCGAGTCAAGCGGCTTTTTCAGGCCAATAAGGCGGGCCATACCGGGAGCCTGGACCCCCTGGCGACCGGTCTGCTGCCGGTGTGCCTGGGCGGTGCCACCAAGTTCTCCACCTATCTGCTCGACGCCGACAAGCGTTACCGGGTACGGGTGCGCCTGGGGGTCACGACCACCACGGCCGACGCCGAGGGCGAGGTCCTGGAGACGCGTCCCGTAGAGGGTCTGGACGAGGCCCGGGTGCGGGCGGCCCTTGATTGCTTCCGGGGCCCCATCGATCAGCTCCCCCCCATGTATTCGGCGGTCAAGCACCAGGGCGAGCGCCTCTACAAGCTGGCGCGCCAAGGCATCGAGGTGGAGCGCCAGACGCGCACCGTGACCATCCACGCCCTGGACCTGCTCGACCTGGACCTGCCGGAACTGGAGTTGGACGTCCACTGCTCCAAGGGCACCTATGTGCGGACCCTGGCGGAGGACATCGGCGCCATGCTGGGCTGTGGCGGCCACGTCATCGGCCTGCGCCGCACCGGCGTGGGGCCCTACATCCAGCCCGAGAGCCGCTTCGTGACCCTGGGTGAGCTCGAGGCGATCGTCATGGCGGACGAGGAGGGCGCCTACCCCAAGCTCGATGCCCTGCTGCTGCCCCTGGAGAGCGCCCTGGATCATTGGCCGGCGGTGCGGCTGACGGCCGATGCCGCCTTCTACCTGCGCCAAGGTCAGGCGGTGCTGGTGCCACAGGCACCGACGGAGGGGCTGGTGCGCCTCTACGATCCCTCGCTGCATTTTCTGGGCGTGGGCTGCATCCTCGATGATGGCAAGGTACAGCCCAAGCGTCTGCTGTAACCGCGAACCGGTATGATTTTCCCGGACGGCGGGCCGCCCGCCCGCCGTCCCTAACCCAAGGCCTGGCCCCCTGAACTCATTGTCGGAGGGCCGGCGGTAACACCGCCAAGGGCCGTCGTCGCCACACCCCTAAGAGGAGTAAGACAACATGGCAATGAGCACAGCCGATAAAGCCAAGGTCGTTGAAGACTACCAGCGCAGTCCCGGAGACACGGGTTCGCCCGAGGTCCAGGTAGCCCTGCTGACCGCCCGTATCCTCGACCTGAGCGGCCATTTTGCCCAGCACAAGGGCGACCACCACTCCCGCCGGGGCCTGGTGCGCATGGTCAACTCCCGCCGCAAGCTGCTTGACTACCTCAAGGGCAAGGACGTCGACCGCTACCGCGAGCTCATCGCCCGCCTGGGTCTGCGCCGCTGATCCTCATGCCGGATGGTCCGGGACCCCAAGCGGGGTCCCCCGACCTTGGGGCGCCCCGCCTCGTCGCGGGGCGCCCAAGCCCATGCCCATCACGGTACCCGGGGTCAACCACCCGGGTCTTCCCGTGCCCCCTTCCGAATCGCGCCGGTCATATCCCCGCCGGCGCCGCCAGGCCCCTCCATGGGGGCATATTGCCCCGGCCTGCCACAGCCTCGAGGAACCCTCAGTGACTCACATCAAAAAGACCTTCCAATTGGGCGCCCAGACCGTGACCCTGGAGACGGGCGAGATCGCCCGCCAGGCCGACGGCGCCGTCCTCGTCAATGTCGATGACACCGTCGTGCTCGTGACCGTGGTGATCGACAAGCGCGCCACCGAGATCAAGGACTTCCTGCCCCTGACCGTGGACTATCAGGAAAAGACCTATGCCGCGGGCCGCATCCCCGGCGGCTTTTTCCGCCGCGAGGGCCGCCCGAGCGAGAACGAGATCCTCACCTCGCGTCTCATCGACCGCCCGATCCGCCCGCTGTTCGCCGACGGCTTCGGCCGCGAGGTGCAGGTCATCGCCACGGTCAAGTCCCTCAATCCCGCCGTCAACCCCGAGGTGCCGGCCCTGATCGGCGCCTCCGCGGCCCTGGCCATCTCCGGCGCGCCCTTCAACGGGCCCATCGCCGCGGCGCGGGTCGGCTACAAGAACGGCGAATATCTCCTCAACCCCGCCGTGGTCGGCCTGGGTCTCGACAGTGACCTGGACCTCATCGTGGCGGGCACCGAGCATGCCGTCCTGATGGTCGAGTCCGAGGCCCGGGGCCTGTCCGAGGAGGTCATGCTCGGCGCCGTCCTCTTTGGTCACCAGCAGATGCAGGTGGCGATCCAGGCCATCCGCGAGCTGGCCGCCGAGGTCAACAAGAAGCCCCTGGCCTGGACCCCCGCCAAGAGCGATCCGGCCCTGGCCGCCGCCGTCGAGGCCATCGCCGCCGAGCGCCTGGGCGCGGCCTACCTCATCAAGGAGAAGATGGCCCGCTACGAGGCCCTGGACGCCATCCGCTCCGAACTCTACGCCGAGCTCAGCGGCGAGGGCACGGTCTGGAGCCAGAGCCAGGTCTATGGCGCCATCGAGAAGCTGGAGATGAAGATCGTCCGCGGCCGCATCCTGGCCGGCGAACCCCGCATCGATGGCCGCGATACCCAGACGGTCCGGCCCATCAGCATCCGCACCGGCGTCCTGCCCCGCACCCACGGGTCCGCCCTCTTTACCCGCGGCGAGACCCAGGCCCTGGTCATCACCACCCTGGGCACCGAGCGGGATTCCCAGATCATCGATGCCCTGGACGGGGAGCACCGCGAGCCCTTCATGCTCCACTACAACTTCCCGCCCTTCTGCGTGGGCGAGGTGGGTCGCGTCGGCAGCCCCAAGCGGCGCGAGATCGGCCACGGCCGCCTGGCCAAGCGGGGCGTCCTGGCCTGCATGCCGAGCATCGAGGAATTCCCCTACTCGGTGCGCGTCGTTTCCGAGATCACCGAGTCCAACGGCTCCAGCTCCATGGCGAGTGTCTGCGGTACCAGTCTGTCCCTGATGGACGCGGGCGTGCCCGTCAAGGGTGCCGTGGCGGGCGTGGCCATGGGCCTGATCAAGGAGGGCGATGCCTTTGCGGTCCTCACCGACATCATGGGCGACGAGGATCACCTGGGCGACATGGACTTCAAGGTCGCCGGTACCGCCACCGGCATCAATGCCCTCCAAATGGACATCAAGATCGAGGGTATCACCCAGGAGATCATGGAGACCGCCCTGGCCCAGGCCAAGGCCGGGCGCCTGCACATCCTGGGCGAGATGAACAAGGTCATCGGCTCCCACCGGGCCCAGATGTCCGAGCATGCTCCGCGCATCATCGAGTTCAAGATCCATCCGGAAAAGATCCGCGACGTCATTGGCAAGGGCGGTTCTGTCATCCGCGCCATCACCGAGGAGACCGGGGCCACCATCGACATCAACGACAATGGCCTGGTCAAGATCTTCTCGGTCATCAAGAGCGCCGGCGAGGAGGCCAAGCGCCGGATCGAGCTCATCACTGCCGATGTCGAGGTGGGGGCTATCTACGAGGGCCGGGTGGCGCGTCTCATGGACTTTGGTGCCTTTGTCACCATCCTCCCCGGTCGCGATGGCCTGGTGCACATCTCCCAGATCAGCGAGGAGCGCGTCCAGAACGTCAGCGACAAGCTGTCCGAGGGGGATGTGGTTCGCGTCAAGGTCCTGGAGGTGGACAAGCAGGGTCGTATCCGTCTCAGCATGAAGGCGCTGGAGGGCTGATTAGGGGGTTCCGGGCTGGGTGACAGCATCCTTGCTGTCGGTAACTCGGCGTTTGAGCTGTTCCGGGCCGGGTAACGGCGGGCGGGGGACGCCGTGAATACATCCCTGTAGGCTTGGCGACAGCATCCCTGCTGTCGACACCCCCGCCCGCCGCCACCCGACCCTCCCTTGAGACGCCGAAGACTGACCGGGACTGGGTAATGACCCAGCCACCAAAAAGGGGCCGCAAGGCCCCTTTTTGGTGGTGCTGGGAAAATTTGGCGGGGATCAGCCCGGCTGTTGCTGCAGGGATTCGAAGCGGGCCTTGAAGGCGGCTTGGCGCAGGCGTTCGGCGTCGGCCTCCTGGGCGACCAGGGGACCGTCCAGCCATTGGCCGCTGGCGTGGTCGTAAACGGAAAAGCGGTAGCCCTTGCCGACCTTGAAGACCTGGGTGACGTCGTTGCCCGCCTGTTCCATGGCCTGGAATTTGTCGAGCCCCAGGGGGGCGGGGGTGGGCGCGAAGCTGGGTTCTGGCGGGGGC
>JADZBU010000137.1 GCA_020851955.1 Chromatiaceae bacterium | reverse complement strand
GTGCTGGATTTCACCCTGGACGCCGGCGACGACCCGGGGCCGCCGACGGCGGGGCTCCTGCCCCAGGGCCTCCAGGTGGCCGAGCAGTTGCTCGCCCTTGAGGGCCATTATCGGGTCCAGGGCTCGCGCCTGGCGGCCGGCCAGGCACGGCTGCGCCTGGAGGGCCTGTCGCTCCAGGGCCAGGGTCCCGGCCAGGGTGCCCTGGCGTTCCAGGCGGCGCGGCTTGACCTGGACCTGACGACGGACCTGGCGGGTGGGCGGCTCCAGATCGCCGGGGAGGGGCTGTACCTGAGCCTGCCGGGGGTCTTTGGCGAACGGCCACCCCTCCGGCTGGATCGCCTGACCGGCCCCGTGACCTGGACGCCCGCCGCCGATGGCGGGCTGCGACTGGCCAGCGATGGCCTGGAGGCCCTCAACCCGGACCTGGGTCTGAAGCTGCGTTTTTCCCTTGAGGATCTGGGGGCCTCCGGACCCGGGGGGCCGGTGCTGGACCTCCAGGCCGATATCCGCGACGCCCATGCCGATGTCATCCGCGACTATCTGCCGGATGCCAAGCTCAAGCCCCGGGCGCGCGCCTGGCTGGAGCGGGCCTTCCCCGCCGGCCGGGTGCCCCGGGGGCAGGTCCTCTTCCGGGGTCGGCCCGCCGATTTCCCCTTCCGCCAGGATGAGGGCTATTGCCATGTCCTGCTCTGGGTCGAGGGGATGGCGCTGGATTTCCACCCCGACTGGCCGCCCCTGCAGGGCCTGGAGGGCCTGGTCCATTTTCACAACCAGGCCATGAGCATCGCCACCACCGGCGGCGAGATCCTGGACTTCCTGCTCCTCGAGGCCCAGGCGGAAATTCTGGATCTGACGGACGCCCAGCGGGTCACGGTGCGGGGCACCGCCCGCGGCGATTTTAATCAGGCCCTGGCCTTCCCCGAGGCGACGCCCCTGCGGGCCTCCCTGGGTGGCCTTTCGGACCTCTTCACCGCCGCGGGTTTGGTGGATATCGATCTGAAGATGGACATTCCCCTCGGCCATGATCACCCCGAGGAGCGGGTGGGCCTGACGGGGGCCCTGTCCTGGCCCGGCCCAGCCAGCCTGACCCTCGCGGGGGCGGACCTGGTCCTGGCGGATTTGCGGGGTGTCCTGGGTTTCAACCAGGACGGGGTGACGGCCTCCCGCCTCGAGGCCCAGTCCCTGGGCGTGCCCCTGAGCGCGACCCTGGACCGGATCCGGGCCGGCAAGCCCCAGGCCAAGCTGACCGAGTTGAAGCTGACGGGCGCGACGACCGCCAAGGCCCTGGCGGAGCGGCTGCCCCACCCCCTCTGGCGCCAGCTGGAGGGCGAGATCCCCTGGGACCTGAATATCCGGATTGCCGACCCGCGATCGCCCGCGGGTATCCGCGCCCTCCAGGCCGATTTCAGCCTGAGTTCCAGCCTCCAGGGGCTGGCGGTCAAGCTCCCCCATCCTTTGGGTAAGGGGCGAGCGGAGATGCGGCCCCTGAGCCTGAACTGGCAATCCCAGGCGGGCCGGGAGACCCAGGTGCGCGGTCGCTACGGCGATCTGGCCCTGCATCTGCTTTTTGCCCGCGACGGCAAGGGTGGGCCGGGGCTCAAGCGCGGCGCCTTCGCCCTGGGGGAGGAGCAGGTGGAGCTGCCCGGCGCTGATGGTCTGCGCCTGACCGGCCGCCTGTCGGATCTGGACCTGAATGCCTGGCGGGACTGGGCGGCGATCACGGGGGGTTCGGGGGGTGCGGCTGGGGGCGCGGGTGGTTTGGGGGGCCTGGGCGGCCTCCGCTGGACGGTCGACGATTTCGGCATCGACCGTTTGCAGGCCGGTCCCGCGCGACTCCGGGAGGTACGCCTGGACCTGGAGCAAGGCGCCAAGGCCTGGGAGATGCGCGTCCAGGCCCAGGAACTGGCGGGCCGCGTGTCCCTCCCCCACAAGCCCCGCGGCCAGCCCCTGCGCGTCGAACTCGATCGGCTGGATCTCAAGCCCCTGCTGGGCGATGACCCGCCCAAGACCCCGGCCGAGACTTCGCTAAAAACGCCGGCCAGGCCGGCCACTGCCAAGGGTAGTGTGCCAACCCCCCGCCCGCAGGGGTCGGGTCCGGCAGCGCAAACCACTGATTCTCTTGCTCCCTCCCCCCTCGCGGGGGAGGGCTGGGGAGAGGGGGCCACAGGCTCACGCGCCAACAAGCCGACCCGGTGGGCCGATCCCCGTCAGGCCCCGGCCCTGGATCTGGCGGTCGATCGGCTCCACTGGGCGGACAATGAGCTGGGCCGCCTCACCCTGCGGGCCGCCGCGGCCCCCGGGGGGCTCGCCATCGAGGAGCTACGCCTGGCCGGCGCCCGCCGCATCCAGTTGCAGGGGACTGGCACCTGGGTCCAGGAGGACGCCGAGCCCCGAACGCGCCTGGACCTGGATGCCAGTTCCGCCGATCTCGGGGAACTGCTGCGGCACCTGGATTACGCCAGCTACCTGGAACAGGCCCCCGGCGGGGTTCTGGCCCGGCTGTCCTGGCCCGGCGGACCCGCCGACCTCAACCTGGCCGCCCTGGAGGGCGAGGTCGAGGTGAAGATCGGCAAGGGCAGCCTGCTGGAGGTGGACCCCGGGGTGGGCCGGGTCCTGGGCGTCCTCAATCTGGGGGCCTTGGGGCGCCGCCTCACCCTGGATTTCACCGACCTGTTCGATCGCGGCTTTGTCTTCGAGGGCATCACCGGCAAGTTGGGCATCCACGGCGGCTGGGTGGAGTTGCGCGACCCCCTGGTCATCGCGGGCTCCGCGGCGGAGGTCCGGATCACGGGGCGCGCCAATCTCGTCGAGGAGACCCTGGAGCAGGTGGCCACCGTCACCCCGAGCCTGGGCGGCGGCGTGGCCTTGGCCAGCGCCATCGTCGCCGGTCCCCTGGTCGGCGCCGCCGTCCTTCTGGCCGACAAGGCCAGTGGGGGCGCCCTCGATGTGATCGGTCGGCACAGCTATGACATCCGGGGCCCCTGGGCCAACCCTGACATCGAACCCCGGGCCCGGCTGGAATCGTCCCCCGGGGACGAGGCCCCAATGGGCGTGGTCGGCGCCCCGGATGCGGCTCCGAGCCCCACGGCCAGTGACGGCCCGCCCCCCCAGGCCGCTCGCCCGGAACCGGAGGAAAACGCCTTTCTGCATCAACCCTGAGGGGCGATGCGCCAGTTCGTGGCCTAGGCCGGCTGGTCGCCGCGGCCGCCTGGATCCGGCGGCAAGCCCTCCTTGGGTGTCATCTTGCCTTTCCGGGTAGCCTCCTCGGCCGCTGCATCTGGCGGTACCCGGTGGAGGTATCAGCCCTTTACCCCGGGCCCGAGCCGAGAGGCGCGGGTCTCGTTGCGGGCCCAGGCCAGGGCCGATGCCCCCCGCCAGCTTTTGGTGTCCGGCCACCAAGATGTTATCTTTCCGCGACCCGAACGCGGCCCCACCGCTTGAGTTGGAGACCTACCGCCCGCCATGTCGAGAAAACCCCGAGTCGCGGCCATTCAGATGGCCAGCAGTCCCCATGTGAGCGCCAATCTCATGGAGGCGCGGCGCCTGATTCAGGAGGCCGTGGATGAGTCCGGCGCCAACCT
>JADZBU010000136.1 GCA_020851955.1 Chromatiaceae bacterium | reverse complement strand
GATCTCCCCCAGGAGGCTGACGGCGTGGTCGCCGATCTGATAGCGACGTTTGGGAATGGCGGAACGGATGATGGGCTTGTCCTGCATATTTGGGTCCCCCGGTGGTGAATGGCGCCAATCTGGTGGCAGCGAGGCTGAATCCAAAGCCACCTGGACCGGGGCAAGTTCCAACTCCGTTGCAGCCCAGTCGTATTGGCCAGGCCCTGGTCAGGACAGGTCGGCATCCGCCCACCTGGGATAGGTTTCCTCTCCGGTGCCCCCGGCTCTATGGACCTGGCCCACCTTGGTCAACACCCGCACGCCCGGGAAAGACTAATGCTCCGGTCCCCGCCCCGCGCTATTGGCCAGGAGGCCCAGACCAAGTCAGCACCCGCCCACCCGGGTGATGGAAATCCGGCTGGGGACACGGATGGGCCAGGGCCCAGTAGGTGAGATCGCCCCGCCTATCCTCGACCACCGCCGCCAACCCCAGGAGCAGGCCCGCGCCCGACGATCGCTTGGGGAGCAGATCCGCGGGAATGCGGGCGCGCAGGCGCCAGGCGTGGCGGCGGCGTTCGCACTGGACGCTGGGAGCCTCCCCCCGCCCCGCCACCTCGGGCAGCGGCAAGGGAACCCGTTCATCGGCAAACTCATAAACCGCCCAGGCCCCCGAGGGAGAAAAATTGAACTCACGGTAAGCCGTCGCCCCCGGCAGACCGATGAAGGCCTCGCAGCAACTGTGCCGCCAGAGCCCATCCTGGGGAGCCGGGTTGGTCCGGGGCGGCATGGCCAAGGCCCGCCGCGGTGCCCGCAGGCGGTAATCCAGCTTGAGAGCGCCATCCCCAGCCCAGGCCAATCCGACGCGCAAGCCCCAACTCCCCGGCCCCAAGGCGGCGGGATGGCGGGAAAGGATTTGCCAGGGTATGGCGCCCATCAAACCCCCTTTACCCCCTTGGCGCACCCTCCGCTCCGTAAATTTAGCCAGCCCCCTTTTAGGCCGGATCGCCATATTAAAAAATTTCATCATTATTAATACTTTAGATTTAATGACCTCGCCGATTCAGGGGCTAGGCGGCAACTCTGTCGAGCGGTAGCGGCCTAAAGGTTGTCGTCACCGCCGAGATCCATGCGCCCATGCAGGATGCGGGACACCAGGATTGCCCGGGTGGTGACGCGGTATACGATGATGTGCCGCCCCGCGGGGAATATCCGATGCTGGGCAGAGAATTCCGGGCGGCAGTGGCCGACAGTGGGTTGACCTGGATAGTCAGTAGCGCCTGGTCGAGGATGTCGGGGTAGGCATAGGCCTGCGCCTCCCCCCAGGTTTCAAGGCTGTATTGGAAAATATCGGCAAAGTCGTCCTCCGCCCTGGGGGAAAGGATCAGCAATCGATCAAGACCTGACATCGGCACTCACTTGCTTGCCGTTTCGGGCATTCGCGAAGGCTTTTTCAGTGATCCGCTTCAATAATTCCGGGCTGTAGGTCGCCCCCTCGCCGCGCTCCAGTTGCTCGTCACCGACCGCCACCGCAGACCGCAACAGGGCCAATTTCTCATCTTCGTCACGCATGCGACGGATGGCGTCACGGACGACTTCCGACGCATTGCTGTAATAGCCGGTGCCGACCTTGATTTGAAGATACTGCTCTAGCTCGGGAGAGAGGTTGATATGCATGGGCTTATATGATCATGGAGACGGAATATCCATGATATATACACAAAGCGCCCATGACAGGCAAGCCCGCCACCCTTGAAACCAGCACCCACCGCCCAAGCTTGGACTTTGGGCCCGTAATAAGGACCCCATATTGCCACCCTGAAGGGCTAACGGAAGAAATCTAATCTCCTAGCCCAATGACGCTCACCCATCCTTTCGGGAGATGCCCATGACCATCGCCACCAACCTGGAGGCCCTGCTTGCCAAGGGACCCGATAACGCCCTGCTGCGTTACAGCCTGGGCAATGAATATCTCAAACTCGGGGACCTGGAACGGGCCATCGAGCACCTGGCCGCGGCGACGCGGCTCGACTCCCATTATTCCGCCGCCTGGAAGCTCCAGGGCAAGGCCCTCCAGGCCAGCGGCCGCCACGCCGAGGCCATCACCGTCCTGGATCAAGGCATCGACGTTGCCGAGGCCAAAGGCGACATCCAGGCCGCCAAGGAGATGGGCGTCTTTCGCAAGCGCGCCCTGAAGGCCCTGGAAAACCCCTGAATCCCGCCCTCGACCGGCTCAATCCAGTAGGCGCAAGCACGCCATCCCGGTATCGCGCTGGATGGTGACCTCGATCTGGGCATATTCCGGCAAGGGCTCCAGGGGCGTTGGATCGTCCGCGCACTGACAGCCGCCGACGAGGCTGGTGAAAAAGACCCCCACCCGTGCCTGCCAGCCGTCCTCGGACTCCGCCGTCTTCAGGATCATGACCTGATGGGGCTCCGCCGACACCTGACTGCCGCGCGCCAGGGCCTGTTGCAAGGGCAGGCAAGCGGCATCCAGGCCCTCCAGGACCCGCTTCAGGGTGGCCTCGCGCTCTGGCGTGGGCCAGGCGGCCAAGATCGCGCTCAGGTCAATCATGTCCACGCAAGCTCCTCCTATCGCGTTGCCATCCAGTTCGTTCTCCGGCGGGGCTCGGACCCTCAATACCCCGTCATCTCCAGATAGCCGCGGCCAATTTCCCGATCCGCCGCCATGAGACGGACCCCGCCCTCCCAGTAGAGGACCCCGGTGGACTGGCGGCCATCCAACTCCTGGTCATCCATCAGGGGCAGGAGTTGCCAGGCCTGGCCATCGATCTCCAACTCCCAGGTGACCGGATATAACTTGCCCGTGCGCGGCGACCGCCAGCGGCGCTGGGGCTGGAACCGGACCTGCGCGGGCGTCAGGTACCGCGGGTCGGCACCCCCCGCGACCAGAGTCCCGGCGCTCCAGAGTACCGAGCCGTCGGGATGACGCATCTGGAAGGCCATGAGGGAGCCGCCATCATGGAGATTGATGCCGATCCAATCCCAGCCCTGGGCCTCCTCCGACAGCAACTGGCTGGACCATTCATGATCCAGCCAGGCCCGCCCCGTGACCTGGTGCTCCTCGGTATTGAGGCGCATCCGGCCGGTGACGGCGAGTTGAGGGCGGCTATAGTAATAGCTGGCATGGTTGGGGTCCGGAGTCTTCTGGCTGAAGCCGGCGCGACCATTCAGGAGGGGAGGGCCGGCGGCAATCAGGCTAAGGTCGAACGCGAAGGCCTCGGTCTCGATCCGGGCCCGGTACCGGTCGTCGTCCAGGATCAGGCCCCAATCCTTGATCCAGGCCTGGGTCCGGTCCTGGGCGGCGCCCGCGAGGGGCTCCAGGCCGCGCTCGGCCCGCTCGGCATGGAGCAGATGGCCGGTGGCCGGGTCGGCGATGGCCGCATGGGCCAGAATCAGCTGACGGGGCGCGAAGCGACTGGGATTGTCCGCGCCAATGCCAGTGGCGACCCGGAAGAAGGTCACCTGAAACCCCCGCTCGGCGCCATCCTCGTCGGTCAGCCAGCCGGTGATGTACCACCATTCCGTCCGGTAGTCCGGGTGGGCGCCGGTATCGGCGCGAAAGACCAGGGGGCGTCCCTGG
This sequence comes from Chromatiaceae bacterium, assembly GCA_020851955.1. GTDB lineage: Bacteria > Pseudomonadota > Gammaproteobacteria > Chromatiales > Chromatiaceae > M0108. The sequence goes on along the minus strand of JADZBU010000136.1, from coordinate 6,555 downwards.
ACCACCGGGGCAAAGTCACTCGCCTGAACGGCGGTAAGCAGGGTCAGGCACCAGCAGAGGACCATACCCATGCCCAGGCGCCGCACAGGACCGCGCCGGCCCGGCCCGAGCAGGCGATGCCCCCGGCCCAGGGCGGGCGGGACAGAGGGCGCCGTGCCTGGAGCACGCTTCCACCCACGTAGGCGAAGCCCCCACCCCAAGGCGGGCGGGGCCGATGGCGCCGCGCCTCGATCCCGGTTCCACCCAGGTGGGCGCGGCCCCCGGCCCAGTGCCGAGGGAGCCGGAAGCCCCGCGCCTGGAGCCCCTTCCCGCCCGGATGGGCGAGGTTCCCCGCCCAAGGCTGGCCTCATCACCAGTCCTCCCGCACCGCCAGGACCGCGTCCTGACGCATCGCCTGACGGCCGGAGAGCCGGGCGGCCAGGGCCGCGAGCAGGATCATGGCGAGACTGAAGACCAGCAGCACCCCCAGGGGCCATTGCATATCCATGCTCCAGTGGAAACTCTGGCGATTGATGACCTCGATCAGGATCCAGGCGATGGCCGCGCCCGCGACCAGACCGATGACCACGCCGACCGCGGCGGTCAGGGCCGCCTCGGTGGCCAGCAGGGTCCCGATCTGGCGGCGCATCAGGCCGAGATGGCGCAGGATGCCCAGTTCCTTGCGCCGGCTGGTGGCCAGAGCGGCAAAGCTGGTACTGATCCCAAAGAGGCCGATCATGACCGCCACCGCCTCCATCAGGTAGGTCACCAGGAAGGTGCGATCGAATACCCCCAGGATCATGGTCCGCAGTTCCCCCGGCAGGATCATCTCGCTCATCGTCGCCCCGAGCAGGTCGCGGATGGCGCTCATCACCCCCGCGGGGTCGGTCCCGGCGGTGAGAAAGAGCCCCAGATCGTTGACGCGCCGATCACCGGTCAGACGCTGGAAGGTCTCCAGTTCGATCACGACCGCCCCCTGCTGGCGGGCATAGTCGCGCCAGATGCCCGCGACTCGAAAGGTCTGGACGGCTTGACCCAGCGGCAGCGGGAGAGGATCGGCGACCCCGAGACCCAGTCGATCGGCGACCGCCTCCGAGATCCAGGCCGGCGGCTCAGTGCCCGGTCCTGGCGCCGGCATGGTCGAGCCGGCCACCAGCGGCAGGCCCGCCCGGTCCGTGACGTGCCGGGCAATGAGGGCGATCGCCTCGCCCCCCGCACCGATCCGCAGGTTCTCGAAACGCACCGGGCGCACCGCCGTTACCCCCGGCAACCGGGCCACCCGCTCCACCCACTCGGGCTCCAGATACCCGCTGGTTCCCGCCGCGGCCGCGCGCAGATAGAGATCGGCGGGCAGCATCTGGGTCAGCCAGTCGTCCAGCGAGTCCCGAAAGGAGCTGACCATGATGGCCATGGACACCGCCAGGGCGACGCTCGCCACCACCCCGGCACCCGCCACCACCGCCTGTCCGGGCGCGGCGGCCAGCCGCGCCCGCGCCAGGCGGGTCAGGATGGCGCGCCCCCCCGCCAGGGGCCGCATCGCCCAGGGGGTCAGCCCCGGCAAGGCCAGCACCGCCCCCACCAGGATGAGGGCCACCGCCAGATAGCCGCCCAGGGGCAGACCATCCAGGGGCGGAAGAAGGCAACTCAGGGCCGCGAGCCCCAGGAGGCCCAGGGTCAGGCCCCAGCGCGGAGGCGCCTGATAGGCTTCCGCCTCGTCACCCGCCCGCAGACCCCGGGCCGGAATCAGCCGCGCGGCCTCGCGCGCCGGCAGCCAGGCCCCGGCCAGCCCCGCCCCCAGACCCAGGGCCAGATAGCCGAACATCAAACCGGGTTCCCACTGGAGTTGTGGGGCCAGACCCCGAAAGTAGCCGGCCCCCAGGTCGCCACCGATCAGCCGGAAGGCCAGGGCGGTCAGCCCATGGGCCAGGGCCACCCCGATGAGCCCACCGACCAGACCCAGCAGAGCTCCCTCGGCGAGGAGACCCCGCCGCAGGCCGGCGCGATCCAGCCCGAGGGCGCGCAACAGGGCAAATTCCTGTCGCCGGCGCACCACCGCGAGCCATTGGGCCGAAAAGACCAGGAACCCCCCCGTCATGAGGGCGATGGCCGCCAGCATGGTCAGATTGACCCGATAGGCCCGGGACAGATTCTGGACCTCGGACTGGGCGTCGGCCGGGGTGCGGAGACTGACACCCGGGGGCAGGAGCGCGCTCAAGGCCCGCCGGGCCCGACCCGCATCGACACCCGGCGCGAGCCGCAGATCGATGCGGCTCAGGCGACCGATCCGCTCGAAGGTCTGTTGCGCGGCGGCGATGTCCATCACGGCCAGCACCTGGCCGACGCCCGCGGCGGGCACCGCGCCCGCGAGGCGCAGTGCCACCTCGCGGGTGCCCACCTGGACCCTCAGGGTGGCGCCGCTGGCCAGGGCGAGCTGGGTCGCGGCGGCGGGACTCAGGAAGAGGGCGTCGGGTTGGAGGGCCTCCAGCCGGACATCGCCCCGGGCCGTGGGCGCCGCCTGGTCGGGGGTGGCCTCTCCCGACCGACCCTCCCCCAGAGGCAACAGGGAGGGAGTGAGGCGCGCGGCGCGAAAGAGGTCGATCCCCAGGATGCGCAGGGTGGTGGCGCGATCGGGCAAGCGCGCCTCCATCTCCAGTATGGGGCTGGCCTCGGCCACCTCCGGCCGCTGGGCCAGCAGGGGATAGAGGGCATCATCGAAGCCGCTCTGGGACCCGACGACCTGCAGATCCGCCTCGCCGCTGATCAGGCGCAGGCCGCGCCCGAATTCATCCAGGGCAGCGGTATGAATGAGTTGCACCGCCAGCCCCAGCGCCACCCCCAAGGCGATGGCCAGCAGCGACAGGCTGGTGGCCAGGCGGCGTCGCCACAGACTGCCCAGGAAGACATACCACAGCAGGGCGCCCATCCTCATGCTCCACCGGGTTCCTCGATCAGGCCGAGGGGGGTCAGGCGCAGGATACGATGGGCATAGGCCGCCGCCAGCCGTGAATGAGTGACCAGGATGCCGATAGCGCCCGTGGTGCGGATGCCTTCGAACAAGAGCTCCAGCACCCCCAGAGCCCGGGCGGGATCCAGGTTGCCCGTCGGCTCATCGCACAGCACCAGCGCCGGCTCGTGGACCAGGGCGCGGGCGATGGCCACCCGCTGCATCTCCCCGCCGGAGAGATGGCGCGGCCAGTCATCCGCCCGGTGGGCCAGGCCGACCCGCTCCAGCAAGGCCCGAGCACGCCCGTCGGCGCTGGCCTCGTCCTGTTCAAGCAGCCAGAGCGGCAAGGCGACGTTCTGGGCCAGGGTGAGATGCGGCAGCAAATGAAAGGCCTGGAACACGAAGCCATAGTCCCGCCGCCGCAGCCGGGCGAAGGCATCCTCGTCCAGGACCGTCAGTTCCCGGTCCCGCAGTTGGATGCGTCCGCCATCCACGGGCTCCAGGCCCGCGATACAGTTGAGGAAAGTCGATTTGCCGACCCCCGACTCGCCCATGATGGCCACGGACTCGCCGGGGGCCAGCCGCAGCGAGACCCGTTCGAAGAGGGCCTGTTCGCGGCTGGCATCAAAGCGTTTCGAGAGATTGTCGATGGCAAGCATGCTGGCCTCCCCGCCCGGCGCCGGCGCCAGGCCCCGTCAGCCGGCCAGGGCCGACCGGGGCCACTGGCCAGCGCCGGTCCGGGTCAGGGTCGGTCCTGGCCGGGAATGGCTTTCACCTGGGGCGTGAACTGTACCGCCACGCTCGGGGGCGGCATGCCGACACCGCCGGGGCGTACCGTGCCCATGGCGGGCTTGACCAACAAGGCCTCCAGGGCCTCGTCGTCGAGCTGGTCCTTGCCGCCGCCACAGGCCATGATCTCGGCCTGGACATCGCCCTTGATCTTGCGGCTGTGCTTGGCCTTCCAGTCCGTACCGCCTTCGGCCACCCGGGTGCGGCTGGGGTCGAAGTGGAAATCCACCTTCTTCTTGGACTGGGGTCCCCAGTAGTTGACCTTGCCCAGGTCGTAGAACTTGCGCTGGAAGCCGGCCTTGAGGAAAGCCTTGAGACAGCCGAGCAGGTAGCGCCGCCGTTGCCCGGTACCGGCCCAGGGGTAGGAAAAGAAGGCCTTGTACATGTAGAAGCGGCGGTAATTATGCATCACCCGGTCCAGGAGTTCGCCGCGCTCCATGGCCTCCGGCTTGATGATGGGGGTGACGAAGTTGTACTTCTCGTAGTCGAAGATCTCGACCTTGTCGCCCAGCTCGCGGAAGAGGTCGGTGAAGGGCCAGGGGGTGTACATGGCCCAGTTGGCCAGGTCCGGATTCCAGTCCCGGGCCATCCGGTAGGTCTCCTCCAGGGTCTCCCGGGTCTCGTTTTCGAGACCCACGATGAACTGAGCCTCGGTCAGGATGCCAGCATCGCGCAGCAGGCCAATGGCGCGCTTGTTGTCCGCGATGGTGGTCTCCTTGTGGAAGCGATCCAGCTTCAACTGGGCCGCCGCCTCCGTACCGAGGGAGACATGGATGAGGCCGGCCTTGCGATAGAGGGGCAGCACGTCCTCGTCGCGCAGGATATCGGTCACCCGGGTATTGATGCCCCAGAGGATGCCGAGGTCCCGGGCGATCAGCTCCTCGCAGAAGGCGATGAACTTCTTGCGATTGATGGTGGGCTCCTCGTCCGCCAGGATGAAAAAGCCCACGTTGTGGTCCCGGATCAGGGTCTCGATCTCATCCACGACCTTCTTGGGGTCACGGATGCGATAGTCGCGCCAGAACTTCCACTGGGAGCAGAAAGAGCAGGTGTAGGGGCAACCGCGGGCCATGTTGGGGATGGCGACCCGCTTGTTGAGGGGGATATAGATGTACTTTTCCCACTCCAGCACCCCCCAGTCCGGGGAAATCCCATCCAGGTCCTTGATGGTGGGGGCCGCCGGGGTGGCGACGATCTGGCCGTCCGCCACATAGGCGATGCCCAGCACCCGCTCGCGATCCGCCGGCCAGCGCCCCTCGTCAACCGTGCGCACCAGATTGACCATGATCTCCTCCCCTTCGCCGCGCACGATGGCGTCGATCCAGGGAGCCTCCCCCAGCACCTGCTGGTACATGAAGGTGGCATGGATGCCGCCCAGCACGGTCACCGCCTTGGGGCAGACCTCGCGGGCGATCTCCAGCACCCGCTGGGCCTTGTAGATGGAGGGGGTGATGGCGGTGCAGCCGATCACATCGGGCTGCGCCTCGAGCAGGATCTCCCGGACCTGATCCTCCGACAGATCATTGGTCATGGCATCCACGAAACGGATGTCGGCATAACCCGCCGTCTTGAGGGCACCGCTCAGATAGGCGACCCAGGCCGGTGGCCAGTTACCGGCGATCTCCGCACCGCCAGAGTGATAGTTGGGATGAATGAAGAGGATACGCATCGATTGGGCTCCCGGCGAGTGGCGTGACTGTCAGGCAAGGTTGACATGCCGCATATCCTACCACTTTGACACTCGTCACACCCAGCCGAGGTGCGGGGGCCCATTCAGTCCCCTCGGAGGTGGGGTCCGGCGGCCCCGTAGGCATGAATCAGGTCCTTGCGGGCCAGGATGCCAAGCAGCCGACCCGTGCCGTCCACCACCGGCATACCGCGCCCGCCATGGCGGGCAAAGGCCCGGGCCATGGCCGGCAGGGTCGCATCCTCCGGCAGGGTCAGGGCCGGGCTGGTCATGACGTCCGCCACCCGCGCCCCGGTGCAGCAGCGTTCCAGGGCCTCGGGCTCCCGCCCCAGGCGGGCCAGGAGGGCCAGAATCGAATCCACCCCCAGGTGGCGCAGCACGTCGGTCTCGGTCAGGAGGCCGATCACCCGGTCCTGGGGATCCACCACGGCGGCGGACTTGACGCCGGCCGCCGCCAGTTGCGCCACCGCCAGGGTCAGGGGCTGCTCGGGCACCAGGGCCGGACCATCGGCGCGCATCAGGGCTCGGGCCATGGGATTCCCCGCCAGGCGGGCCAGGGCATGGCTGGCGGAGGCGTGGTAGAGCTCCTGGAAGTCTCCGGGGCTGATGTCCAGATAGCCCTGGAGGTCGCGCATGGCCTCCATCACGTCGAGTTCGGCGAGGTCCGGCAGCAGATCCAGCAAGGGATCATTGCCGCCCGCGGGAGGGGTCGGAGGATGGGCCATGGCTAATGCTCCCCCTTGGTACGGAGCAGTCCGGCGAGCCGGTTGCCCTGTTTCTGGGGGCCGCCGCGGGGAAAGAGCCGGTGCAGGCTGGCGCTGCTGCCGGCCTCCGGGCCCCAGACCTGGCTGAAGTGCCGGACCATGTCTCGCACCGTGGACTGGATGCCCGTCCGGGCGAAGTGTTCCCGCAGATAGCGGATCAACTCCCAGTGGGCGTCGGCGAGGGTCAGTCCCTCCTCCGCCGCCAGGGCGCGGACGAAGGCCTCGGACCAGTCCCCGGGGTTGACCAGATAGCCCTCGCCATCGGTGAGGACCGGGCGACCCTCGACCGTCAGGGTGCGGGTCTGCATGCTGGGATAGGCATTGCTGCCCAGGGGCATGTGCCCGTCCAGGCCCAGGGAGTCGTGGGGGGCCTCGGTGAGGGACCAGAGCTC
>JADZBU010000135.1 GCA_020851955.1 Chromatiaceae bacterium | reverse complement strand
GGCGTGGTCCTGCTCAAGGAGCAGCAATGGCGGTCGGACTTCGCCACCGCGGTCGCCACGCCGCGCCGGCTGCGCGGGTCCGTGCCCGCCACGGGCCTGCTGCGGCCGAGCGCGGATGGCGAGGCCCAGGTCACGTCCCCCATCGACGGCCACCTGCGGCCCGCGCCCGGGGGCTTTCCCTACACGGGGATGGCGGTGACGGAGGGCCAGGTCATGGCCTATCTGGTGCCCCAACTCGGGGGTGACACCGATGTGGCGGGCCTGGAGTTGAGCGTCACCCGGGCGGCCTCGGCCCGGGATCTGGCCCGTCAGGAGCGCGAGCGCCTGGACGCCCTCTGGCAACAGCGCTCCGTCCCCAATCGGGAGGTGCTCCAGGCGCGCAGTGCCGAGGAGGTGGCGGAGGCGGAACTCGCGGCCGCCAACAAGCGCCTGGCCCAGGTCACGCGCACCCCGGAGGGCGAGGCGGCGGGCGTGCCGGTGCGGGCTCCCATCACGGGCCTGGTGGCTCAGGTCCAGGTTGCCCCCGGTGGCTTCGTGGAGGAGGGCGCGCGGCTCTTTCATTTCGTGAACCCCGAGCGGTTCTGGCTCGAGGCCCGTGTCGCCGAGGCGGACATCGGCGCCATTCGCCAGCCCCAGGGGGCCTGGTTCCAGGTGCCCGGGTTCGACACGGCCTTCGAGGTCTCCGCGGACAAGGGGGCGCGCCTGGTGGCCTTCGGGGCCCTGGTGGACGCCCAGAGCCGCACCGTACCCGTCATCTTCGAGTTTCCGCGCCCGGATGCCCGGCTACGGGTGGGTCAGGCGGTCAACGCCCGGGTCTTGACCGGCGAGGAAGAAGAGGCCCTGGCCGTGCCGGCCGGTGCCCTGATCAACGACGCGGGGGGTGATGTCGTCTATGTGCAAACCGGCGGCGAGCGCTTCGCGCGGCGGTTGGTGCGCACCGGGCTGCGGGATGGCGATTACGTGGCCATTACCGAGGGCCTGGCCCCGGGGGAGCGGGTGGTGAGTCGGGGCGCCTATCTGGTGCATCTGGCCGCCGGGGCCCCCGCCGAGGCGGGTCATGGCCATGCCCACTGAGCGCCCATCATGATTGCCGCCCTCATTCGCTGGTCCCTGCAGGACCGCCTCTTCGTGCTCGCCGCCGCCCTGCTGCTGCTGGGTTACGGTTTGGACCGCGCCATGACCATGCCGGTGGATGTCTTTCCGGATCTCACCGCCCCCACGGTCACGGTACTCGCCGAGGCCCCGGGGCTGGCGCCCACCGAGATGGAGACCCTGGTCACCCTGCCCATCGAGGCCGCCCTGAACGGGGCCGCCGGGGTGCGGCGCATCCGCTCCTCCACGGGCATTGGCACGGCCATGGTCTGGGTGGAGTTTGACTGGGGGACCGATATCCCGCGGGCGCGCCAGGTCGTGGCGGAGCATCTGCAGACCGCCCGCGCCGCCCTGCCCCCCGATATGCCGGCGCCGGTCCTGGCCCCGGTGACCTCCATCATGGGCGAGGTGATGTTCATCGCCCTGCGCGCCGAGGCGGGTGCCCCCTATGACCTCATGACCCTTAAGACGGTGGCGGACGGGAACCTGCGCCGGCAACTGCTGGCGGTTCCCGGGGTGGCGCAGGTGGTCATCACGGGGGGCGAGACCCGCCAATATCAGGTGCTGGTCGATCCGGTGAAGCTGGCCAACTATCGCATCGGCCTCGATCAGGTCGGCGCGGCCCTGAGCGAGACCAACGAGAACACCTCCGCCGGTTTTCTGGTCGAGAACGGGCAGGAGTATTTGATCAATGGCCTGGGGCGGGTGCACAGCCCGGACGATATCGCCGCGACGGTCGTGGACCTGCGCGATGGCGTGCCGGTCCGCATCGCCGACCTGGCGCGGGTGCGCATCGGTCCCGCCATCACCCGCGGCACGGCCGCGGCCAACGGCCACCCGGCGGTGGTGCTCGCCATTCAGAAGCAGCCCGGGGCCAACACCCTGGCCCTGACCGAACGCCTCGACGCCCGCATGACCGAGCTCCAGGCCGGCCTGCCGGCGGGCATGCTGATCGAAACGGGGCTCTTCCGCCAGGCGGATTTCATCCAGGCGGCGGTCACCCATGTGCGGGTGGCCCTGCGCGACGGCGCCCTCATGGTCCTGGTGATCGTCTTCGCCTTCCTGGGGAGCGCCGCGGCCACCGCCATCACGGTCCTGGCGATCCCCTTGTCCCTGCTGGCCGCCGTCCTGGTCCTGGATGCCTTGGGGGCCAGCATCAACACCATGACCCTCGGTGGCATGGCCATTGCCGTCGGCGCCCTGGTGGACGATGCCATCATCGACGTGGAGAACATCGCCCGGCGCCTGCGCGAGGATGCGGCGCGCGCCCCCCAGGATCGGCGGGGGGTGATGCGGGTGGTCTTCGCCGCCACCCTGGAGATTCAATCCTCCATCGTTTTTGCCACCCTCATCATCATCCTGGTGTTTCTGCCGCTCTTTTTCCTCTCCGGGGTGGAGGGGCGCCTCTTGCAGCCCCTGGGTCTGGCCTATGTGGTGGCGCTCGCCGCCTCCCTCCTGATCGCCATTACCCTGACGCCCGTCCTCGGCTTCTACCTCCTGCCCCGCACCCGCGCGGTGCGGGCGGGACGCGAGCCCAGGCTGGTGGGCTGGCTCAAACGAGGCTATGCCCCCCTGCTGGCGCGCACCCTGTCCCATTGGCGTCCCGTGGCCGCGACTTCCCTGGTGCTGGTCGTCCTGGCACTGGTGGCCCTGAGCCAGGCCGGCCAGGCCTTTCTGCCGCCTTTTAACGAGGGCAGTCTCACCCTGCTCGCCAACACGCCGCCGGGGACCTCCCTGGAGCAGTCCGATGCCCTGGCGGCGCAACTCGAGGACGCCCTGCTGGCCCAGCCGGAGGTCCTCGGCACGGCCCGGCGGACGGGCCGTTCCGATCTTGCCGAGCACAGCATGGAGGTCAACAGCACGGAAATCGAGGTGACCTTGAGGGATACCGGTCGGGATATGGAGGCCATCCTGGCCGAGTTGCGCGCGCGGCTGGCGGGGATTCCCGGCATGAATGTCACGATCGGCCAACCCATCTCCCACCGGGTGGATCACATGCTCTCGGGCACCCGCGCCAGTATCGCGGTGAAGGTCTTTGGCGATGACCTCTATGAACTGCGCCGCATCGCCAAGGCCATCGAGGCGCGGATGGCCGAGATCCCCGGCGTAGTGGATCTCATGGTCGAGCAGCAGGCGGACATCCCCTTCGTGACCATTGCGATCCACCGCGAGGCGATCGCGCGCCATGGGCTGCGGGTGCGTGACGTCGCCACCACCATCGAGACGGCCTTCCAGGGGCGGGTCCTGTCCAAGGTCCTGGAGGGACAGATCAGTTTTGATCTGGTCTTGCGCTATGGGGACGAGGCCCGCGAGGACATCCAGCGGGTGCGCGAGACCCTGGTGACCACGCCCTCGGGGGCGCGTCTGCCGCTACATGCCTTGGCGGAGGTGCGCCGCGATCGGGGGCCCAATACCGTCAGCCGCGAGAATGTCCAGCGCAAGATCGTGGTGTCCGCCAACGCGGCGGGGCGGGATCTGCATGGCCTGGTGGATGAGATCCGCCGGGCCGTCGCGGATGCCGTCCCCCTGCCCGCCGGTTACCGCGTCGAGTATGGTGGCCAGTTCGAAAGCGCGGCCCAGGCGACCCGGACCCTCTTGATCCTGGGCGTCGGCGTGGTGATCGGGATCTTCCTGCTCCTCTATGTCGCCTTCAAATCCGGTCGTGACGCCGCCCTGGTGATGCTCAACCTCCCCCTGGCGCTCATTGGCGGGGTGGCGGGCGTCTTTGCCGCGGGTGGGGTGGTGTCGGTTGCCTCCCTGGTGGGATTCATCACCCTCTTCGGGATCGCCGCGCGCAACGGCGTCATGTTGATCGCCCACATCCGTCACCTGATCGAGGAAGAGGGCGTGGTCGATTTTCGGGAGGCGGTCCGGCGAGGGGCCATGGAGCGGCTGGCGCCCATCCTCATGACCGCCCTGGCCGCGGGCCTGGCTCTGATCCCGCTGGCGCTGGCCGGCGGCGAGCCTGGCAGCGAGATCCAGACGCCCATGGCCATCGTCATCCTCTGGGGGCTGGTTTCATCCACGGCCTTGAACATGGTCGTGGTCCCGGCCTTGTATTTGCGCTTTGGGGCCTTGCGGCGCGGGGTTAGTGGTTGCGACGCTGCTCGCGCAGCATGAAGAGATAGAGACTTTCCACCTTGGTGCGTGCCCAGGGCGTCTTGCGGAGGAATTTCAGGCTTGAGGAGAGGCTCGGGTCCTGGGTGAAGCAGCGCATGGGGAGACGCTCGCCCAGGCCCGGCCAGCCGTAATGCGCGACCAGGGCGGTCACGATGGCCTCCAGGGTCACGCCATGCAGGGGATTGCGGGGTTGGACCGGCCAGGGCGATGGGGTCGAGGGTGGCTGGGTCATGACGAGCCCCCCAACATCCGGGCCAGCTCCTGGTCGCGGGGCAGGTTGACGACCGCCACCAACTGATTTTTGGGCACCAGCAGGACCGCCTGGCTCTCCCAACCCATGTCCGCCGGGGTCCCGCCCACCCGGCGCGCCCGGTAGTAGCGCGCCTGGGTGATGACGCCCGGGAAATCCCCCACCAGCCCCGTGATGGCCACTTGCAAGCCCGTCTCCTCGAAGGTCTCCTTGATGGCCGTGACCTGCAGGGACAGGCCTTCGTCGGCGCGGCCCTTGGGGAAGCTGGCCGCGCAGCCCGCGAAGCGGTTGGTGGGGCAGACGATCCAGATGCGCCCGTCGGACTCCTCGATGATGAGTCCCGCCGCCGGCTGCTTGCCCTGGGGGTCAAAGGGCGGCTCCGCCAGGTCCGGTAGCTGGCCGGGGACCCGGGACCAGTCGTCCAGGCTGGTGGGCGCCTCCCGCCAGGTCGCGCAGAGGATGCCGTTCAGGGTCGCCGGGACCGGGCCCTCGGGGAGGAAGGTGCCGATCTGGTCCGGCAGGTGCCAATAGGCCTCGGGCCCAGGGCTATGCGGGCTCGTGATGAGCACGGGCTGGCCACTGCCATTGGGTTTGGGGTGAATCATGGGCGGGCTCGGCCAGGTTAACCGGCCAGGGACAAGGGACTTAGCGACTCAGCAATTCCAGCACCTGCTCCAGTTCATGGCGGAGCTGGTGAACGATCTGCTGGCTCTGGGAGGCGTCATACTTGGCGTTGTCGCCCGCAAGCTGCTGACGGGCGCCGCTGATGGTAAAGCCCTGATCATAAAGGAGATTGCGTATCTGGCGGACCATGAGGACATCATGGCGCTGATAGTAGCGGCGGTTGCCGCGCCGCTTGACGGGACTGAGTTGGGGGAATTCCTGTTCCCAATAACGCAGGACATGCGGCTTGACGCCGCAGAGCTCACTGACCTCGCCGATGGTGAAGTAGCGCTTGCCAGGGATCGGCGGCAGTTCGCCGCCCGTCTCGCCCTCGCTCGCGTTACTGGTCGCTTCCAACATAAGCTTCTACCCGCGACTTGAGTTTCTGGCCGGGGCGGAAGGTCACGACGCGACGGGCCGTGATGGGGATTTCCTCCCCCGTCTTGGGATTGCGGCCGGGGCGTTGCTTCTTTTCGCGGAGATCGAAATTGCCGAAACCGGACAGTTTGACCTGCTCGCCTCTCTCCAGGGCGACCCGGATCTCCTCGAAGAACAACTCGACCATATCCTTGGCCTCGCGCTTATTGAGGCCCAGTTGTTCGTAGAGGTATTCGGCCATATCGGCCTTAGTCAGTGCCATCGCGTCAGTCTCTTAATTTAGCCCCAAGTTCAACACTCAGCCGCTCCAGAACACGGCCGATGGTCGCGTCAACTTCCTGATCGGTAAGTGTCTGAGAAGTGGCTTGTAAAATCAATCCCAGCGCGAAACTTTTTGTACCCTGGGGGATTCGCTCGCCCTCATAGACATCGAAAAGGATGAGGTCCCGCAGCAGGTCGGAGGCCGCCGCCGCCACGCAGTCACGCACGCGCTGGAAGGGCAGGTCGCGATCGACCAGGATGGCCAGGTCGCGGCGGATGGCGGGGAAGCGGGAGATGGGCGCGAAGGCGGGCAGGGTGCCCTCCCGCAGCCCCGACAGGTTCAATTCGAAGAGGTAGGCGTTGGCGTCGATATCCAGTTCCGCGGCCAGGGCCGGGTGGAGCATACCCATGAGGCCGACGGCCCGCCCCTGGCGCTCGATGCGTGCCGTCTGGCCCGGATGCAAGGCCGGGTGCTCGCTGGGGACGAAGCGGAAGTCGCCGGCCGCGCCGGTCAGGGTCAGCAGGGCCTCCAGGTCGGCCTTGAGGTCAAAGAAGTCGGCGGCGCGGGCCGCCGCGCCCCACTGTTCGGGGAGGGACTTGCCCAGCAGCAAGCCGGCGAGCATGCCCTCCTGGCGCAGGCCCTCCGGGTCCTGCTGGAAGCGCAGGCCACTCTCGAAGAGGCGCAGCCGCTCCTGCTGACGGGCCAGATTGCCCCGGGCGGCCTGGACGAGGCCGGGCCAGAGGCTGGTGCGCATGGCGGACATCTCCGGGGAGAGGGGGTTGGCGAGCAGGAGGGGCGTCTGCTCCGGGTCCAGTCGCCGCTGCAGCTCGGGGTTGACGAAGCTGTAGCTGATGACCTCGTGGTAGCCGCGATCGACCAGGGCCAAGCGGGCGCGGTCGAGATCGAAGGCGGTCTCGGGTGGGGCCTTGGTGGCGGAGGAGGCGGAGGCATGGCTGGCGGGGATGCGGGTATAGCCATGGATGCGGCCGATCTCCGCGATGAGGTCCACCTCGTGCACCAGGTCGAAGCGGCTGCTGGGGGCGGTGACCTCCCAGCCATCGGCGGTGGGGACCAGCGTCATGCCCAGGCGCGTCAGGATGTCGACGAGGGTGGCGTCGTCCAGGCTCAGGCCCAGCAGACGGCGGATGCGCTCGCGCCGCAGGGCCAGTTGGGAGCGGGCCGGCACCTGAGCCGCCGCGACGGCCTCGACGATGGGGCCGGGTTCGCCCCCGGCGATGGCGATGAGGAGGGCGGTGGCCCGTTCCAGGGCGCTGACCTGGAGTTGGGGATCGACGCCGCGCTCGAAGCGGTGGGAGGCATCGGTGTGGAGGCCATGGGCGCGGGCCTTGCCGCTGATGTGGGCCGGGGCGAAGAAGGCGCTCTCGAAGAGGATGTCGCGGGTCTCGGCGCCGACGGCGGTCTCGGCGCCGCCCATGATGCCGGCCAGGGCGACGGCCTTGGCGGTGTCGGCGATGACCAGGGTGCCGGCGTTCAGCTCGATGGTGTCGCCGTTGAGCAGGGCCAGGCGCTCGCCGGGGTGGGCGAGGCGGACCTGGATGCCGCCCGCCAGCTTGGCCAGGTCGAAGCCATGCAGGGGCTGGCCGAGTTCCAGGAGCACATAGTTGGTGACGTCCACCACGGGGCTGATGGCGCGCAGGCCGGAGCGGCGCAGGCGCTCCCGCAGCCAGAGGGGCGTCTCGGCGCTGGGGTCGATGGCGCGGATGACGCGGCAGGTGTAGCGCGGGCAGGCCTCCGGGGCCAGGAGTTCCGCGGGGAAGCGATCGTCACGGCTGGCTGGGACCGCGGGGATGGGGGGGACGCACACCGGGCAGCGGTTGATGACGCCCACCTCGCGCGCCACGCCGGCGAGGCTCAGGCAGTCGCCGCGGTCCGGGGTCAGGTCCAGCTCGATGCAGGTGTCGTCGAGGGTCAGCCAGGCGCGGAAGTCGGCGCCGATGGGGGCATCGTCGGGCAGGGGGAGTATGCCATCCGAGGTCTCCGCCAGGCCCAATTCCGCCGCGGAGCAGATCATGCCGTGGGATTCGATGCCGCGCAGCTTGGCCCGCTTGATCTTGAGGTCGCCCGGTAGGACGGCGCCCAGGGTGGCCACGGGTACCCGCTGCCCGGCGGCGACGTTGGGGGCGCCGCAGATGATTTGCAGCGGCTCGCCCTGGCCCAGGTCCACCCGGCAGACGCGGAGCTTGGCGGCGTCGGGATGCGGCTCCACCGTCTGGACCAGCCCGATGCCGACCCCCGTAAAGGCGGGCGCCGCGGGGATCAGGGCGTCCACCTCCAGGCCGGCCATGCTCAATTGATCCGCGAGGGTGGCGGTGTCCACGGGGGGATTCACCCACTCACGCAACCAGGCTTCACTGAATCTCATCTGTTCCTACCTGGCGGGCGACCCAGGGTGCCAGCCCGCTACCAATGAAAGGGATGTCGGCCCGCGTCGGGTCACGCAAACTGCCGGAGAAATCTCAGGTCATTCTCGAAATAGAGGCGGATATCGTTGATGCCGTAGCGCAACATGGCCAGGCGCTCGACGCCCATGCCGAAGGCGTAGCCGAGATACCGCTCCGGGTCTATGCCCACATGGCGGAAGACCTCGGGATAGACCATGCCGCAGCCCAGCACCTCCAGCCAGCCGCTCTGTTTGCAGACCCGGCAGCCGGCGCCGTTGCACATGACGCACTGGATATCCACCTCCGCCGAGGGTTCCGTGAAGGGGAAATAGGAGGGGCGGAAGCGCAGCTCCAGGTCGCGCTCGAAGAAATTGGTGAGGAAGTCGTAAAGCACGCCCTTGAGATCGGCGAAGCTGACCGCCTCGTCCACCAGCAGCCCTTCGACCTGATGAAACATGGGGGTGTGGGTCAGGTCCGAGTCGCAGCGATAAACGCGCCCGGGGGCGATGATTTTGAGCGGGGGCCCCTGGTTTTCCATGACCCGGATCTGCACCGGCGAGGTGTGGGTGCGCAACAGCCGGTGCTGGTCGAAATAGAAGGTGTCGTGCATGGCCCGCGCCGGGTGATGGGCGGGGATGTTGAGGGCCTCGAAGTTGTGGTAGTCGTCCTCCACCTCCGGGCCTTCCGCCACCTCGAAGCCGGCATTGGCGAACAGGCGCTCGATGCGCCGCAGGGCGCGGGTGACGGGATGCAGGCCGCCCGGCTGTTGACCCCGGCCCGGCAGACTGACGTCGATGCGTTCGCCGGCCAGCCGCAAGCCCAGGGCCACTTGTTCCAGGACACCCTTGCGGGCATCGATGGCTTCCTGGACCTGGACCTTGGCCTGGTTGATGGCCTGGCCCGCGCTGGGGCGCTCTTCCGCTGGCAGACGGCCGAGTTGCTTGAGTTGGGCGGTCAGCAGGCCGGCCTTGCCCAGGTAATGCACCCGAACCCGATCCAGGGCGGGCAAGTCGGCGGCCGCGGCGATCTCGCCCAGGGCCTCCGCTTGAAGCGGCTCGATGCCGAGCCTGGTTTCTTCGCTCATGCTTGTTGCTCGGAGTGATGATCCCTGGGGGAACAGTCTGATCTGGAATAAAAAAGGGGAAAGACCATGGCCTTTCCCCTCCCTAGCGGCTAACCGCCCCGTGCCGGACGGGGTGGCAAGCCACCCCGGTTACGGACGCCCTTGGCCGGGCCAAGGGTGCCGTCAGGCAGCGGCGGGCGGCAGGGCGTCCTTGGCCTGAGCGGCCAGGGCGGCGAAGGCCTCGCTGTCGTGATAAGCGATGTCGGCCAGCACCTTGCGGTCGAGTTCGACCCCCGCCAGCTTCAGGCCATTGATGAGCCGGCTGTAGGACAGGCCGCACTCGCGCGCGGCGGCGTTGATGCGGGCGATCCAGAGGGCGCGGAACATGCGCTTTTTCTGGCGACGGTCGCGATAGGCGTACTGGCCGGCCTTGATAACGGCCTGCTTGGCGACGCGAAAGACTTTGCTGCGGGCACCGTAATAGCCTTTAGCTTCGTCCAGGATCTTCTTGTGGCGTGCATGCGCAATGACGCCGCGTTTTACGCGTGGCATGGAATGCTTCTCCGGAAATAATTCATCATATTAGGACTGTCGATGGCTCCCTGGACCGCAAGGGTCAAGGAGGGGCTCAGCAGTAGGGCATCATCCTCATGGCCATCTTCATATCGGCCTTGTGGAGCATGGCGGGATCGCGCAGGTGGCGCTTCCGCTTGGTCGGCTTCTTGGTGAGGATGTGCCGCCGATGGGAGGCATTCCGTTTGATTTTTCCGGAACCGGTAAACGAAAAACGCTTGGCGGCCCCGCGATTGGTTTTGATCTTGGGCATTTTTCAACACTCCGCTATTGATCATTGCTGATGGCGGCGATCGGAAACTGGGAATACCGTCCAGGCCATCCACCTGACGGCCCGCTGGCATTCCCAATCGCGAGGGTCCCGACATCGGGACCCGCCTTGCCGCTATTTTTTCTTGGGGCCCAGAACCATCACCATCTGGCGTCCTTCCATCTGGGGCTGCTGTTCGATGATACTGATGCTGGCCAGGTCCTTTTCCACGCGCTGGAGCAACTCGAGCCCCAGATCCCGGTGGGCGTGTTCACGCCCGCGGAAACGCATCGTGACCTTGGCCTTGTCCCCTTCGTTGAGGAAACGCGTCAGGTTGCGCAGTTTGACCTGATAGTCTCCTTCCTCCGTCCCTGGACGAAATTTGATTTCCTTGATTTCGACCTGCTTCTGATTCTTTCTCGCCTCGGCCCGCTTCTTCTTCTGATCGAAGAGAAACTTACCAAAGTCCATGAGGCGACAGACGGGAGGCTCCACGTTGGGCACGATCTCGACCAGGTCCAGACCTTCTTCCGCCGCCCGCTCCAGGGCCTCGCGCGTCCTTAGAATACCAACCTGTTGACCTTCCGCGTCAATGAGTCGTACCTCGGGTACGTTGATTTCCTTGTTAACGCGGTTTCTCTTTGGCGCAGCTATCGCAGGTTCCTCCAGTCAGGGAAAAAAACAGCCGGCGAAACCTCGGGCCCTGAACTGGCAGGGCCAGGCATCCGCCGGCCTTGATTAAACTTTTTGGGCCACTTCCTCGCCGAGCCGGTCGATAACCTCGTCCAGGCTCAGGGTACCCAGGTCCTGACCCTTGCGGTTGCGTACCGAAAGGGTGCGCGTCTCGACCTCGCGATCGCCGGCCACCAGCAGGTAGGGTACCCTCTGCAGGGTGTGCTCGCGGATTTTAAAGCCGATCTTCTCGTTTCTCAAGTCGAGATGGGTCCGGAAGCCCTTATCCGTCAAAGTGCTAGCCACTTCCCGGACCCAGTCCGCCTGCCGATCGGTGATATTGAGGACCACGGCCTGCAAGGGCGACAGCCAGAGGGGCAGGGCGCCGGCGTAGTGCTCGATCAGAATGCCGATGAAACGCTCCAGGGAACCCAGTACCGCGCGGTGCAGCATGACCGGGGTCTGGCGGCTGTTATCAACGGCGATGTAGTGGGCGCCCAGACGCTCCGGCATGGAGAAATCGAGCTGGATGGTGCCGAGTTGCCAGACCCGTTGCAGGCAGTCCCGCAGGGAGAATTCGATTTTGGGACCGTAGAAGGCGCCTTCGCCGGGCTGCAGGTCGAAGGCCAGGCCCTTTTCGATCAGGGCGTTTTCCAGGGCCTGCTCCGCCTTGTCCCAGGTGGCGTCGGAACCCACGCGCTTGGGCGGGCGGGTGGAGAACTTCACCAGCACCTCGTCGAAGCCGAAATCCCGGTAGATGCCGTAGAGCAGGTCGATGAAGTCCAGAACCTCGGAGAGGATCTGATCCTCGGTGCAAAAGATGTGGGCGTCATCCTGGACGAAGTTACGCACCCGCATCAGGCCGTGCAGGGTCCCGGAGGGCTCGTTGCGGTGGCAGGAGCCAAACTCCGCCATGCGCAGGGGCAGGTCGCGGTAGCTCTTGAGCCCGTGATTGAAAATCTGGATATGGGCCGGGCAGTTCATCGGCTTGATGGCGAAGACCCGCTCCTCGGCCTCGGTGACGAACATGTCCGCGCGAAACTTTTCCCAGTGACCGGACCGCTCCCAGAGGCTGCGATCGATGATCTGGGGGGTATGGACCTCAAGATAGCCATGCACCCGGAGTTTGGACCGGATGTAATCCTCCAGGATCAGGTAGAGGGTCCAGCCCTTGTCATGCCAGAAGACCATGCCCGGCGCCTCTTCCTGGGTATGGAAGAGATCCAGGGCCTTGCCGAGCTTACGATGGTCCCGCTTCTCCGCCTCCGCCAGGCGCGTGAGGTAATCCTTGAGCTCCTTGCGGTCACGCCAGGCGGTGCCATAGATGCGTTGCAACATGGGCTGGGTGGAATCGCCCCGCCAGTAGGCGCCGGCCACCTTCATCAGCTTGAAGCCATTGCCGAGCTTACCCGTGCTGGGCAGATGGGGGCCGCGGCAGACATCAAACCAGTCGCCCTGGCGATAGATGGAGACCTCTTCCCCCTCGGGGATGATGTTCTCGATGATCTGAACCTTGAAGTCCTCGCCGATGCCGGCAAAGAGGGTCTTGGCATCCTCGCGGTCCCAGACCTCGCGCTCCAGGGGCAGGTCGCGGGCGACGATCTCGTGCATGCGCTGC
This sequence comes from Chromatiaceae bacterium, assembly GCA_020851955.1. Classification (GTDB taxonomy): domain Bacteria; phylum Pseudomonadota; class Gammaproteobacteria; order Chromatiales; family Chromatiaceae; genus M0108. The sequence continues at coordinate 21,662 of JADZBU010000135.1, read as the reverse complement.
TCGATCGCGCCCAGGTCTTCCGGGGTGAAGGGCTCCGCGCGGGCAAAGTCGTAGTAGAAGCCGTTTTCGATGGCGGGGCCTATGGTCACCTGGGTGCCGGGATAGAGTTCCTGGACCGCCTGGGCCATGACATGGGCGGCGTCATGACGCAGCAGTTCCAGGGCTTCCTCGTCCCGGGCGGTGACGATGGCCAGACTGGCGTCCTGGGCGATGAGATGCGAGGTATCGACGAGACGGCCATCAACCCGGCCGGCGAGGGCGGCACGGGCCAGACCCTGACCGATGCTGGCCGCGACCTGGGCTACGGTCGGAGGGGCGTCGAAAGACTTGACGGAACCGTCGGGGAGGGTGATGCGGGGCATGGGCATTCTGCCTGCTCAGTGGTGATCGGTACGAGGGATCACGTGATTCAGCTCATGGCCAACAACATGACGCCGGCCGCCGAAAAACATCGAGCTACCCGCCAACGCCTTTGGCCCCTGAGGGGGCTAGTCGTTGAACGGGTAGCCAAGGAATTGGTAGGCGCGATTGGGCTCGAACCAACGACCCCCACCATGTCAAGGTGGTGCTCTAACCAACTGAGCTACGCGCCTGTCGTCTGAGGGGCGGGATGATACAGAGCCCCGGGGGAGGGTGCAAGGACCAATTTGGGCTGGGATGCGCCTGGCCGGGGCGTGACGCCGGCAAGTCAGGCCGGGAGTCTTTATAATCCCCCCTCTACCGCGTCCCCACCAAAGGCTAGCGGCACCTGGAGACCTACCTTGCGCTGGCGCGGGAAGGGGACTGGGACGGGCAATGGGTGCCTGAAAGCTGGTGTGCGACAGAATCAGGCCATCCAATCCTGCTTTCCATGGAGTGTTGACATGACCTCGATGATCAAGCGTCCGGCCTGCTGGATGGCGACACTTGCCTGTGTGATGTTGGTTGGTGGATGTCTGGTTGGGTTGACTGGGCTTAGCGGCATGGCGTTGGCCGAGACCCTGATGGAGCCTGAGGATGCTTCAAAGGCCAGCATCAGCGTCAAGAAAATTGGCGAACCCGACGTGGTGATGATGGGGGCCTACCTCAACGACGTACAGGCCATAGACCTCAAGAATCACAATTACATGGTTGATTTTTACCTGTGGTTTCGCTGGAAAAACCCGGATATCGACCCCTCCAGCTCCCTTGAATTTGTCAACCACTCGGAATCCTGGGGCACCGTCATCACTAAGTCTTATGAAGAGCCGGAGGTGTTGCCAGATGGGCAGTTGTATCAGGTCATTCATGTGGAGGGCCGGATGAGCCGCAAGCTTGACCTGCGCAACTACCCCTTTGACAAGCAGAGCATCAGCATCGAGATCGAAGATGCGGTACGCGACACGCTTGGGCAAAAATATGTGGTTGACAGCATCGGTGTGAATCCTGAGCTCAAATTGCCCGGATTCCAATACAAACCAGCCACGATGCAAAGTTACGACTACACCCATCCGACCAATTTTGGCGATACACGGGTGGACCAGGGCAGTTCCTATTCCCGCGTATCCATTGAGCTGCGGATCACACGCCCGATCATCAATGCCGTTGTGAAAAACGTCTTGCCTATTCTGCTGACCACCATCTGCTGTTCTTTTGTGTTTTTGCTCAGCCCAAAATTGGTGGATTCACGTTTTCAGATTGCCATTTTTTCAATCTTCTCGATTGTGGCGTTGCAGATCACGGTGGGTGAAGATCTGCCGACCGTGGAGTACCTGACCTTGCTCGACACCCTCTATCTGTACGCTTATGTGTATTGCATTGCCGTCATTGCGCTGCTGATCTACATCACCAAACTCGGCCATGAAAAGGCAACGGATATGGCGGCCTCGGTCAAGGCTGACCGGTGGGGTGGCGGCTTGTTGTTCGGTTTTTATCTGATGGCCAGTGGCCTGGTGATTACGCTTGCCTTGGTCAGGTGAAAGCCAGTCTGTTTCACTACGGCGCTGCACATTGCTGACCAACGCACTCAGCAGGGCTTCCACGCCCAGGCCATCATCAAGGCAGTGTTGCTTTGAGCATTTGAAAATACCCGATCACCCACCCGATCCACCTGCATTGGTATATTCGCAGGCTGTTCCAAAACCATGAAAGATGCCCTGTAGTGCTTGGCATCAACAACGCCAGCCTGACATGGGGTCCACCTTACCTGTCGGCCACCCTCAGATCGCACTTTGCCCTTGCAGAGCCCCCGTCGTTCGATGCTAAGGTCCCACGACCCCAGCCGCCGTGCGGTTAGATTTCCCATCCCCATCACCCCATCCCCTGGAGATGCCTTACCGGCGCTCGGCCTTCGGCAGGCTCGCGGCGATGAGGTCGCGCATGAATACGTCGCGGCTGCGGGCCGACTCCGCACCCATGACCACGGCGACAACGGCGCGGCCGTCTTGGCGGACCGAAGTCGCCAGGTTGAATCCCGCGGCGCGCGTGAAGCCGGTCTTGATGCCGTCAGCGCCATCGATCATGTCCATCGCCCGGTTGTGTCCCTTGAAGATCTGACCCTTGTGCTCGAAGTCACGCAAGGAGAAATAGCCAAACTCGCCGGGGAAGTCCCGCTTCAGAGCCATGCCGAGGGTGGCCATGTCGCGCGCCGTGGTCCGCATTCCGGAATCCGGTAGGCCGGAGGCATTCCTGAAAGTCGTGTCGCTCATGCCCAGCATTCGGGCTTTGGCCGTCATCCGCGCGCTGAAATTCGCCTCGCTCCCGCCCAGGTGCTCGGCGACGGCGGTGGCAACGTCGTTCGCCGACTTGACGACCAAGGCGCGGATGGCGGTATCGACATCGATGGTGTCGCCTGGCTTCAGATAAAGCTTGGACGCAGGCTGGGCGGCGGCGCGCGCGGAAATCGGGATGCGTGTCTTCTTGCTGATCCGCCCCGAGTCGAGCGACTCGAAGACCAGATAGAGCGTCATCATCTTGACCAGGGAAGCGGGAAACCGCGTCTGCTTGTCGGCCGCGGCGTAGATGAGTTTGCCCGAATGAGCGTCGACTACGATGGCGGAGTAAGGCGTCGTGGCCGGCGTCCGCAGCGGCAGTGCGGGCCGCACCGGAGTCGTCACCTCGGGTGGGCGCGGCGTCGCGCAGGCTGTCAAGAGGAGCGCGCCGCACAGGGATAGGCACATCGCAAGAAGGCGACGCGGACGCACAAAGGGCAGTGGACTCATACTGTCAGCTCCCGGCCGGCGGTAAAGAGAGTAGGGCGACGATGGTAACCCCGCACCGGGTCATGGGCAAACCTCCGGACCCCGGCTCGCTGTTTGGTCAGCCAGCGGAGACAAAGGCTTTGGGCTTGGGATGCGCCTGGCCTGGGCGTGACGCCGGCAAGTCAGGCCGGGACTCATTATAATGGCCCCCTCCACCGCGCCCCCACCAAAGGCTCACCCATAATGACCAGCATCCGCCAAGAAGACCTGATCGCCAGCATCGCCGACGCCCTCCAGTTCATCTCTTACTACCACCCCCTGGACTATATTCGCGCCCTGGGCGCGGCCTACGAACGGGAAGAATCCCCCGCGGCCCGCGATGCCATGGCCCAGATTCTCTATAACTCGCGGCTCTGCGCCGAAGGCCACCGGCCCATCTGTCAGGACACCGGCATGGTGGTGGTCTTCCTGGAAGTCGGCATGGCGGTGCGCTGGGAGGCCGCCCTGGGTCTGCAGGAGATGGTGGACGAGGGGGTGCGTCGCGCCTACCTGCATCCGGACAACCGGCTGCGGGCCTCCATGGTCGCGCCGCCCTACGGCGAGCGGCGCAACACCCGCGACAATACCCCGGCCGTGGTCCATGTCAGCCTGGTGCCGGGGGACAAGGTCCACGTCAAGCTGGCGGCCAAGGGCGGCGGCTCGGAGAACAAATCCAAGTTCGCCATCCTCAACCCCAGCGACAGCCTGGTCGATTGGGTGCTGCGAACCGTCCCCCTCATGGGCGCCGGCTGGTGTCCGCCGGGCATGCTGGGCATCGGTATTGGCGGCTCGGCCGAAAAGGCCATGCTGTTGGCCAAGGAGGCTCTCATGGAGGAGATCGATATCCACGAACTCAAGGCCCATGGCGCGCGTAACCCCCTGGAGGAGTTGCGCCTGGAACTCTACGAAAAGGTCAATGCCCTCGGCATCGGCGCCCAGGGCCTGGGCGGCCTGACCACGGTCCTCGACGTCAAGATCAAGGACTATCCCACCCACGCCGCCTCCCTGCCGGTGGCCATGATCCCCAACTGCGCCGCCACCCGCCATGTCGAGTTCACCCTGGACGGCAGTGGTCCGGCCGAGCTGACCCCGCCGCGCCTGGAAGACTGGCCGGATGTCGTCTGGCAGGCCGATGCCAAGGCCATCCGCGTCAACCTGGACGCGATGACCAAGGAGACGATAGCCCAATGGCAACCCGGCGACCGCCTGCTGCTCAGCGGCAAGCTCCTGACCGGCCGCGACGCCGCCCACAAGCGCCTGACGGATCTGCTCAGCCGGGGCGAAGGCCTGCCGGAGGGCGTGGATCTCACCAACCGCTTTATTTACTACGTCGGGCCCGTCGATCCCGTCCGGGACGAGGTGGTCGGCCCCGCCGGCCCCACCACCGCCACCCGCATGGATAAATTCACCGAGCAGATGCTGGCCCAAACCGGCCTCATCGGCATGGTGGGCAAGGCCGAGCGCGGTCCCGTCGCCATCGAGGCCATCAAGAAACACGGCGCCGTCTATCTCATGGCGGTCGGTGGCGCGGCCTATCTGGTCTCAAAGGCCATCAAGGGATCGCGCCTGGTGGCCTTCGAGGACCTGGGGATGGAGGCCATCCGCGAGTTCGACGTCGTCGATATGCCGGTCACCGTCGCCGTGGACAGCCGGGGTGGCTCGGTGCATCTGACCGGCCCCGCCGAATGGCAGGCCCGGATCGGCAAGATAGCGGTGGTGGTTGGCGGTTAGCGCAGGGGTACAGGCGGCTGGGGATGGCATGTGCCGAGGCCTATGACTGCCAGAATCGCGCGGGGACCAGTCCCGACTGAAGGCGCCGTGGCACTGCCACGCCGGGACAGCCGTTCCGCATGACAACCAAGCAGTCGCGGACGCCGGCACCCCTACTTTCCTTCGTGGCCAGCGAGAAATTTTCCTACCAGCATGGCAATGAGAATGGTCATGTATAGCTGGCCGGCAAGGCCGATGAGAATGGTCATGGATCGGGTCAGGTGGGAAACGGCCGTCACGTCGCCAAAACCCACGGTAGTCAGGGTGATGAACGCCAAATAAAGATAGTCGCTGAACTCGGGAGAACCCTCGCGGGGGAGCGCGATGCCGGCGCTTCCCGGGCCGTTCAGGGCGATATGGACGGCATCGGCGATGTTCAGCAGTACCGCGCCAAGCACGCCGAGCAGCAGGTAGCCGTTGACTGAACTGAGCATGATGGTCGGCGTCACGATCCTGCCGCGGGCAATGTGGCGGATCATCAGTACGACGATGAGAGCCAGCGTGACCGAGGATGTCGCGAAGTCGATCAGGGACAGCAGGTCATTGTCGATGAAATGATGGATCCAGGTGGTTCCGGCCGTTAGTGTCGCGAGCGACAACAGGAGGATCCGGGCCCTGGCGGGAAACTCAAACGAGAATATCCCGGCAAAGAAGACCGCGGAGAGCAGCAGGTCGCGAACCAGGGTCTTATCCGTCTGGAAAAGCGGGTAGAAGACGATCAGGATCAGCAAGCAGACGAGAAGGATGACGTTGTTGCGGGCGAGGTGTTCCGATTTCATCATCAACCTCAAATGAGCTACGCGCCTGCCGTCCGAGGGGCGGGATGATACCGAGGCCGGGGGGAGGGTGCAAAACGACGTGGTCGAAATGCCGGTCACCGTGGCCGTGGGCAGTCGTGGTGGCTCGGTGCATCTGACCGGCCCCGCCGAGAGGCAGGTCCGGATCGGCAAGCTGACGGTCGTGGCTGGCGTTTAGCAGGTGCCCAGGCGGCTGGGATGGCGATGCGAGGTTTGACAAGCCGTTCCCTGATGGCCATCCTCGACTCCAGCTAAATTCTGTCCGAATAGGGTCGTTGCGATGAGCGAAACAATTCTGAGCCTCGGCGAATTCAAGGCCGATGCCAGCCGTCTGTTGGACAAGATCCGCGTGGAGCCGACCCGGCTGGTCCTGACCCAGAACGGGCGCGCATGTGCCGTGGTGGAGGACTACGAGCAGCACCAGGAACGGCAGCGGGCCCTGGTGTTGCTGAAGCTGATGGTACAGGGCGAGCGCGACGTCGAGGCTGGCCGGGTTGTGCCGCAGGGGCAGGTGTTCGCCGATCTGCGACGTCGGTTGGCCGGGGGCGAACCGGCCGATGATTGAGCGACGGGTGCTGTGGACCCGGACCGCGCGGCGCGACCTCGAAGCCATCGTCGCCTACATCGCCGAGGACAGCATCGAGAACGCCTTGACGGTACTCGATCGGTTGCGGGAGCGGGCGGGGTCACTAACGACTGCCGCCGAACGCGGTCGCCTGGTACCAGAGCTGAGGTCCATCGGTGTGCATCAATATCGGGAACTCGTTGAGCGCCCATGGCGGATCGTTTTCCGCATCGAGCCCGACAGTGTCCTGGTGCTCGCCGTACTTGACGGTCGCCGGGAACTCGCATCCCTGCTGTTGGACCGTTTAGTGAGGAGCTGAGGCTGGGATGCCGTGAGCAACTGGCATCATGGTGTGCGGTCCGGACCAGGGCCCGATCCTGACAACCCCGGGCCGGAAATTGGCCAGGAAGGGCCCAAGGCATCAGTGTAAGATCGGCTGCGCAGGCAGAGGGGATTACCCAGTCAGTTTTCGCCTGTACCTCATTACTGCTTCAGGAACCTCTTGCCCCTCGCGGTTTGGCAGGATTGTTTCCATGGATAGCCCCGCTTATGCCTCTTAGCCATCCCTAGAGCGTGAAGGAAACAGGACTGGAAATGCATCGCGGATTTGCACCGGGGGCACGCGTCACCGTTCGGGATGAGGACTGGGTCATCCGCCACATCGACTTGAGCGACGACGGCGGCCACGCCTTGACCTGCGATGGCCTGTCCGAACTGGTGCGAGGCACCTCGGCCATCTTCCTCGACCGGCTCGAAGACGACATCCAGGTCCACGACCCCGCTCAAACCGAGCTGTTCCAGGACACCAGCGACTACTTCACCGACAGCCTGCTGTATCTCGAAAGCCAGCGCCTGCGCACGGTCGCCAACGATCAGCACATTCACCGCGCCCACCAGGCGGTGATGAAGCGCGCCGACTACCAGCGGGTGCCGGCGGAGAAGGGGCTCAAGCAGGTGCGCACCCGCATCCTGATCGCGGATGGCGTCGGCCTGGGTAAGACGCTGGAGGCCGCCATGCTGGCCACCGAGTTGGACATCCGCGGGCGGGGCCGCCGCATCCTGGTGGTGACCCAGAAGAGCATGCTGACTCAGTTTCAGAAGGAGTGGTGGTCCCGCTTCACTATCCCGTTGGTGCGACTCGACTCCGCGGGCATCCAGCGCATCCGCAACAACATCCCGTCCGGGCACAACCCCTTCAACTACTACGACAAGACCATCATCTCGATGGACACCCTGAAGGGGAACAACGAATACCGCAACTACCTGGACAAGTCCCGCTGGGACCTGATCGTCATCGACGAATGCCAGAACGTCGCCGTCCGGAAGGGCGACTCGGGTTCCTCCCTGCGGGCGCGGCTGGCCAAGAACCTCGCCACCAAGTCCGACACCCTCATCCTGCTCTCGGCCACCCCCCACGATGGCTCGGCTAACAGCTTTGCCTCCCTGATCTGGCTGCTGGACCCCACCGCCATCTCCGATCCGGACGACTACAGCCGCGCGGACCTGGACCGCAAGGACCTCTTCGTGCGCCGCTTCAAGAAGGACATCAAGGGGCAGGCCCAGGGCCAGTTCCTGGATCCCGTGACCCGCCGGCTGTCCGCCCGGGCCACGCCCCAGGAAGAAACCGCCTTCCAAGCGGTCCTGGCGATCCCCTTCACCCAGAAAGGAGAGCGCGCCCACGGCAAGCAGTCTGAGCTGCAACGCGTCGGCCTGCAAAAGGCCCTCTTCTCCAGCCCCGCCGCGGCCATCGGCTACGCCCGCAACCGCATCGACAAGTTGCGCCGCGGCCCAGCGCCGTCAGGGGCGGAGCAGGATGAGATTTCCGCCTTCCAGGCCCTGTTGCAGACCCTGGCAGGCATCACTCCGGACGGCTTCAGCAAGTACCAGCGGCTGCTGACCGCGCTCCGCGACCCCGAGGCCCAATGGACGGGAAAGGACAGCAAAGACCGGCTGGTCATCTTCTCCGAGCGCATCGAGACCCTGAAGTGGCTCATGTCCAGGCTCCCGGGTGACCTGCGCCTGAAAGAGGAGGCCTTCACCCTCCTGGACGGCGGCCTCTCCGACATCGACCAGCAGGAGATCGTCGAACGCTTCGGCCAGGAGCACGACAGTCTGCGGGTCCTGCTGTGCTCCGATGTGGCCTCGGAGGGGCTGAACCTCCACTACTTCTGTCATCGGTTGGTCCACTTCGACCTGCCCTGGTCGCCCATGGTGTTCCAGCAGCGCAACGGCCGGGTGGACCGCTTTGGCCAGGACCAGACCCCGCGCATCGACTATCTGTTGACCGCATCCGAGATCGAGACAGTCAAAGGCGACCTGCGCGTCATCGAGGTCCTGGTGCGCAAGGACGAGCAGATCAGCCGCAACATCGGCGATCCCGCCTCCATCCTGCGCAAGCACAGCATCGAGGAAGAGGAAGTGGTGGTGGCCGAGGCGCTGGCCAGCCGCATGAGCGCAGAGCAATTCGAGCGGGACTGTATCGAGCAGGCCGCGGCGCGGGACGACGAGGATGATTGGGAGACGGCCCTGTTCGGCACGGTGCCAGAGGCGCCCCCGGCCGCCGTCCTCCCGGAGCCCCACCGCTTCTTCCCGGATATCCATGCCTTTGCCAAGCAGGCCATCGCCAGAGTTCCCGAGGCGGAGGGCTACCGCATCGACGACCAGGCCCGCATGCTGCGCCTCACCCCGCCCGCCGACCTGCGCCGACGGCTGCGCCGCCAACTGCCCGCCGAGGTGCTGCGCGAGACCGACGAGTATGTGCTCTCCGCGCTCCCCGGCTTGGTCGAGGAATCCATCCAGCGGGTCCGGGAGCAGGATCGGCAAGGCGCCACCTGGCCCGACATCCAGTTTCTCTGGCCCCAGCACCCCATCTGCCAGTGGCTGATCGACCGGGTCATCGGCACCCTGGGCCGCCGGCGCGCCCCGGTCATCACCAGCCCGCGTCTTGCGGCGGACGAATGCGCCTTTCTGATGCTGGGCCTGATCCCCAACCGCAAGGGCCAGCCACTGATCGCCGAGTGGCAGGCGGTCGTCCGCCGCCGGGGGGAGGACTATGTGATCGAAGACTTCGACGCCTTCTGCGCCCGCGCCGGTATGACCGAACGCGGTCTGCCCAACGCCCGCCGCCCCCTGGACCTGACGCCGCTGCAACAAGCCCTGGGCGACGCCGTCGCCACCATGCAGTTGCACGTCGAAGACCAGGTCAAGCGCTTCAGCGCCGCCCGCGCCGAGGAGGTGAAACATCGGCTTGCGGAATTGGACGAGCTGCGCGGTGCCCAGGAGCGTCAATTGGAACTGCGCCTGGCCAAGGTGCTAGACACCATCCGGTCGGGGCGCCGGGCGCAGCGCATGAAAGACATCGAGGACGTCTTCACCGAGTACGGCCAATGGGTCAAGGACAGCCTTGAGGTGGAGCCCGTGCCCTTCGTGCAAGTGCTCGCCGGCGTTACGGCGCAGCCTTAGTCCAGGATCAGCGATGGAAATCACGGAAAAATTCGACGTCTTCCCGGGCGTCGTCAACGAGAACGAGTTCTACAGCCACCACTTCTTCGCCCATGTCTTTCAGGCCCGGATCAAGGATTGGCTGCAACAGCGCGCCGGAAGCGAGGCGGAAGCCGATCCGCCCGCCAAGCGCCTGGCACGCCTCGCCGCCCCCTTCTTTCAGCACCTGGCCCGCTACCCCGCGAATGAGGATTTCGCCGCCCAGGTGCAATGGCACCAGGACCTGCACCGCGACCTGCTGCGGGAACTCGGCTACGTCATCGCTCCCGAGGAGCAGGAATGGATCGGCGGCCAGCCGCTCCCCCTCTGGGCCCGGGTGGGCAAGACCGCCGGCCTGCTGGAGGTGATCGTCCTGCCCGCCTTCAATCCCGACCAGCGGCCCCGGCAACCAGAGCAGACCACCGACCCCCTCGATGCCACCCTGGATGCGCGGCACTTCGGCATCCAGGAAGTCCCGGCGGCCTATATCGCCAAGGGCAGGAAGACCCCACGCCCCCTGGCGGAGATCCTCTCCGACGCCCTGTTCGCCGCCGATCACCCGCCGCGCTTCGTGCTCCTGATCGGCGAGGTCGAGTGGCTCCTGATCGACCGCTTCAAGTGGCCCGCCAACCGTTTCCTGCGCTTCGACCTGACGGAGATCCTCGGCAAGAAGCCGCCCGCCGCCCTCAACGCCAGCTACGCCCTGCTGCATCGGGAGGCCCTCTGTCCCGACGCGGGTGAGGGCTTGCTCGACACCCTGGACGCCGAATCCCACAAGCACGATGCCGGGGTCAGCGAAGACCTCAAATATGCCCTCCGCGACGCCATCGAGCTGCTGGGCAACGAGGCGGCGCGACAATTGATCCAGGAGCACGGCTACAGCTACACCGGCACCCTCAAACCCCTGAACGCCGGCCAGCTCAGCACCGAGTGCGTGCGCCTGGTTTACCGGCTCATCTTCCTCTTCTACATCGAGGCCCGCCCCGAGCTGGGCTACGTCCCCATCAATCGGAGCGACGTTTACACCCGCGGCTACAGCCTGGAGCACCTGCGCGACCTCACCCTCACCAACCTGCACACCACCCAAGCCCAACAGGGCGGCTATTTCGACCAGACCCTCAGGAAGCTCTTCAACCTGGTGGCCGCGGGGACCGCCCCCAACCGCCACCGGGCGCAGCCGGTCCTGACCGGCTCGGCGACCCTCAACGCCTTCGAGCTGGCGCCGCTCGACAGCCGCCTGTTCGACCCCGCCAGCACGCCCCTGCTCAACAAGGTGCGCTTCCCCAACCACCTCTGGCAGGCGGTGCTGCGCGGCCTCTCCTTCGCAAAGGACCCCAAGACCCGGCGCACCCGCCGGGTGAGCTACCAGGCCCTCTCCATCAACCAGTTGGGGGCGGTTTACGAGGCCCTGCTGTCCTACCGCGGCTTCTTCGCCGCCGAGGACCTGTACGAGGTGATGCCGGCGGCCAAGGAGCCGACCACCGAGGCGGACGACGACGAGACCGGCGAGGGCGAGGAGGGGAGCGTGAGCGAGGAGGCCTACGGCGGCACCACGGACCTGCTGGGCAACGGCTGGTTCGTCACCCGGGATAAGATCGGCGACTACAAGAATGGCGAAAAGGTCACCTTCACCAACGCCGAAGGCCGCAAGGAACTGCGGCTCTATCCCAAGGGCACCTTCATCTATCGCCTCGCCGGGCGCGACCGCCAGAAGAGCGCCAGCTACTACACCCCCCAGTCCCTGACCCAGTGCCTGGTGAAATATGCCCTCAAGGAGCTGCTGGAGGGCAAGACCGCCGACGAGATCCTCACCATTCGCGTCCTCGAGTCCGCCATCGGCAGCGCGGCCTTCGTGAACGAGGCGGTCAACCAGCTCGCCGAGGCGTATCTCACGCGCAAGCAGCAGGAGCTCAAGCGCCGCATCCCCCACGACCAGTACCCCCAGGAGCTGCAGAAGGTCCGGATGCGCCTGGCCGACGCCAACGTCTTCGGGGTGGACCTGAACCCCATCGCCACCGAGCTGGCCGAGGTCAGCATCTGGCTCAACGCCATCTATGGCGAGAGCGACGAGCAGGGCCGCCCCAAGCCGGCCCGGGTGCCCTGGTTCGGCTATCAGCTCTTCACCGGCAACTCCCTGGTGGGCGCCCGTCCCCAGGTGTTCCGGGCGTACCAGCTCAACGCCCCGAGAAACCTCAGGGGACCGGACGGCAAGTCGGTCCCCAACCCCGAGTGCTGGCTCCACGCCGTCCCCCGTCGCCTGAACCTAGCCGAGCCGCGCCGGATCGATGAGATCTATCACTTCCTGCTCCCCGACGCGGGGATGTGCGACTACGCCAACAAGGCGGTCAAGGAGTACTTCGGCGCCGAGCTGGACCGGGTCAAGACCTGGAAGAAGGCCCTGCTCGGTCCCTTCTCCGACCTGGAGATCCGGCGTCTGCGGCAGCTCAGCGCCAAGATCGACGCCCTCTGGGCCGAGCACGCCCACCAGTTGGCCCAGGACCGCGCCCGCACCGAGGACAAGCTGCCGGTCTGGCCCGACAGCGATGCAGGTTGCATCAGCAGCCGCGCCAGCAAGGAGGCCACCCGCAAGGCTGGCATGTTGAGCGAGGACGGCGACACCGCCACCCCCTACCGCCGCCTCAAGCTGGTGATGGACTACTGGTGCGCCCTCTGGTTCTGGCCCCTCGCCCAGGCCAACGCCCTCCCGACCCGCACCCAATGGATCACCGAGGTCGGCGCCATCCTGGAAGGCAACGTCATGGAGATCGACGAGCAGCGGGAGCTGGACCTTGCCCCCAGGCCCGCCAAGGTGGAACGGCAGTATCTGGTCCCGGAGGTCCAGCCCTCCCTGTTTGACGACCAGCCGGGCCAACTGCCCTTGGTCGCGGCCGGCGCCGAGAAGACCCTGCACGATCGTTATGGCGAGCTGCGCATCAAGCGCCTGCGCGAGCACTTTCCCCGCGTCATCCAGGTGGAGGCCCTGGCATCCCGGTTCCGCTTCTTCCATTGGGAGCTCAACTTCGCGGACATCTTCCGCGCCTGCGGTGGCTTCGATCTGATCCTCGGGAACCCACCTTGGCTCAAGGTGGAATGGGAAGAGAAGGGCATCCTGGGCGAGGCGGACCCCAAGATCGCCATCCGCAAGTTGAGCGCGTCTGACCTCGCGAAGAGCCGGGCGGCAATCTTTACAGAGCGCCCCGAGATGCGGGGCCCCTGGCTCGACGAGTTCTGCGAGCAGGCGGGGATGCAGGCGTTTTTGAACGCAGCGCAGAACTACCCGCTGCTTAAAGGCGTGCAGACCAATTTGTACAAGTGCTTTCTGCCGCAGGCATGGATGGCGAGTAACGCGCAGGGTGTGGCTGGGTTTCTGCATCCGGAGGGGCTTTATGACGATCCCAAGGGCGGGGCGTTTCGGGCCGAGGTTTATCCGAGGTTGCGGGGCCATTTTCAGTTTCAGAACCAACGGATGCTCTTCCCAATAGCGCATCGGGTTAAATTCAGCATCAATATCTATCGGTGTCAGTCCAGATCCGATCCAAGCTTCGACAGCATCTCGAATCTATTTGCCGCTCAAACGATCGATGCCAGTTATCACCACGATGGCCAAGGGCCTGTCGGCGGCATAAAAGTCGACAACGGTAAAGACTGGAATGAGGGTGGCCACGCAAGCCGCATTGTGCATGTCGATAGAGACCGATTGGCTTTGTTCGCTAATCTCTACGATGTAGAAGGAACTCCTGCCTTAGCGGCTCGGTTACCGACGCTACACACCCAAGAGTTAGTAAGTGTGTTGCAGAAGTTTGCCGCGCAGCCCCGGCGGCTGGGTGATCTCAAGGGTGAATACCTCTCACTGGAGATGTGGCATGAGACCAACCAACAGAAAGATGGCACCATCCGCCGCGAGACCCGCTTTCCGGACGAACCCGGTCAATGGGTGCTCTCAGGCCCCCATTTCTTCGTCGGCAACCCGGCCTACAAGACCCCACGCGCCGTCTGTACCGAGAAAGGCCATTACGATTGCCTCGACCTGACCCGATTGCCGGACGATTATCTGCCGCGGACCAACTATGTGCCCGACTGTTCGCCGGCCGAATATGCGGACCGGACGCCAAGGGTGCCTTGGGTGGAAGGGGAGGAAACCCAAGGGAAGCGAGTGACGGAATACTTCCGCCTTGCCTCACGAGCAATGATTAGTATCGGAGCAGAAAAGGGACTTGTTTCCGCAGTAATTCCTAGAGGAGCTGGGCACACCCACGGCGTTAGAACCTATCTGTTCCGATCAACCGATCATCTTTTGGGTATGGCCGCTGGGTGTCTTTCTATCATCTTTGATTTTTTCATCAAGCTGTCCGGTCGGACAAATCTACAACAATCTCTTGACGATTTCGCATTTCCCAACGGGTACTTTTCGGCTCAGACAAGCATAAGAGTTTTGTGCCTATCAACTCTAACGCGACATTATCGCGATCTCTGGAAACCCTGCTACCAACCCGAATTTCGCCAACAACGCTGGTCCACCCACAGCCCACTGCTCGACCCTAATTTCTTCGCCAACATCACCCCCACCTGGCAACGCCACTGCGCCCTGCGCACCGATTACGCCCGTCGTCAGGCCTTGGTGGAGATCGACGTCCTGGTGTCTCAGGCCCTGGGCCTGACCCTGGATGAGCTGCTGACCATCTACCGGATTCAGTTCCCGGTGATGCGCCAGAATGAGGCCGACACCTGGTACGACCAGACCGGGCGCATCGTCTTCACCCCGAGCAAGGGCCTGGTGGGCGTCGGCCTGCCCCGCAAGGCCCGTCAGGCCGACCTCAGGGCCGGCATCTCCTTTGGGCTCCAGACCACGCAACTGCGGGAGCAGGGCATCGCCCTGGGCTGGGAAGAGGTGCGCGACCTGCCTGCCGGCTGCACCGTCACCAAGACCTTCCCCGACGACACCTTGCCCGGCGGCCCGGTGCAGCGCACCATCGAATACCAGGCCCCCTTCGTTCGCCCTAACCGCGAGGAGGACTACCGGGTCGCCTGGGCGTTTTTTTCCAAGACCGATAGCGAGGTGACGCCATGCCTGCAAGATGCGTGAATCGCGACAGCATTCTCGAACAGCTCCGGCGGCTGCGGCCCGAGTTGCGGGATCGTTTCGCGGTGGAGCGTATCGCGCTGTTCGGCTCCGCCGCTCGCGATGCCCTGCGCGACGAAAGCGATATCGACCTGCTGGTGGCCTTTCGCGGCCGGGGGACGCTCGACGGCTATTTCGGTCTGAAGAGCTACCTGGAGCAGGCCCTGGGGCATCGGGTGGATCTGGTCACCGAACGCGGCTTGAAACCCTTGGCGCGGGCCAGCGTCGAGCAGGATCTGATCCGTGTCCCGTGATTGGCGGCTCTTCCTGGCCGACATCCTCGAGCACGGCGATCGCGTGGAGCGCCTTCTGCGCGATCAGAGCTTGGACAGCTTCGAGCAAGACGAAGTCTTGCGTCAGGCGATTCTGTTCAGCCTGCTAATCATCGGAGAGGCGACCAAGCAGCTTCCCCAGTCGCTACGCGACACGGAGCCGGCAGTTAACTGGCGCGGCGCGGCTGGTTTACGCGACATCATCGTGCACCAGTATTTCGGTCTCGATACCGAAATTCTCTGGGATGCCGCGAGCGTGCATGTACCGCGCTTGCTAGCCGCGGCGCGACGTCTGCAAGATGGGCTGGATCAACATCGGCCAGGTATCGAGACTGATGAATGACGAAGGGCGGCGGTTGCAATTAAGGTCATGAATGACCCTCACATGAGGGTATTGACAGGGGTAATAACCGATGGGGCCTCGCTGAAATGCTGCCATCACTGGTCGTGGATGAAGTCCGCCGTGGGGTCGCCGAGACCCTGCGCACCCAGTTCGAGCCCTCCACCGAGCTGTTCCGGGACGGGGTCCGCCGTCTGATCGAGGACCCGAGCTGGATCAAGGGGCCCTATGTGCAGCTCGGCATGCCTTTTGTCTCGGGCTCCCAGGGCAAGGGCTTCTTCCCCGGCTTCGAGACCGAGCACCCGGCCTTTCTCCATCAGGAACAAGCCTGGCGGCGCTGTGGTGTGCGGCAGGTGTCCACCCTGGTGGCCACGGGCACCGGCTCGGGCAAGACCGAGTGCTTTCTCTACCCGATTCTGGAGCACGCCGCCCGAGAGCGGCACCATAAAAGGCCGGGCATCAAGGCCATCATCATCTATCCCATGAACGCCCTGGCCGACGACCAGGCCAAGCGTATCGCCGAACTGGTGCACACGACGCCGGCCTTCGCTGGCATCCGCGCCGGGCTCTTCGTCGGCTCCGGCAAAACCAAGTACCAGCCCGGCAAGGCGGGCAAGAGTCCCGAACAGGACAGCGTCGCCATGGGGCCGGGGCACGTCATCACCGACAAGGACGTGCTGCGGGACAATCCGCCGGACATCCTGCTCACCAACTACAAGATGCTGGATTTCCTCCTGATCCGGCCCAAGGATCAACCCCTGTGGCGCCGCAACGGGCCGGATACCCTGCGCTACCTGGTGGTGGACGAGCTGCACACCTTCGACGGCGCCCAGGGTACGGACCTGGCGATGCTGATCCGCCGCCTGCGTCATCGCCTGCACAGCGACGCGCAGCGACTGATCTGCATCGGTACCTCGGCCACCCTGGGCGACGCCAGTGATACCCGCCCGCTGCGGGAGTACGCCGGTCAGATCTTTGCCACGGCGTTCGATGAAGACGCAGTGATCATCGAGCGCCGTCAGGGCTTTGATGCCTTCATCGGCGACCGGGTGGTGGAGCATCTGATTGCCGACGATGAGACGGTGCTGCGGGCGATCCGCCCGCGGGCCTTCGCTCGGCCCCAGGAGGCCGTGGCACAGGTTCTGCCGGCATTCTTCACGGACCCGGAGGTCCTGGCGGCGCTGCTGGCCGGCATCGACACGCCGCTGGGCCGGGTGCGGCTCGGTGAGGAGCTGAAGAAGCATCTGCTGTTTCAGTCCCTGCTGCGGACCGCCACCCAGGCCCCGGTCACGGTGGCCGAGATCGCGGACAAGATCCACCGCACCCTGAGCGCCCGGCTGGTGCCGGAGGCCAGGGCTTTGGTCAGGGCCCTGCTGACCCTGGTAGCCTGGGCCCGGGCGCCCCATGCCGGGCAGCGGGTGGATGCGCAAACCCCGGTCGGGAAGCTGAGCCACCTGGTGACCCTGCGCATTCAGCTCTGGCTGCAGGAGCTGCGCCGGGTCCTGGCTACCGTCAGCCGCGACCCCGCCGAGATCGAGCTGCGCTCCGAGGCCGCGGTGCTGAGTGAGCGCGAGCGGCTGCGCCTGCCGCTGGTCCAGTGCCGCCATTGTCACACCACCGGCTGGCTGACCCTGAAGCAGCCCCAGGACAGCCGGGTGGTGAAGGACCCGGAGAAGATCTATGCCAGCTTCTTCGCCCGCTATCCGGATACCTTCATCGCCCGCGTTTATCCCCGGCCGGAGGCCGAGGGGGCGAGCCCGCGTGCCCTGGTGCCCTTGCTCAGTCACACCCTGTGCGGTCAGTGCGGCCATCTGGGGAACCCGCAGCTCACCCAGTGCCCGCATTGCCAGAGCGACGACGTGCTGCCGGTGCACCTGGCCTGCGCCACCCGCGGCTTGCGGCTCCGGGGGGATGGCGACGCCGGCCACGAGGCAAGGGAGGTCGCCATCCATGACGATACCTGCCCGGTGTGCGGCGAGCGCGGCGGCCAACTCATCATCGGCGCCCAGACCACCAGCCTCGCGGCCCACGCCGTGGAGCGACTCTGGTCGGCACCGCTCAATGATCACAAGAAGCTGATTCTCTTCTCCGATTCGGTGCAGGATGCCGCCCACCGCGCCGGCTACATCGAGTCCAAGACCGAGGGCTACCTGGTGCGCGCGGGCCTCGCCCAGGCCATGGCGACGCTGCCCGCGGTCCTGCCCTGGGATCAGGCCCTGGACGCCCTCGGCCGCTGCTATCTGGACCCGGCCAGCCCCTTGGCCTTGTCCCCCCGGGACTTCGTCGCGCGCTTCATCCCGCCGACCATGGAGTGGCTGCGGGACTGGCGGGAACTCACCGCCAGCGGCAACCTGGCAACCGGCTCGCGGCTGCCGGAGATGCTCGGCCAGCGCATGCAGTGGCGCGCTATCGAGGAACTGGCCCACCGTTCGGACCGGGGTCGGACCTTGAGCCGGGTCGGCATCGCCGTGCTGTTCCCGGCGCTGGCCGATCTGTCGGCCGTGTCGCGGACCCTGACGCCCGAGCTGCGCCAGGCCGGGGGCGGGCTGGAGGCGCTGACCGAGGAGGGGGTGCTGTTCTGGGCCACGGGTACGGTGCTGATGCTGATTCAGGCCGGGGCCATCTTCCACCTGGGGCTGGAGCAGGTCGCGGAGACGGGTGATTTCGATCGGTTCCAGTTCGCCATGCCACGCAGCCACTGGATACCCCATCGTGGCCGCTCCGAGGCACCGCGTTTCGTCAGCCGTGAGGCGGGCCGGTACGGATTTCTGCACCTGGAGGAGCGCGACGGCAATCCGCTGCTCCGCTGGGCCCAGCTCGCCCTGGGCCTATCGCTGTGCTCGCCCGGCATCGTCACCCTGGCCTACGAGGAACTGCTGAAGGCACTCGCAGCGGCGGGCCTGGGGCGGTTCGTGCAACTGGAGGACAGGGGCAACCGGGCACGGGTGTTTGGCCTGGTCCCGAGCCGGCTGAACCTGTATCGGGGCCTGCGCCGGCTGGTCACCCCCACCGGCTCCCAGGCTTTCTGGGTGCCGGAAGACGCCGCGGAGGCCCTGAGCGGGCTGCCCGCCTGGAACAGCCCTGGTGAGACCCTGCGGCCGGAGTCCGTGATCGGGGAAAACTGGTGGCATGCCCGACTCGCGGGCGGTGATGTCACCCGGGTCATCGCCCATGAGCACACGGGGCTCCTAGAGCGGGACGAGCGGATCGCCTTGCAGGACCGCTTCATGGCCCCCGATGAGGCCTGGCAGCCCTGGTTCGAGAACCTGCTCTCGGCAACGCCGACCCTGGAGATGGGCATCAACATCGGCTCCCTGTCCAGCGTAATGCTGGGAGGCGTGCCGCCGAACCCGGCCAATTTCATCCAGCGCGTCGGCCGCGCCGGGCGCCGGGATGGCAATGCCGCGGTGTTCGCCATCGCCGATGCCTCCCCGGACGGGCACGATCAGTACTACTTCGCCAATCCCCTGGAGATGCTGAAGGGCGACGTGGAGGCCCCGGCCATCTATCTGAATGCCGCCGAGGTGCTGCGCCGCCAGCTCTACGCCTTCTTCTTCGATCATTGGGTCGCCGAGGAAAGCCCGGCCCTGCCGGACAAGTTGAGCGAGGCCCTCGACCAGGTCGCGAAGCTGGATGGCGATACCAGGCGCTTTCCCTTCAACTACCTGGATTTCGTCAACCGCAATGAGCCCGCCCTCTTCGAGGCCTTTTGCCGGATGCTGGGCGATGAACTGCGCCCCGAGACGCGGGCGAAGCTGGAGGCCTTCATTACCGGGACGGAACAGCAGAAGAACCTGCGTGCCCGTTTCCTGGCCTTTTTCGAGGAGACCCAGGCGGAGCGCGAATCCTGGAAAAAACGCCGCAAGGCCATTAGCGCCGAGGTCGCCCGGCTCAAGAAGCGCCCCGAGGACGAGCAGACCCTGGCCGAGATCGACCTGCTGGAAAAGGAGCGCGCCGGACTGGGGCAGCGCATCGCGCAGCTCAACAACGAATACCTGCTCGAGGCCATGACCAACGCCGGGCTGTTGCCGAACTACGCCTTCCCCGAGGAAGGGGTGGCGCTGACCACCATCATCCATGGCGCCAAGGCCAGCGGCGAGGAATATTCGGTGCCGGTCCACCGCTACAGCCGGCCCGCCCATGCGGCCCTGGCGGAGTTTGCGCCCCGCAACACCTTCTTCGCCCACAAGAGCAAGGTCCAGATCGACCAGATCGATATGAGCCTTGAGCCGCCGGCCGAGCACCGCTTCTGCGCGAGCTGCCATTTCCTGACCCCGCTCACCGAGCCGGAGGCCAAGTCGGACACCTGCCCCCACTGTGGCGACAGTCATTGGGCGGACGGCAGCCAGGTGCGGCCCGCGTTGCGTCTGACCCGGGCCGTCGCCAATATCAAGCGAGCGGACAAGACGCGGATCACCGAGACGGACGAGGCCCGCAACCCCCGGTTCTACGTCCGCCGGCTGTTGATGAACTTCGCTACCGAGGACGTGCGCAGCGCCTGGACGCTGGAGTCCGACCAGGCCATCTATGGTTTCGAGTTCATCGTCAAGGCGGCCTTTCACGACCTGAATCTCGGCCAGCGGGCACCCCTGGGCGCCGTGGAGCCTGCGACGCTGATCGCCGGTGACGATAGCGCCAAGCCCGGCTTCTCCCTGTGCAAGAGCTGCGGCATGGTGCAGCCCAGCGGCGGCAACAATCACAAGGAAGGGCGCAGGCAGGAGCACACCCCGGACTGCCCGGACCGCCACGCCACGGGGAGCGAGCATCTGCTGGACCGACTCTTCTTGTACCGCCAGTTCGAGTCCGAGTGCCTGCGCATCATGGTGCCCAAGGGGTTCGGCGCCGGTGAGCGCACCACCTATTCCTTCATGTCGGCGCTGCAACTGGGCCTGCGTAAGCGCTTTGGCGGCAAGGTGGACCACCTGCGCTTCGAGACCATGTCCGAGGCGGGTTCCGGGGACGGCTCCGGCAAGTCCTATATCCTGATCTATGACTCGGTGCCCGGCGGCACCGGCTATTTGCAGCAGTTGCTGGCGGGAGACGCGGATACCCTGACCGAGGTTCTGGCCGCGGCCCATGCGGTGATCCGGGATTGCGGATGCAAGGACAGGCCCAACATGGACGGGTGCTACCAATGCGTGTTTCATTACCGCCAGGGACGGAACCGCCGGCACATCTCCCGCACCGCCGCGCTGGAGATGCTCGATGCCCTGATCGAGGGCAACTTCCAACGCAAGCAGGTGAAATGCCTGTCCGAGATCTATATCAATCCCGACTTCGGCTCCGAGCTGGAGCGGCGCTTTCTGCCGGCTCTGAAGGCGTTGGGTGGACAACTGGATGCGGACAATGCCAGATTTCCCGCCGTGCAGGTCACCCAGGACATCAAGGGGGGTAAGACCGCCTATCTGCTGACGATCGGTCCCAGCAAATACTGGGTGGACACCCAGGTGCCTATCGAGGACCTATCCTCGGGACAGACCCTGTGTCAGCCCGACTTTGTGATCTCGGCCACCAAGTCCGCTAGCCCGATGCGCCCGATTGCGGTATTCGTGGACGGCTGGGAGTTCCACCAGCAGTCCCTGGCGGACGATGCCCGCAAGCGCGCCACCCTGATGCTGCGGGGCGAGTACCGGGTATGGTCGGTGACCTTCGAGGATATCGAGGCGGCATACAAGCTCAAGGGCGGCACCGATCTGGAGAGTCCCTTGAGCCTGCTCATGACCGAATCCGGTCAGCAGATACCGATCGATCGCATCCCGCGAATCCCAGCGCACGACCTGAGCTCGAATGGCATCGCCCTCTTGTTGCGGTTGCTCGGTCAGGCCGATGCCACGGGCCAGGACCCCTTGCTTCGGCTGCAACCCACGGGCCAACATCTGCTGATGCGCAGCGTGTTGCGCCCGAACGAGGTGACGGAGGCCATCGAGAGGCGCGGCACCGAGGTCATGAACTGCATGCCGGAATGGCTCAGGCTGGAGGCCCATAGGGTTCATCTGCACAGTCCCGCCAAAGGGGCTCTGCAATGGGTTGGCAAGGCCGAGCCGAAGTTTCTCACCGGTAAGAGCACTTCCGCATATCCGGTCGCCGGCGCCCTGGTCATCGACGATCTTGCCATTGCCCAG
>JADZBU010000134.1 GCA_020851955.1 Chromatiaceae bacterium | reverse complement strand
GTGGCCTTCTCGGGTATTTCCATCACCGACAAGCGCAAGGAGGTCATGGACTTCTCCCAGCCCTATCTGGAGAACACCTGGAATCTGATGAGCCTGAAGAGCAAGAACATCAAATTCGAGGACCTGGCCGAGTGGCAAAAATATACGACCGGATATCCCAGGGGCATGGCCTACACGGATTTCATTAAAACCCAGATGGAGCCCAAGGGTCTCTACAGCCTGGACAAGGTCAAACTCTATCCCAGCTACAACGAGGTCCTGGCCGATCTGCAGAACGGGCGGGTGGATCTGGCCTTCCTGGATGGCACCGTCGCCTCGGTCTATCGCAAGCAGTTGCCGATTCAGGACAGCTATGTATTCACGGGCTTCGATCGCTTCGGCTTCGCCTTTCCCAAGGGTTCGCCCCTGCGGGATGATTTTGACCGCTATCTGACCGAACTGGGGCCCGACAAATTGAAGGCCATCGCCGACAAGTGGCTCAATTGATCCTCCAGACCCCGGGTCCATGAACTTTTGGCAAATTCTGGCCCAACTGGCGACAGGCGCCGGTTACACCATTCTGGTGACCGTCGCCTGTATCGCCACGGGCCTGGTCACCGGCTTGCTGGTCGCCCTGCTGACGCGCCTGCGGCTGCGCGCCCTGGATCGCCTGCTGGCCACTTACACCTACGTCTTTCGCGGCGTCCCGGTCCTGGTGCTGCTCTTTCTCGTCTATTTTGGCCTGCCCGGCCTAGGGCTCAATGTGCCGCCGCTCGTTGCCATGATGCTCAGCCTGGGGCTCATTGCCGGGGCCTATCTGGCCGAGGTCTTTCGGGGGGCCTTTGCGTCCGTCGATCCCGACGAGATCATGGCCGCCGAGGCCATGGGGATGAGTCGGCGCCAGATTCTGCTGGCCATTGAGCTGCCGCAGATGCTGCGCTTCGCCGTTCCCGGCATGCTCAATGAGTTCACGACAGTGCTGAAGTATTCCCCCTTTGCCTATACCGTGGGCCTGCCCGAGATCATGAAGCAGGCCATGGCCCTGGCCGCCACCACCCTGCGGGGGCTGGAAATCTATCTTGCCATCGGTGTGCTCTATTTTGGCATCTATAAACTCATGCTGTTTCTGGTGCGGGCCATCGAACGCCGATATGCCGTACCCGGATTCATCCGACTCTGAGGTCAGGTAATGGCGTTACTGGAAGTCAGGAAGCTGGTCAAGGCCTTCGACGGCAAGGCGGTCCTGGACGGTGTCGATCTGGATCTGGAGGAGGGTCAGGTCAAGGTCATCATGGGGCCCTCCGGTTGTGGCAAATCGACCCTGCTCCGCTGTATCAACCGGTTGACCGAGCCTACTTCGGGGCAGGTCATCTTTCGCGGCGAGGACGTTACCCGCCCGGATACGGATGTCCGCGCCCTGCGCCAACGCATCGGGTTCGTGTTTCAGAATTTCGCCCTCTACCGTCATCTCAGCGCCCTGGACAACATCAAGCTCGGCCTGCGGAAGCTGCGCGCCATGTCCGAGCAGGAGGCGACCTCCCGGGCCGAGCATGAACTGCGCCGCATGATGATGCAGGATCACGGAGCCAAGTACCCGGCTCAGCTCTCTGGCGGCCAAAAGCAGCGGGTGGCCATTGCCCGGGCCTTGGCCATGGACCCGGCGGTCCTCTTTTTCGATGAACCCACCTCGGCCTTGGATCCCCACATGTCGCGCGAGGTCGTCGCCCTGATCAACCAGCTTTACCTGGATAACGTGACCATGCTCTGCGTTACCCACGATGTCTTCCTGGCCCGCCACATCTCCGATCGGGTCCTCTTTCTGGACCACGGCTGTGTGCGCGCCGAGGGGGATGCCGATCATTTGCTGGAGGACCATGAGGACCCGCACATCCGCGCCTTCTTCGGCCGCGAGACCCAGGGCCAATGACCAGTTGGATAGCCTTCCTGCAGGAGGTCCTGCTCTATGGCCCCCAGATCCTCCAGGGGCTCGGCAATACCCTCTTGCTTGCGGTCATCATCACCTTCAACGGGCTGGTGGGTGGCATCCTGGTCTTCTATCTGACCTTGAGCCCGCGGTCGGTGGTCCGGCGCCTGACCGATGGTTACATCTCCTTCTTCATCGGGACGCCCCTCATCGTCCTCCTCTTCCTCATGTATTACGGTCTGCCCCAATGGGGCTTGCCCCTCTCGCCCCTGACCGTCGCTGTTCTGGGCTTCACCCTGAATGTCGCCGCCTACAATGCCCGTTACCTCAGGACCGCCTATAACGGCCTGGATCAGCAGGAACTGGAGGCCGCTCGAGCTCAGGGTTTTTCCGGCCTGGAAGTCTTCAGGTACATCACCCTTCCCCAAACCCTGCGCCTCTCGGTGCCGGCCCTGACCAACCAGGCCATTCTCAACCTCAAGGACAGCTCGGTGGCCTTCCTGATCCAGTACACCGAATTTTTCGCCGAGGTTCAGGAACTGGCCACCCGCACCTTTCAGTATTTCAAGGCCTATCTCCTGGCGGGTCTGGTGTACCTCCTATTGGTCTCGATCATCGTCCTCGCCGCCCGTCGCCTGGAAAAGGCCATCCTCCGCCCCATGCATTGAGCGAGGTCACAAGACGACCCCTTGCAGGATCAGGGCGGCAACCCGGTCGGTATGCCTGGCGGCGACTTGCTCCAGAACCACCTGAAACTCGGGAAATTCGCGCCGGATTTTCTTGTATGACTTCTTTCTCAAGACCAGCACCTCGCAATAGGTCAGGGCCTGGACGGCAGCCGTGCGTTTTTCGCCGAGCATAAGGGAGAGGTTGCCGAAATAGTCGCCATCCTCCAGGGTGCCGTACTGCAATCCGCCATCCTCGGACAGGATGGCCGCCTGACCGTGACTGAGGAAAAAGATCTCCCGCCCCGCCTCGCCCGCTGCCGCGATCCTGACCCCGGGGGCGTAGGTATAGGCGTGGAGGGCCAGGAGGAGGGCGTCGCGCAGGGGCGGTGAGCAATAGCTGAACAAGGGGACCCTGGCCAGGAGGTCCTGGGTGAGATGCACCAGCAGTTCAAGCCGGAAGGGCGGCGGCAGTTCCTCCAGATGGGAGGCCTGTCGCGGTCCGCCATGATGGGCCCAGAGATATTCGTAATAATCGCGGACCTGCTCATTCAGCCGCGGCGGAATATGGCGTTCGTGCAGATAGTTGCCGAAGGCCTCGACGCGTTCGAAATACCGCGCCTGTTCGGCATCCAGGTTACGCACCAGATTGGCGATGTTACCGATGATAAAGGCATACATGAAGGCGCCGAGGAGCATGACGCCCGTGGCAAAGAGATATTCATAATCATTGGCGGGCAGGATATCGCCATAGCCCACGGTGGCGACGGTCGTCACGACCCAGTAGAGGGAGCGGATGTACTGGGTGGATGGCTCCTCATTGACGATGCCCTCGGCCGTCATCCAGGAGTTTTCCGGGAAGTCAGCGAGATAGGGTGCCAGGACCCAGACGCAGGCGATCCAGTGGATCAGGATGAGGAAGAGGATGATGAGGAGCGACAACCGCAGGTAGCCGGCCTTGCTCCAGGCCTGGCGCTCCCAGCGCTTGAAGATGACCAGGAGCTTGAACAAGCGCAGCAGGCGGAGCTGACGCAACACCAGCACCAGGGGCAGGCCGGCGATGGCCAGATGCTCCTGACTAAGAAAAAGGGCGTCCAGTGGCAAGGTCGCGATGAGATCCAGGGCAAAATAGCCCCGCAGATAATGCCGGGCGGTCTGGCGGACCTCCATGACCTTCTCCCCCGGGCGCCGATAGGAGGTCAAGAAGTTGAACAGGATATCCAGCCAGAAGAAAAAATCTATCCAGTAGACTACCTGGCTGCCAAACGGCAGGACGACGTGGCGAAAAGCGAGCTGGAAGGGGATGATCACGCAGGTGGCGATGATCAGCAGCACCATGAAGGCATCCCAGCCCTGGCGGAAGGTCGAGTGTTCGTCGATGACAGGCATGGCGGCGTCAAGCTGGCGGCGGGGGGGGCTGGACAATCCAAAGTGGCCGAGGGGCCATCCCAACCGGGGTCGGGGTGAGGCGCGGCTCGCCCCGCATCCTAACGCGATCGGTTCCGGCTTGTGAACTTCTCTTCTGGATTGCCGGGCTCTGGGAATCCACGAGCAAGCCAGGGGGTTCCGGAGGGTTGCGAGAAAACCAAAAAGTGACCTTGGAGTGCGGCTTACCGCCCCCGCGTGGTAGAATTGCCGGGTTTAGTTCGCTGGGCTCAAGCCGCACGCCCCTGGGGGCCGGACACCTCCGTCCACCCTTGCCTTTAGTCCCTGTTTGCCATTGCCTCTAGTAGGTTAGCGATTCTTATGCCGGAGTTTGCCAAAGAAGTACTCTTCGTCAACCTGGAAGACGAGATGCGTCGGTCTTATCTTGATTACGCCATGAGCGTGATCGTGGGCCGGGCCTTACCGGACGTGCGCGACGGGCTCAAACCCGTCCATCGGCGCGTCCTCTTTGCCATGAGTGAACTAGGGAACGATTGGAACAAGCCCTACAAAAAATCGGCGCGCGTGGTGGGCGACGTCATCGGTAAGTACCACCCCCATGGCGACACGGCGGTCTATTACACCATCGTGCGCATGGCGCAGCCCTTTTCCATGCGCTACATGCTGGTGGACGGGCAGGGTAACTTCGGTTCCGTGGACGGCGACGCCCCGGCGGCCATGCGTTACACCGAGGTGCGCATGTCGCGCATCGCCCATAGCCTGCTGGAGGACCTGGACAAGGAAACCGTCGAATTCTCGCCCAATTACGACGAGTCGGAGCACGAGCCCAAGGTCCTGCCGGCGCGCTTTCCCAATCTGCTGGTCAACGGTTCCTCGGGTATCGCGGTGGGCATGGCGACCAATATCCCGCCGCACAACTTGCGCGAGGTCATCGAGGCCTGTCTGGCGGTGATCGAGCGGCCGGAGATCGGGATCGAGGAACTCATGGAACTGGTTCCGGGGCCGGACTTTCCGACCGCCGCCATCATCAACGGTGTGCGGGGGATTCGCGAGGCCTATCGGACCGGGCGGGGGCGGGTCGTGATGCGGGCGCGCACCCATGTGGAGACGGAGAAACGCAGTGGCCGGGAGGCCATCATCGTCTCCGAGCTGCCCTACCAGGTGAACAAGGCGCGGCTGCTGGAGCGGATGGCGGAACTGGTCAAGGAGAAGAAGATCGAGGGCATCGCCGAGCTCCGGGACGAGTCGGACAAGGACGGCATGCGCATGGTCATCGAGGTCAAGCGCGACCACTACCCGGACGTGGTGCTCAACAACCTCTTCCAGCACACCAACATGCAGTCGGTGTTCGGCATCAATATGGTCGCCCTGGTGGATGGCCAGCCCCGCCTGCTCAACCTCAAGCAGTTGCTGGAATACTTCCTGCGTCACCGCCGCGATGTGGTGACGCGGCGCGCCATTTTCGAGTTGCGCAAGGCCCGGGGCCGGGCCCACATCCTGGAAGGCCTGACGGTGGCCCTGGCCAATATCGACGAGGTCATTGACCTCATCAAGCGTTCCGCCAGCCCCGGCGAGGCCAAGGCGGGGCTCATGGAGCGCCTCTGGCGGCCGGGGGCGGTTTCGGCCATGCTGGCGCGGGCCGGCGCCAGCCAGACCCGCCCCGATGACCTGGACGCGGGGCTGGGCCTGAGCGCGGAGGGTTACCGACTGGGCGAGGCCCAGGCCCAGGCGATCCTCGACCTGCGCCTGCATCGCCTGACGGGCCTGGAGCAGGACAAAATCATCAAGGAATACGAGGAGATCCTGGCGGCCATCGCCGATCTGCTCGCCATCCTCTCCTGCCCGGACAGTCTCATGGCGGTGATTCGCGACGAGCTTATCCTGATCCGTGATCAGTATGCGGACGCCCGTCGCACCGAGATCATGACGGATCACGCCGACCTGACCCTGGAGGACATGATCACCCCCGAGGAGATGGTGGTCACCCTGTCGCACGCGGGCTACGCCAAGGCCCAGCCCTTGAGTCAGTACCAGGCCCAGAAGCGCGGCGGCAAGGGGCGCTCGGCGACGGCGACCAAGGACGAGGACTTTATCGACAAGCTGTTCGTCGCCAATGCCCTCGATACCGTGCTCTGCTTCTCGAGCCTGGGTAAGGTCTATTGGATCAAGGTCTATGAGTTGCCTCAGGCGGGGAGGGCGGCGCGGGGCCGGCCTATGGTCAATCTTTTGCCCCTGGACGCGGGCGAGCGCATCAACGCCTTCCTGCCGGTGCGGGAGTATGATGCGAGCCATTTCGTCTTCATGGCCACCACCGCGGGCACGGTGAAAAAGACGCCCCTGCTGGAATTTTCCCGGCCCTTGTCGCGGGGTATCATCGCCCTGGACCTGCACGAGGATGAGCGTCTGGTTGATGTGGCCATCACCGATGGCGAGCAGGAGATTCTGCTCTTCAGTTCCGCGGGTAAGGCGGTGCGCTTCCGGGAGAACGAGGTCCGGTCCATGGGGCGCGGGGCGCATGGCGTGCGCGGCATCATGCTGGACGAGGGCCAGCGGGTCATCGCCATGCTCGTGGTCGATCCGGCCTGCACCGTGCTCGGGGTGACCGAGAATGGCTATGGCAAGCGCACCCCGGTGGAGGATTTTCCGACCAAGGGGCGTGGCACCAAGGGCGTCATCGCCATCGGCACCTCCGCGCGCAACGGGGCCCAGGTGGGGGCCGTGCTGGTCCTGCCCGAGGATGAGATCATGCTCATCACCGTGGGCGGCACCCTGGTGCGCACCACCGTGGCGCAGATCCCCATCGTTGGCCGTACCGCCCAGGGCGTCAAGCTGATCCGGGTCGGCGAGGGTGAACGCCTGGCGGGCGTGGAACGTATTCTGGCCCTGGAAGGTGGCGCGGAGGACGGCGAAGAAGGTGACGAAGGCGAGGATGACGGCGCCGAAGGCGAGGAACTGGCTTGAGGGGGCTGGCCATCGCCGGGCAATTCTTTAACAAATTTATGATATTCCTATCGATACGGAGTTACGACCATGGCAAGACCCTATAACTTCAGCGCTGGTCCGGCCATGCTGCCGGATTCCGTCCTCATCCGGGCCAGGGATGAGATGCTGGACTGGCATGGCAGCGGCATGTGCGTGGCGGAGATGAGCCATCGCGGCAAGGAATATATGTCCATCGCCGCGGCGGCGGAGGCGGATCTGCGCGCCTTGCTCGCGATCCCCGACAACTACAAGGTTCTGTTTCTGCAAGGTGGCGCCTCGAGTCAGTTTGCCATGGTGCCCATGAACCTGCTGCGCGACGGCCAGGACGCGGCTTACATCAAGACCGGCTCCTGGTCCAAGAAGGCCATCCAGGAGGCCAAGCGTTATTGCACCGTGGCGGTCACGGAGGGGGGCATCGAGGGCCGCTTCACCAGCGTGCCGGCCCAGGTGGACCTGCTCCTGGGCGATGACGCCTCCTATGTCCATTACACCCCTAACGAGACCATCGAAGGGGTTGAATTCCCCTACGTCCCGGACACCGGCGACATCCCCCTGGTGGCGGACATGTCTTCCACCATCCTGTCCCGGCCCATCGACGTCTCCCGCTTCGGCCTCATCTACGCCGGCGCCCAGAAAAACGTGGGCCCGGCGGGCCTGACCATCGTCATCGTGCGCGAGGATCTGATCGGCCAGCCCATGGAGGGCACGCCGACCATGTTCGACTACAAGATCCACGCCGATAACGAGTCCATGTACAACACCCCCCCGACCTATGCCTGGTATCTGGCGGGCCTGGTGTTCCAATGGCTGCGGGAATTGGGTGGTCTGGAGCAGATGGGCGTCATCAACGAACGCAAGGCCAAGCTCCTCTATGGCGCCATCGATGCCTCAGGCTTCTACGCCAACCCGGTGCGTCCGGATTGCCGCTCCTGGATGACCGTCCCCTTCACCCTCGCCAATCCGGAACTGGACGCCAGCTTCCTGGCGGAGGCCAAGGGCGCCGGACTCCTGACCCTCAAGGGCCATCGCTCCGTCGGGGGCATGCGGGCCAGCATCTACAACGCCATGCCCGAGGCCGGCGTCCAGGCCCTGGTCGATTTCATGGCCGAGTTCGAGCGTAAATACGGCTAAGGGTTGCGGAAAGAATCATGTACAAGATACTGACTCTCAATAATATCTCCATCGCCGGCCTGGATCGGCTCCCCCGCGACAAGTACGAGGTGGCCTCGGAGATCGCCCATCCGGATGCCATTCTGGTCCGTTCCGCCAGCATGCACGACATGGAGATCCCGGCCTCCCTGCGGGCCGTGGGCCGCGCCGGCGCGGGCGTCAACAACATCCCGGTGGCGCGCATGTCCGAGCGGGGCGTGCCCGTCTTCAACGCCCCTGGCGCCAATGCCAATGCCGTTAAGGAGTTGGTGGTCGCGGGCATGCTGCTGGCGGCACGCAACATCGCCCAGGGCTGGACCTTCGCCCGCGGTCTGGAGGGCGACGACGCGACCATCAACAAGGCGGTGGAGAGCGGCAAGAAGCAGTTCGTCGGCTTCGAACTGCCCGGCCGCACCCTGGGGGTGGTCGGTCTCGGCGCCATCGGCGTCCAGGTGGCCAATGTGGCTCGCGCCCTGGGCATGAAGGTCGTCGGCTATGATCCCACCATCACGGTGCAGCGGGCCTGGCAACTGGCCGCCGATGTCCAGCAGGCCCTGAGCGTGGACGACCTGGTCTCCCGGTCCGATTTCATCAGCTTCCACGTGCCGCTCACCGACGAGACCCGCGGCATGATCAACGGCGAGCGCTTGCGCAATATCCGCAAGGGCGGGGTGCTGCTCAATTTCTCGCGCAACGGCATCATCGACGATAAGGCGGCGGTGGCGGCACTGGACTCCGGGCATCTCTATGCCTATGTGTGTGATTTCCCCAGCAACCTCCTGAAGGATCATCCCCGTGTCGTGACCCTGCCCCACCTCGGGGCCTCGACGGTCGAGGCGGAGGATAACTGCGCCATCATGGTCGCCGACCAGGTGCGCGGCTGGCTGGAGGCTGGCAACGTCACCAACGCGGTCAATTTCCCCGAGATCCTGCTGCCGCGCAATGGCGGTTACCGCCTGGCCGTGGTCAATAGCAATGTGCCCAACATGGTCGGGCAGATCTCCACCGACCTGGCGGCGGCGGGTCTCAACATTCTCGACATGCTCAACCGCTCGCGGGGGGACATCGCCGTGACCCTCATCGATGTCAATCAATGGGTGCCCAAGGAGACGGTAGCCCAGTTGCGTACCATCCCCGGGGTACTGTCGGTGCGCTGCCTTGGCTGCGAGAAGGAAGGGGCCTGATGCCACGGCTCGAGGGCGGGCGGGGGAGGGTGGGGCCATGACTTCCGAGGACCGGTTGGCGGATGTGCGCCAGCGTATCGATGACATCGATGGGGAGATTCTGCGCCTCCTCAGCGCCCGCGCCGCCTGTGCCCATGAGGTGGCCGTCATTAAGCTTGAGGTCGGCGATAGCCAATTTTATCGCCCGGGGCGCGAGGCGGAGGTGTTGCGCCGGATCAAGGCCCGCAACCCCGGGCCCCTGAGCGGGGAGGCCATGGCTCGCCTCTTCCGCGAGATCATGTCGGCCTGCCTGGCCCTGGAGCAGCCCCTGGCGGTGGCCTTTCTGGGGCCGGCGGGGACCTTTACCCAGGCGGCGGCGGTCAAGCACTTCGGGCACGCCGCCAACACGGTGCCGGTGGGCAGCATTGGCGATGTCTTCCGGGAGGTCGAGGCCCGATCCTGCCACTACGGGGTGGTGCCGGTGGAGAATTCCACCGAAGGGGTCATCAATCACACCCTCGACATGTTCATGCGCTCCCCCCTGAGTATCGCCGGCGAGGTCAGCCTGCGCATTCATCATCACCTCATGAGCCGGGAGCCGGACCTGGCGGCGATCCAAACGCTGTTTTCCCACCAGCAATCCCTGGCCCAGTGTCGGGCCTGGCTGGATCGCCACCTGCCCCTGGCCGAGCGTATTGCCGTGGACAGCAACGCCGAGGCCGCGCGGCTGGCGGCCAGCCATCCCGCTGCCGCCGCGGTGGCCGGCGAGGCGGCGGCGGACATCTATGACCTGGATATCCTGGAGCGCTGCATCGAGGACGAACCGGGCAACACCACCCGCTTCCTGGTGATCGGCACCGAGGATGCCCGCCCCAGCGGCGACGACAAGACCAGCCTGCTGCTCTCCTGCCATAACGAGGCCGGCTCCCTTTACGGCCTGCTCGAACCCCTGGCGGCCCATGGCATCAGCATGACCCGCATCGAGTCCCGTCCCTCCCGGCGGGGCCTCTGGGACTATGTCTTTTTCGTCGATATCGAGGGCCACCGTGAGGACGCGACCGTCGCGCCGGCCCTGGAGACTCTGCGCCGGACCACCAGCCTGTTCCGGGTCCTGGGCTCCTATCCCAAGGCCGTGATCTAGTAGCTCTTGTCGAGGCCCCTGTATGACAACCCTTGTCAACCCCTTTCTCAAATTGACGGCGCCCGGCCTGCCGGGTCTGCAGCCCTATATTCCTGGTAAGCCCCTGTCGGAACTGGAGCGGGAACTGGGGATCACCAATTCCATCAAGCTGGCTTCCAACGAAAATCCCCTAGGTCCCGGCCGCCTGGCGCGGGAGGCGGCCATGGCCGCCCTGGCGGAGTTGGGTCGCTATCCGGACGGGGGTGGCTTCGAGTTGCGCCGGGCTCTGGCCGAGCGTCACGGCCTGGAGGCCGCCGCCGTCACCCTGGGCAATGGCTCCAACGATGTCCTCGATCTGGTGGCTCGCGTCTTTCTGCACCCGGGCCAGGAATCGGTTTTCTCCGAGCACGCCTTTGCGGTCTATGCCATCGGCACCCAGGCGGTGGGAGCCACGGCTCGGGTCGCCAAGGCCCGGGAATATGGTCACGACCTGGAGGCCATGGCGGCCCTGGTCAACGAGCGCACCCGGGTGGTCTGGATCGCCAATCCCAACAACCCCACCGGGACCTGGCTCGATGCCGACAGCCTGGCCAGTTTCCTGGGGGAGCTGCCGGAGACCTGCGTGGCGGTGGTGGACGAGGCCTATACCGAGTATGTGGAGGAGCCGGATTTTCCGGACGCCACCCTCTGGCTCGACCGATTCCCGAACCTCATCGTCACTCGCACCTTCTCCAAGGTCCATGGCCTGGCGGCCCTACGGGTGGGCTACGGCCTCAGCCACCCCCACATCGCCGACCTGCTCAACCGCGCCCGTCAGCCCTTCAACGTCAACAGCATCGCCCAGGCGGCGGCCCTGGCGGCCCTGGCCGACGAGGCGCATGTCCAGGCCTCCCTGGCCTTGAATCGGAGCGGTATGCGGCAACTGGAGGAGGGCGCCCGCCAGTTGGGGATTGGCTATATCCCCTCGGTCGGCAACTTCATCACCCTTGACCTGGACCGCCCGGCGGGACCCATCGATCAGGCCCTGTTGCGGGCCGGCTGCATCACCCGGCCGGTCGCCAACTACGGCATGCCGAATCACCTGCGCGTCACCATCGGTCACGCGGCGGAAAATGCCCGCCTGCTGGCTGCCCTGGCGGTGGCCTTGTCGGCATGATCCAGCAACTCACGGTGATCGGGGTCGGCCTCATCGGGGGCTCCCTGGCGCGAGCCCTGCGCCGGGCGGGTTTCGTGGGCGAGGTGGTGGGCTGCGGGCGCTCCCTGGGCAACTTGCAACGGGCCCGCGAACTGGGGGTGATCGACCGCTACCATCAGGACCCGGCTCAAGCGGTGGCCGGCGCCGATCTGGTCTTCATCGCCGTGCCCCTGGGGGCCATGGCCGCCACTTTCGCCTCGATCCGCGATCATCTGGCCCCTGGCGCCATTCTTACCGATGGTGGCAGCGTCAAGGGCAGCGTAGTGGCGGATGCCCGCCAGGTCTTTGGTCGCTTGCCCCCGCGCTTCGTCCCCGGCCACCCCATCGCCGGCACGGAGCAGAGCGGGGTCGAGGCATCCTTCGCCGAACTCTACCGGAATCGGCGCGTCATCCTGACCCCCTTGCCGGAGACGGACCCGGTCGCCACCGCCCAGGTCCAGGCTATGTGGGAGGCTTGTGGCGCCGAGGTGACGCAAATGGCGGTGGACCATCACGACGAGGTCTTGGCCGCCACCAGTCATCTGCCGCACCTCCTGGCCTATGGGCTGGTCGATAGCCTGGCGCGGCTGCGGGAAAATGACGAGATTTTTCGCTACGCCGCCGGGGGTTTCCGGGACTTTACCCGCATTGCCTCCAGCCATCCCATCATGTGGCGGGATATCTGCCTCGCCAATCGTGAGGCCCTGGGCCAGATGCTCGCCCGGTTTCAGCGCGAACTTGCCGAACTGGCCGCCGACGTCGAAGGCGGGGATGGGGAGGCCCTGCTGGCGGTCTTCGAGCGTGCCAAGGCGGCCCGGGATCGGTATGTGGGCAGCCAGGGTTAGGCTGGCGAGCGAGTTTCTGGAATCGGGTGCAAGCCATGATTAAACAGCGAATTCGGGTCTGGGACCTGCCGACCCGTCTCTTCCATTGGCTGCTGGTGGCCCTGGTGTTGGCTGCGGTAATCACGGGCCAGCTCGGCGGCGCCCTCATCCCCTGGCATGGCCGGATCGGTCTCGGCCTTCTTGGGCTGCTGGTCTTTCGCCTCCTCTGGGGCTTCATGGGTTCCACCCATGCCCGCTTTCGTGACTTCTTCCCGGGGCCTGGGCGATTACTGGCTTATCTCCGGGGCCAGTGGCGCGGGGTGGGCCATAACCCCTTGGGTGCCCTGTCGGTTCTCGCCCTGCTCGGCATCTTGGGTCTGCAGGTGGTCACCGGCCTCTTCGCCAATGATGACATCGCCTTCCAGGGACCCTTGACGGTCCTGGTCGATGGCGAAATCAGTCAGTGGCTCACCCGCATCCATCGCCTGAACTTCAATCTCCTCCTCGGCCTGGTGGGCCTCCATATCGGTGCCATCCTCTTTTACACCCTGGTCAAGCAGGACAATCTCGTCAAACCCATGATCACCGGCCTGAAAGAGGTCGAGGACCCCCTGGCCCAGCCGGCCCGGGGGGGTGGTCTTGTGCCCTTCCTGATCGCCGTCATCCTGTCCTCGGCGGTGGTTGCCGCTGCCTCCGGGGCCTTCATCGCGCCACCTCCGCCACCGCCGGACCCGCCCGCCTGGTAGGGCCGGGGGGCAACAACCCAGCCGATTGACAATGAAATGCCGCCCTGGGGCGGCATTTCACGTTGTCTCAAGCCCCCCTCAGGGACAGGGGGCGATGAGTTATTCCATGCGGAACTTTTCGTGGCAGGCCTTGCAGGCCGCTCCCGTATCGCCGAAGGCCTTCTGCACGGCGGCCTTGTCGCCGCTGGCGGCCACCTTGCTGAGGTTATTGGCGGCCGCGATGAACTCCTTGGCCACCTTGCCAACCTCCTCCTTGTTTTGGAAAAACTCTGGTTTCACGCGGGTCTTGACGTTGCCGATATCTTTATCGGTCCCTGGTCCAAACAGGGCGCCCATGCGGGAGTTAGCGATACCCGCAATGGCATTGGCGGCGGCTTCAACCTCTTTGGCGTCAAACTTACCCTCCAGGTTGGCCTTGATCTTGCCCATGTTCCAGCTCATGAAGCTGTAACCGGCCTGACGGATCTTGATCTGATCCTCGGGTTTGACTTGAGCAACGGCGGTGGTGGCCAGGGACAGGGCGATGACTCCGAGAACAAGGGCTTTTTTCATGATTTTCCTCTTGGATGATAATGAGTTGTAAGTTACTCCCCCACAGCTTTGAAACAATTGGGGGCCTGCGGATACGTCCGATGAGCAGTCTGGGATGATAAGCCTAGGCGTCGAGTGGAGGCAATCACCCCAATGTCAGGAATCAGGCTTAATAACCTCCGATGACTATTTGATAAAAGGAGACTTTATTGCTTGCCGCCGCCCAGGCAGGGAGGCGAGGCGGGGGCCTGGCCACCCTTATGGAACCATTCCTCCGGCGTCCAGGTATGCATCGCCAGGGCATGGAGGCCGATGGCAAATTCTTTTCCCAAGAGACCGTTGATCAGGCGATGACGGGCGAGGGGCTTGAGTCCGGCGAAGTGGTCGCTGACGGCCAGCAGCCGGAAGTGCGACTCACCATCCGGGGGGGCATTGTGTTGGGTGGTTTCGTCGATCAGTTCCAGATGGAGGGGACTTAGCTCGCGGGCGAGGAGGTCCTGGATGCGTTGGGCGCGACTCATGGCGTTTCTATCCTCGGGGGGCTGGCCCCGGACGGTAATCAGGCAGACCGGGGGAAATTGTGGCCTGCCAAGGGTTATGACAAGCGCCCAGGCTGTTGAAAAAGTACGTCAAGGGCTGCCAGGCGGCAAGGCCGTCAACAAGCCCAGAATCTCCCCGTGGCCATTCGCCCGGGCCCAGTCCCGGGCATCGCGGCCATCCACATCCTGGAGATTGGGGTTGGCGCCCTGGGAGAGCAGGATGGCCACGCTGTCCTGGCGGCCATCCTTGGCGGCCCAGAGGAGGGCGCTCCAACCCGCGTCGCGCTCCTGGCGGTCCAGATCCGCCCCACGCGCGATCAGGAGACGGACCAAGTCTCCGTGCCCACGCGAAGCGGCCAGCATGAGGGCGGTGTAACCCCCTCTATCCTCGGCATTCGGATCGGCCCCTGCATCCAGCAAGCGGCGGGCGGTGGCGAGATGGCCGTTGAGGGCAGCCTTCATGAGGGGCGTCCAATGACAGCCATCCACGGGGTCCGGGGCGGCTCCCGCGGCGAGCAAGCTATCGATGGCCGGAAAATCACCGCGCTCCGCCAACAGCACCAAGGCGGGGTCGGACGCCGCGGGCGCTTGAGTCTGTTCCGGGGGCGCCTGGGTACAGGCTGTGAAAACGAACAGGCACCCGAGGATGGGGCCCAGCAGGGGGAGGGGGGTGGCCAGTGTTTGCATGGCCCGGTATTGTCCGTCCCCTTCTGGCTGGCGCCAATGCGTTCTCGCAAGCGGGTCGCAAAAGAACCCAGGCGCCATAAGCCCAGAAGCGCGGAGCAGGCTACTTATCCTTGGTCTTGGACGTACTGGGGCTGGTAGTTGCAGAAGCGGGTTTTTTTGGGACCGGGGATGCCTTGGCCGTGGCCTTGGTGGTGGTCGGGGCCGCGCCGGCTTTCGCGGTGGGCGGGACCACTTTAGCCGGAGGGGCTTTCGCTGTCGGCGTGACTACTTTTGCCGCGGGGGCTTTCGCAGTGGGCGGGATCATCTTCGCCGCCGGGGCTTTC
>JADZBU010000133.1 GCA_020851955.1 Chromatiaceae bacterium | reverse complement strand
GACCAGGAAACCGTGGACGCCATCATCGACAGCCCCATGGAACGCGGCAAGTAACCGCTTGGGTCGCGTGAGAGGCGCCTTCCCGTCCCAGTGGCGGCCCCGCGCCTCTTCACCCCTTCAAGCCGTAACCGTTAAGCGCTATCCCTGAACCCGCTTCTCCCCGGTCAGTCCCCGCCGCTATCCGCCTCTCCCTCCCCTTCGACCTCGACTCTTCTCGTTCGGATCCAGGTTCCCCCCCCTCGGACGCGAAACGCCGTCACCGCCAGCCTCTCCCGAGAAGGGGTATCAAGGATGCACCGATTTTCCAAAGTTACTGCACAAAAGACCCTCGGTCATGGCACATCCTTATTCCCGACGGTAAGGCACCAGGCTCCCTGCCGGGGTCGGGGCAACCAACCCAAACCCGACCCGCCGGCTCGGAGCAAGGAGGCCATTGATCTAACCAACGGAGCAGGATCATGAAAATATCAACGCTTGCCAGCGCCATCATCCTGATGGCGATCACGACCACGGCCGTGGCGCAACCCCTGGGCGGCTATGGCCCCGGACCGGGACCTGGCGGCCGCGGCATGATGTCAGGCGCGCCCTGCATGGGCGGCGGCGGTCGCGGTCCCGGCGGTGGCGGAGGACCGGCCGGGATCGATTTTCGAGTCCAGCGCATGACCCAAATGCTGGGGTTGAGTCCCCAGCAGCAGGACCAGGTCAGGGACATCCTGGAGGGACAGCAGAACAACCGCCAAGCCACGCGGTATCCCACGAGGGCGCAAGTGGATGCGATCCTGACGCCCCAACAGCGCGCTCTGCACGCGCAAATGATGCGCGGTGGCACCCGGCCGGGCTATGGGGGCGGATACGGCCCCCCAGGCTGGTGAGGGGTATTGCCTGAAACGGCGAGGACGGCGTTCGGAGGTGGGAATGCCTACCGACGCCCCCCCATGCCCTGCCCGCCACCACTGCCGTGACCAGCCGCGCCGCCGCCAGCCCCCTTCCCACTCCCCTGGCCACCGCCAAAGCCACCGCCCTCGCCGCCTGATTGTTGACGTTGGCGCGCTTCGTAACCGCTCCCGTAAGGCAACCTGCCAGACCGACCCGACCCAGGGCCACCAGAACGGGTGCCCAAGTCAGGCAAATCCGCGAGATCCCCTTGCGGGTCCGGGGTGCCCGCTGGCGTGGACCCTAAGGCGGAAGACCCCAGGGCATAGCGAGGGATCGAGAGGTTCAGCGGCCGGATCGCCGCGTCGGGCACTCCTGGGGCACCCGCCGCCGGCTGCGCCCAGCCGGGTGCCGCCAGGGTCGCCAGCAAGAAGAAAGTTGGAAAACGGCAGCCCAGGGACACGGCACCCATGCCTATGCGTTTGTCGGTGAATATATTTTTTCAGATCCGGGTATCAAGCCCATGTCCCCTTGGCATCGGAACGTATCCGTTTGTATCCGTATCTTTCCGCCCCTGTGAAGGAGGAGAGGCGCGCGATATACTCAAAAAATGAATAGCCTCAATGCGGACCGCATCCTGGTCGTCGACGATGATCCCGCCCTCCGGGATCTGCTTGCCGAATACCTTACCCTCAATGGACTGATCGTGGAAACCGTTAGCGATGGGGTGGCCATGCGGCGCGCTTGCGCCCAGGTCATGCCCGACGCCATCGTACTCGACCTCATGCTCCCGGGCGAAGACGGCTTGAGCCTGATGCGGGAATTGCGCACGCACTCGCGGGTGCCCATCCTGATGTTGTCGGCACGGGGCGAGGAAATCGACCGTGTCGTCGGTCTTGAAGTTGGTGCCGACGATTACCTGGCCAAGCCCTTCAGTCCCCGCGAGTTGCTGGCTCGGCTCCACGCCCTGGTGCGCCGCGCCCGGTCCGACCCAAGCCCCACCGCCGGCACCCCGTCCCCCGGCCCCGCCGAGCAACGCCAGTTTGGTCCCTTCGTCCTCGATTTAGCGGCGCACCGCCTCTTGCGCAACGGCAAGGAAGAGCACCTGACCGGGGCGGAATTCGATCTGCTGTGCCTGCTGGTGGAACGTCCCAATCGTGTCCTCTCCCGCGACCACCTGGTTGACCTGCTCAAGGGCTTCGACCGCGACCCCTTCGACCGCAGTATCGATATCCGCGTCACCCGCCTGCGGCGCAAGATCGAGGCCAATCCCGGCACCCCCGCCTACATCCGCACCGTCCGTGGCCAGGGCTACCTCTTCAATCCCCGCGGCGAACAGGCATGACCCTGGGCGTCACGCCCAAGCCGAGCCTGGCCCGCCACAACGCCCGGCTGCTGGCCCTGGTCTTCAGCGTCTTTCTCGTAACGGTGGCCATCGCCGGGGGCAGCTTGCTGATGGCGCCCATGGCCCGACGTTCCGCCGACGATCTGGCGGGCCTCATGCTGCTCTCGGCCCAGACCTGGAGCGAATTACCGCCGGCCACCCGGGCGGATTTCGAGGAGGAACTTGCTCGCGCCCATTGGCTCTCCCTGCGTGACCCAGGCCCTACCGCGCAGGCGCCCACCCCTGGCGCCGATGAGTGGCATGGCTTCTATGTCCATGCCCTGGAGACCGCACTGGCCCATAAGACCGGACACCAGCAACACCTGGCCCAGGAGACCCGGGATGGCGAGGCCTGGTTATGGGCGACCCTGCCCTCGGGCGAGGGCAGCATCGCCGTCGGCTTCCCCGCGCGGCGGGTCGGGACTCAACCCCTGCGGACCCTGCTCATCACCCTGGGGGCGGGTCTGCTGCTGGCCCTTCTTACCGCGACCTGGCTGGCACGGCGTATCTCCGGCCCCCTGGCTCGCCTGGAAAAGGCGACCTCCGCTATCGGACGCGGTGAAATTCCGGACCCGCTGCCCGAGACGGGG
Organism: Chromatiaceae bacterium; assembly: GCA_020851955.1. Lineage (GTDB taxonomy): Bacteria > Pseudomonadota > Gammaproteobacteria > Chromatiales > Chromatiaceae > M0108. Next base: position 3,454 of record JADZBU010000133.1, on the reverse strand, counting down.
CCACGCGAACTGGCCGCGCTCGCGGCCCACTTCAACCGGATGGCGCGGCAGGTGCGGGAACTCCTCGCGGTTCGCACCACCCTCATGGCCGGCGTCTCCCATGACCTGCGCACCCCCCTGGCGCGCATGCGTCTGGCCCTGGCCCTGCTGGCGGAACAGCCCTCGCCCAGGCTGATTGCCCGCCTGGAACAGGACATCGGGGAGATGGACCAACTCATCGGCAAGGTGCTGGACCTGGCGCGGGGCCTGGAGCGCGAGGCGGGGGAGGATTTCGAACTGGGTGATTGGCTTGCCCAACTAGCGAAGGATTATCCCGCCGGCAGGGTGCGCTTCGCCCCGCCTCCCGAACCCCTGTTGCTGCACTTACCGCCCCTGGCCCTGCGCCGCGTACTGGAAAATCTGCTGGACAACGCCCTTCGCTACGGCGGTGGCCAGCCCATCGAATTGCTGCTGGAAGCCACGCAAACCGCCGTGCGTATCGGCGTACTCGACCGAGGCCCCGGCATTCCGTCTGACCAGATCGAGGCCATGTTCCAACCCTTCCACCGCGGCGACGCCTCGCGCAGCCCCGTCAACGGCGGGGCCGGGCTGGGACTGGCCATCGTGCGGCAATTGACGGAGGCCAATGGTTGGCGGATCCAACTTCAGCCGCGGGCGGGTGGCGGGCTTGCGGCCTGGCTCACACTCGGTCTCACGCCATAACCCGATCATCACCAGGCATTGCGACCAGACCCTAACCGCCGAACCGCCCCGCCGTCGGTCGTCGGTCGTCGGTCCCCGGGATACTTCCATCGCTACCGATCATCCCAGGCTTAAGCAGGCCTTAAGGATAGCCGCGCACAATCCAGGACTCGGTAAGACGCCGAGCTGCGTCTCTTTCTCCTCACCGCAAGCTGATTGTCGCGAAACTGGCCATGACTTCACTCCGTCTCCTGCTCTGGATTGTGTTCGGCATCACCCTGCAATTAGGGACCTTTCTCGGCGTGGCATTTTGGCGGCACTGGCGAGAGTTCAGTGCCCTGAAATCCGGGTTGGTGGCCGCCGACGGCGCCACCGCCTGGAACGGGCCCCTGGTGGTCCAGCAACCTGGCCATGAATCCTGGGTTGGCTTTCGGCCCTTTCGGGTAGTGCGCAAGGTCATCGAGGATCAAGCAGAGTCGATTCGTTCCTTTTATCTCGAACCCGAGGACGGGCAGCCTCTGCCCAGCTTCAAACCGGGTCAATTCCTGACCTTCCGCCTGGAAGTTCCCGCCGCCACCGGGGGCCTGGAACCGATCGTGCGTTGTTACTCCCTGTCGGACGCACCCACCCCGGATTACTACCGGATCTCCATTAAGCGCGTCCCCGCGCCGCCGGCGAGCTCATGGCCTCCCGGTCGCTCCTCGACTTACCTTCATGATCACATCGAGGTGGGCGATTTGTTGCAGGTACGGGCGCCGGCCGGCCACTTCTACCTCGATCGCAGCGATGCCCCCGTGGTTCTGGTCGCTGGCGGCATCGGCATCACCCCCCTGCTCAGCATGCTCAACTGGAGCCTCGCCGAGCAACCGGGACGCGAGATCTGGCTCTTTTATGGTGTGCGCAATAGCCGCGAGCTGATCATGAAGGCCCACCTGGAGGCCCTGGCAACCGCCCATCCCAACTTCCATCTGCGCCTCTGCTTCAGCCAGCCGCTACCCGATGATCAACTTAGTCGCGATTACCAGCACCAGGGGCGCATGGACATCCCCCTCTTCCGCCAGGAATTACGACTCAGGCCCTATCACTTTTACGTTTGCGGCCCCACGCCCCTGATGGAGACCCTGATTCCCGCCCTGGAGGATTGGGGCGTACCTGCCGCGCATATTCACTTCGAGGCCTTTGGCCCGGCCTCGATCAAGCGCCAACAACCGGATGCCCTATCGGGAGCAGAAACCCTGGCTCAGGAAACCGCAAGCGGCATCCTGGTGAACTTTGCCAAGTCCGGCCGACAACTGGCCTGGCAATCCGGCACTGCCAACTTGCTGGAATTTGCCGAAGCCAATGGTATTTCAATCAATTCCGGCTGCCGGGCCGGCGGCTGCGGCAGTTGCCAGACCCGGATCGCATCCGGGGCCGTGTCCTATCGCCAGGCTCCCGACTTCGATCCCGAACCAGGCACCTGCCTGATGTGTGTCTGCACACCCAAGACCAGCGTCACGCTGGAGGCATAAATGATCATGTCCCCGCGGTCCTTGTGGAGCCAGCACATCCTGCCCTTTACCCTGCTCGTCGCCCTGCTGGCGGCGGGTACCCTGGCCGGCGATTATCTGCTGCATCGCCTGGACCTCGTCTGGGTCGGTCGTTATCTGGGCATTCCCGGCACCCTCCTGATCATCGCCTCCCTGGTCTATTCGTTGCGCAAACGCAAGGTCATCGCGACGGGTAACCCGAAATCTCTGTTACGCCTGCACGAAGTCGCCAGTTGGCTCGGGACCCTGCTGGTGCTGATCCATGCCGGTATTCATTTCAATGCCCTGCTGCCCTGGTTGGCGACCGTGGCCATGGGCATCAATGTGATCAGCGGCATGGTCGGCAAGCTGCTGCTTGGCCGCTCCCGCCAGCATGTCCAGGAGCAGCGCGAGCAATACCAGTTACGGGGGCTCTCCCGTCCCGAGGTGGAGCAGGCGGTCTTCTGGGATGCCGTGACGCTGAATACCATGACCCAATGGCGGAAGGTCCACATCCCGATCTTTTCGGTATTCGCGATCCTGTCCCTGGGTCACATATTCAGCATCTTTCTGTTCTGGGGTTGGCTATGAACCGCGCCGTCAAATTCGTATTGGCCGCCAACCTGATCGCGCTGACGATCCTCACCTTCACCTATCCAAACCTGATGGTAGGACCCGGCAAGCTGATCGTCGGCCACCAGGATCTGGAGGAGGACTGCTTTGCCTGCCATGCGCCCTTCTTGGGGGCCACGGCCGAGCGCTGCGTGACCTGTCACAAGCCAGCGGAAATTGGCCGGCTGACCACGGCGGCGCTACCCATCGCCAAACCCTTGACCTCGACACCTTTCCACCAGCAACTCATCAAGGATGACTGCATGGCCTGCCATAGCGATCACGCCGGGGTGAAGCGCTATCGCCACGCGGGAAGATTCAAGCATGACTTGCTGCGGGTCGCCGCGCGTAATGAGTGTCAGACCTGCCACCGCGCACCCACGGACTCGATCCATCGGGACATCACCGGCAACTGCGCCCAGTGCCATAGCCAGGATCAGTGGACTCCCGCGACCTACGACCACGATCAGTATTTCCTGCTCGACCGCGACCATCAGGCCCCCTGCGCCACTTGCCATGAGCGCAATGATTACAGTCGCTATAGCTGTTACGGCTGCCATGAGCATAACCCCGAAAAGATTCGGCGCGAGCACATCGAGGAGGGGATTCGCGACTTCAGAAACTGTGTCGAGTGCCATCGCACCGCCAACAAG
>JADZBU010000132.1 GCA_020851955.1 Chromatiaceae bacterium | reverse complement strand
GGCGGTCTGGTCACTCTCGCGGCGGCGGGTGGCACGGTCACGGCGGCCTATCAGACCTGGCTGCAGGAGCAGCCCCCGGGCGCGGTTGCCTGTCTCGGCAGCGAACTCAGCCCCATCGAGCGGCTGGTGGAGTGGCTGGGTCAGCTACAACCCGATTTGTTTCTGGCGACCGGCTTCTGCGAGGATAAGGCCCTGGTGGTTTTTGGCCTCTCCCTGGTCCAGTGGGCGCTGCTGTGCTTTATCCTGGTGCTGCTCGCCAGCCTCTGGTCCCTGTGGCATGGTTCCCCCGGCGCGGCGCCGGCTCTGGAAGGCCGGTCACCACCAGCCAGCGCGTGCGACGGCGATGCTCCCTCCACCGAACCGCCGGCTCGCTAGACCCATTTCCGCCACCGAGGTACGCCATGGCCATGACCCGTCGCGATTTTCATGCTGGTTTAGTCGCCTCGCTGGGCCTGGCCGTCTTGCCCCAGGCCTGGGCCTGGCCCTGGGATGAAGATTGGGTGGAAGGCCGCGACTGGGAGGCCCTGCCGGACCCCGAGCCGACCGCGCCGGGACAGGCGGTCAGGGTCAGCGAGTTCTTCTCCTACGGCTGCCCGCATTGCGCGGACCTGAATCCTCTTATTACGGCCTGGGCCAAGGAACTACCCGCCGACGTCGAGTTTCAGCGTCTGCCCGTCACCTTTGGGCGCGCGGCCTGGACCATCCTGGCGCGACTCTACTTTACCCTGGAACTGGAAGGGGCCCTGGAGCGTCTGGATCAGGCGGTTTTCCATGCTATCGGCGAGCAGCGGCTGAATCTCTACACCGAAAGGGCGGTCCTGGACTGGGTGGCCAAGCAGGGGCTCAACCCGGAGGCCTTTCAAAAGCAGTTCAACAGTGTCGCCGTGGGCACCAAGTTGCGCCAGGCCCAGGCCAGCGCCAAACGATTCCAGATCAACGCGGTGCCGAGCATCATCGTCGATGGGCGTTATCGGGTCATCGGCGATGCCGGCCGTGGTCACGAGGGTCGGCTCGATATCACCGATTGGCTGATCAAGAAGGCCCGCGAGGCTCGCCCCGCCCAGGAAACGGGCGGGGCGAGCACCTGATCCAGGCCCCCCTCAGAAGATCCGCGTCGCCGCGAAGGCCGCCAGCACCAGGAAAAAGACCCCGCTGACCTGGTGGAGCCGATGGATGGGGATGCGTCTGAGGAGGGTGACCCCCAGCCAGACCCCCAGAGCCGAGGTGGTGATGAGGGCCAGGGTGGCGCCGATCCAGACCGCCAGGGCGGGCAGGGTGCTGGCCAGGCCGGCAATGGCGATTTGGGTCTTGTCGCCCATCTCCGCCAGCAAGAGCATGAGGAAGGTGGTGGCAAAGATGCCATGGCCGGGCTTTTCCTCGACCTCGCCATCCTCCCCCACCTCCTCCTTGGTCAGCAGGGACTTGATGCCAAAGGCCCCGAAGAGCAGGGCCACGGCCCCCGCCAGAAACTTTTCCGGTATCCACTGCGCCAGACCGGCGCCAAAGACGACCGCCAGGGTATTAAGGATGAGGAAGGCGGCGACAGCGCCGAGCAGTACCGGCAGGTGGCGATGGCGGGCGGCCAGGGTCATGCAGACCAGTTGGCTCTTGTCCCCGATCTCGGCCAGGAAGATGAGGCCGAAGGTGGAAAAAATGGCGGTGAGGGTCTCTAGGGCGGACATGTCATTGATCTCGGAATTAGGCTGCTAGAAGAGGGGCGGCGGGAAAACAGGGCAGGCCTTCAGGCCGGCGCGCCACCGGGTTGGGGCATGACGTCCGGGCACACCTGGATCTCGATGGTGGAGTGGACGATCTCCTCGTGGACCGCCAGGCGCTGGCGAATCGCGTCCGGGGTCAGGGCGAGGTCGTGGGTGACGACCGTGAGGGCGCAGGCATAGACATTCTTGCCCACCCGCCAGACATGCAGGTCGGTGATGCGCGTCTCGCCGGCGTCGGGACCGGATTCCACCACCTCGCGGATCTCGGCGACCACCGGGTGATCCATCTCCCGATCCAGGAGCACCTTGCTGGTCTCGATAATCAGCCCCTTGGCCCAGATCGCCACCAGGATGGCGCCCAGGATGCCCATGGCCGGGTCGAGCCACATCCAGCCGTAAATCCAGCCGCCCATCAGGGCGACGATGGCCAGGATGGAAGTGGCCGCGTCGGCGATGACGTGCAGATAGGCCGACTTGAGGTTCAGATCGGGATTTTGCCCCGGGTCGTGGGGGTGATGAGGGTGGTGCTCGTGAGCCTCATGATGATCGTGATGATCATGATGATGGCCGTGATCATGGTGATGGGCCTTGCCCAGGATGAGCGCGGACACCAGGTTGACCAGCAAGCCCAGCACGGCGATGACGATGGCTTCCTGGTACTGGATCGGCTGGGGCGACAGGATGCGCTCGACGGAGCCCACCACCATCATGAGGGCCACGCCCAGGAGGAAGATGGCGCTGGCGAAGCCCCCCAGCACCTCGATCTTCCAGGTGCCGAAGGCAAACCGCGGGTCCCGGGCGTAGCGCCGCGCCGAGGCGTAAGCCATCGCCGACAGGCCGATGGCCACCGCGTGAGAGCTCATGTGCCAGCCGTCCGCCAGCAGGGCCATGGAGTTGTACCACCAGCCGGCGGTGATCTCGACCACCATCATGGC
>JADZBU010000131.1 GCA_020851955.1 Chromatiaceae bacterium | reverse complement strand
TGCTGCTGATGGAGCACCCGGCCAAACCCGAGGACGCGGCCGGGGTCGCCCAGGCCCTGCTGGGCCTGCTGGAGCAGCCCTTTCACCTGCCCGGCGAGCCCGACATCTACATGGGGGCCAGCATCGGTATCAGCCTCTACCCGGACGATGGCCCCTCGGCGACGGACCTGGTCAAACATGCCGAGGTGGCCCTCTATCAGGCCAAGTCCGAGGGCGGCGGCACCTACCGCTTCCACGCCGCCTCCCAGACCCAGACCGCCCGGGAACGCCTGGGCCTGGAGGGCCGCCTGCACCGCGCCCTCGCCAAGGAGGAATTCGTCCTCTATTACCAGCCCCAGTTCGAGACCCTGGGCGGGGGGCTCATCGGCTGCGAGGCCCTGCTGCGCTGGCAATCCCCGACGGACGGCCTTATCCCGCCCAATGACTTTATCCCCCTCGCGGAAGAGACGGGGCTCATCGTGCCCCTGGGGGACTGGGCCCTGCGCACCGCCTGCGCCCAGGGCCAGGCCTGGGTGGCCGCCGGTCTGCCCCCCCTCACTCTGGGGGTCAACCTGTCCGCCCGCCAGTTGCGCCAGCCCGATCTGGTGGCGCGGGTGGCCGCTATCCTCGCCGAGACGGGCCTGGCCCCGGAGCGGCTCAAGTTCGAGCTGACCGAGAGCATGATCATGGGCCAGGGCGAGCAGGCGCCGACCCTGCTGCGCGCCCTCAAGGCCCTGGGCCTGGGGCTGTCCATCGACGATTTCGGCACCGGCTATTCCTCCCTCGCCCGCCTCAAGTACCTCCCCATCGACGAACTCAAGATCGATCGCGGCTTCGTGCGGGACATTCCGGAGGATCGCAATGACATGGAGATCGCCGCCACCATCATCGCCATGGCCCGCAACCTCAACCTCAAGGTCATCGCCGAGGGGGTGGAGACCCAGGCCCAACTGGACTTCCTCGCCCGCCAGGGCTGCCATGGCTGTCAGGGCTTTCTGCTGGGGCGGCCGGTGCCGGCGGAGGAATTCCAGCAGGCCTTTCTCGAGCCTTTGGTCCGAGTTTAGGGAGACGCCGGATGCCTCTATATGATCACCCGGAGCCGACACGCCCGCGGCCCCCTCTCCCCAGCCCTCCCCCGCGAGGGGGGAGGGAGCAAGAGAATGTTTGAGCCAGCGAAGCCAACCCGTGGTGCCGGGGGGTCCGCAGGGCTAGCCGCCGCCCTGTCGCCCACCCGCTTCAGCCCCAGCCAATCCCGAATCAGGGTAGGGTCCGAAGCGTTTCCCGCCGCCCTGTCGCCCAACCTTGGCCCCCGCCCCGGGGCCGGCCGGACATGAAGGCGATCACGGCCCCGCCCCCCTGCCAAGCCACGCCCCACGGCCAGGCCCCGCCCCCCGGCCAAGCCACGCCCCACGGCCAGGCCGCGCCTCCCGGCCAGGCCACGCCCCCCGGCCAGGCCACGCCCCTCGGCCAAGCCACGCCCCCTGGCCAGGCCACGCCTCCCGGCCAGGGCGCGCCCCCCGGCCAGGCCGCGCGCCCTGGGGCCAGCCGCGGCGGCTGGCCCTATGTCGCCTGGGCGGTCCTGATTTCGGTCCTCATCCTGGTCCTGACCCTGCTGGCCTTCTGGCAGGAATCGGAGCGGGACAGGGAGCGGGCCGTCGTGACCACCCAGAACCTCGCCCTCCTGCTGGGCAAGGAGGTCGCCCACCTGCTCGACCGCACGGACCACCTGCTGCGGGCCGCGGCCTTTTATTACCTGGATGCCCGGGAACACGAGGGGACCGACCCGCCCCGCTTCAACGACTATCTGGAGAAGCGTAAATCCCTCCTGCCGCAGTTGTCGATCCTGGCCGTCATGGACGAGACGGGAGAGATGCGCTACGGGACCGGCGACTGGAATCCCGTGAACGCGGCCAATCGCGCCTATTTTGCCCGCGCCCGGGACGATCCCGCCGCCGGCCTGATTTTCGAGGGGCCCGTCCTGGGGCTCGTCACCCAACGCTGGTCCCTGCTCCTGGCCCGGCGCCTCGAGCATCCGGATGGCCGCTTCGCGGGCGTAGTGCTGGGCTCCCTACCCATCGAGGCCTTCGAGGCGATTCTCTCCCAGCTGGACCTGGGGCGCGGAGGCACGGCCGCCCTGCGCACAGCCGATCTGCTCCAGGTCACCCGCTACCCGCCCGTGGAAGGCGCCAACAAGGGGGTTGGCAACCGCCTGGTGTCCCAAGAATTGCAGGCCCTGATCAAGACCCATCCCCAGGGCGCCACCTACGCCACCACCAGCCCGCTCGACCAGGTCCGGCGCACCTACTCCTATCGCCAGGTCGATGACCACCCCTTCATAATGATCGTCGGCCATGCCACCAGCGACTTTCTGGTCCATTGGCGCAAGAATGCCGCCCTCCTGATCGGGCTCGGCAGCCTCATGCTGCTCATCGTCGGCCTGGCGTCCCGGGGCCTGTTTCGCGCCACGCAGCGCCTGGAGGAGGCGGAGGCGCGCTGGAATTTCGCCCTGGAAGGCAGCGCCCAGGGCGTCTGGGACTGGGACCTGGCCCAGGGCAGCCTCTACTCCTCCCCCGGCAACCAACGCCTGCTCGGCTATGACAACCAGGAGCGGACCGACCCGGTCGAGGTCTGGTTCGACCGCATCCACCCCGAGGACCGGGACGCCGTTCGGGACGCCCTGGAGCGTCATGCCCGCGGGGAGACCCCTCTCTACGGCGCCGAATTTCGGCTGCGTCACCGGGATGGCCGCTACCTCTGGATCGAGTCCCGCGGCATGACCGTGGGGGGCGGGACCCCGGGCCCGGCGCGCCGCATCATCGGCACCAACACCGACATCAGCGCCCGCCGGGCTCTGGAGGAGCGGCTGCGGGACCTCAATACCGACCTGGAGTCCAAGGTGGCGGAGCGCACCACTCAACTCGTGGCCGCCAACCGGGCCAAGAGCGAGTTTCTCGCCAACATGAGCCACGAGATCCGCACCCCCATGAGCGCCATCATCGGGCTGTCACAGTTGCTGCTGGAATCGGACCTGGCGGGACGGCCGCGGGACTATCTGGAGCGGATTTACCGGTCGGCGACGGCCCTGCTCAACATTCTCAACGACATCCTCGACTACTCCAAGATCGAGGCCGGCCACCTGACCCTGGAAGCGGTGCCCCTGTCCCTGGCGGAGGTCCTGGCCGGTACCCGGGCGCTCTTCGCCCTGCAGGCGGAGGAAAAGCACCTGACCCTGAGCTTCACCACGGCGCCGGAGGTGCCGGACTGGCTGGTGGGCGATCCCCTGCGCCTGCGGCAGGTTCTCAACAACCTGGTGGGCAATGCCCTCAAATTCACCCAACACGGGACGATCGCGGTCAAGGTCGAGCGCCTGGAGCAAAGCGGGGAAACCCTGCTACTCAAGATATCGGTCCAGGACAGCGGCGTTGGCCTGACGCCGGAGGAGGCCGAGCATCTGTTCGCGCCCTTCCAGCAGGCGGACAACTCCACCACGCGCCGTTACGGGGGCACCGGGCTGGGACTCAGCATCAGCAAGCGGCTGGTGGAACTCATGGGCGGCGAGATCGGCGTCGTCAGCCAGGCCGGGGGCGGCAGTACCTTCTGGTTCACCGCGCGCCTGGGGCTCGGCGCCGCGGCGGCGGGCGCGGCCGGTGACCCCGGCGCCGCCGACCCGGCCGTGTCCGCGGACCTGGCCCCAGGCCAGGACCTGGATCGCATCGCCCGCGTCACCTGGCCCATTCGCGGCGCCCGGGTGCTGGTCGTGGATGACAACGCCACCAACCTGCTGGTCATCGGCGACTATCTCGCCCGGCTGGGTCTGGTGGCCGAGACCGCCGCCAGCGGCCAGGCGGCGGTGGAGATGGCGGCCCGCGATTGCTACGATGCCATCCTCATGGATCTGCAGATGCCCGGGATGGATGGCTATGCCGCGACCCGGGCCATTCGCGCCCAGGGCCCGGCCGAGGGCCCACCCATCATCGCCCTGTCGGCGGCGGTGATGCCCCAGGACCGGGACGCCAGCGAGGCCGCCGGCATGCGCGCCCATGTCGCCAAGCCCATCGATCCCCTGCAATTGGCGCGGACCCTGGTCCAGTGGGTGCGGCTGCCGCTGAGAGCCGCCCCCCTGGCGCCGGACGCCGGCCAGGCGGAGGCCCAAATCCAGACCCAGGCCGAGGCCTTCAGCCTACCCGGCCTGGACCTCGACCATGCCGTCCAGATGCTGGGCGGCGACTGGGGCATGCTGCGCCGGGTCCTGGTCAGTTTTTACCAGGGCTTTGTCGGAGCGCCCGCGCAACTGGCCCAGGCCCTGGGGCAAGAAGAGTGGGAGCTGGCCAAGCGGCTCGTCCACACCATCAAGGGGCTGACGACCACGGTCGGGGCCGGGGGCCTGCATCCCCTGGCCCTGCGGTTCGAGGAAGCGCTCGCCCGGGGTGAGACGGGCCCGGACGCCGAGTTCCAGGCGGGGCTGGGCCGGGTGCTGGCGGCCATCGCCCAGCTCCCGGAGATCGCCAGCCCCCCGGACCCGCCCGCGGCCAGCCCCGCTGGCCCGGACACCCGCCGCCAGGACCTGGCCGCGGTCGAGGCCTGGCTGCGCAAGCACCGCAAGGTGCCCGGGGCTCTCTTGCAACGCCTGGGCGGCGAGTGGGACACCCCCGAGGCCACCGGGCTCCGGGATGTCCTGCTCGAACGCATCGGCCAATTTGATTATGCTCGCGCCCTGGAGACCCTGACTCTGTTACGGGAGACACTGCCATCATGACTGACAAGGACTTGAGCCCCGACGGCCCCCTGGCCGAAGCCGGCGACCGCGCGCCCCCCCGCATCCTGGTGGTGGACGACGACCCGACCAGCCTGACCCTGCTGGGGGAGATCCTGGACCCCCGGGACTTTACCGTCATCTTCTGCACCCGGGGCCAGGAGGCCCTGAAACTGGCCCGCGAGGGGGTGGACCTGCTGCTGCTCGACTACCAGTTGCCGGATCTGGATGGCCTGGAGGTCTGTCGGCGCCTCAAGGCCGACCCGGTCACCACGAACCTGCCGGTCATCTTCATCACCGCCAATCAGGATCCCCTCCTCGAGGCCAAGAGCCTGGAGGCCGGCGCCGTGGATTTCGTGACCAAGCCCTATTCGGCGGCAGTGCTGCGGGCACGCCTCAAGACCCACATGGCCATTCAGCACGCCCTCCGGCGGTTGCGCAACACCCATCAGGCCCTGCAAAAGGCCTATGACGCGCTGGAGGACCTGGCCAGTACCGACAAGCTGACCGGCGCCTGGAACCGGCGTCGCCTCGCGGACGCCGTGGCCAATGAGATGGAGCGCCTGAAGCGCTATGACCATCCCCTGAGCCTCATCATTCTCGACATCGATTTCTTCAAAAAAATCAATGACACTCATGGTCATATGACCGGCGACCAGGTGCTGGCGGCGCTGGCGGCGCTGGTGCAATCGTCCCTGCGGGTCACGGATGCGCTGGCGCGCTGGGGCGGGGAGGAGTTTGTCATCCTGACCGCCAACGCCACCCTGCCCGCCGCGACCCTGATGGCGGAGCGGCTGCGCGCGTCCATCGCCCGGACGGTCTTTCCGACCGTCCAACACCTGACGGTGAGCCTGGGCGTGGCCGAGTGCCTGCCCGGGGAAGACTGGGAAAGCTGGTTCAAGCGGGCCGATGCCGCCCTCTATCGCGCCAAGACCCAGGGCCGCAACCAGGTCCAGGTGGCGCCGGAGCGACCCGAGCGCGCCGGGCTGGGCGAAAACGTCGGGGCCGGCTTCGTGCAGCTCGTCTGGCACCCCGCCTATGAGAGCGGCCAGCCCCTGATCGACCGTCAGCATCGCGGCCTCTTCGCCGACGCCAACGGCCTGCTGACCGCTGTCCTCTCCGCCCGGCCCGCCGACGAGGTCGCCAGCCTGGTCGATACCCTGATCCAGGACGTGGTCCAGCATTTCAAGGATGAAGAGGCCCTCCTCGCGGCGGCGGGCTATCCGGGCTTCGCCGACCATGCCGCCATCCATCGGCAACTGGTGGAGAAGGCCGGGGTCCTGGTCGGCCACTTTCATGCGGGTACCCTCGGCGTTGGCGAGCTCTTCCAGTTTCTGGCCCATGACGTGGTGGCCCGGCACATGCTCCGGGCCGATCGCGAATTCTTCCCCTATTTCGCCGATCCGGACGCGGCGCCCGCCGCCGGGGCCGAGGCCACCGTGCAGGCTGCCATCTGAATGCCCTATTACGCCCGGATCGCCGCGCTTTATCGGCACCAGGCCACGGCCTGGGTCATGCTGATGCTGGGGCTGATGGTGACCGCCCTGGCCTGGTTTCTGACGGACCGGGCGGTCACGGTCAAGGCCCAGGAACGCTTTGGCTTTCAGTCGGCGGAGTTGTCCCAGGCGATCCAGCGCCGCCTGCTGGAATACGAGACGATCCTGCGCGGCGGGGTGGGCTTTTTCGAGGCCTCCTCCGAGGTCACGCGGGAGGAATGGCGCCGCTACGTGGCGAGTCTGCGGCTGCACCAGATCTTCCCCGGTATCCAGGGGCTGGGCTTCACCCTCCTCATGCCCGCCGCCGAGGTCGCGGACCATGAGGCCCGGGTCCGCGCCGAGGGCTTTCCGGACTACGCCATCCGCCCCCCGGGCGTCCGGGACCCCACCAGCGCCATCGTCTTTCTGGAGCCCTTTGACTGGCGCAACCAGCGCGCCTTAGGCTATGACATGTTCTCCGAGCCCGTGCGCCGGGCGGCCATGACCCAGGCGCTGGAAAGCGGCGAACCCGCCCTCAGCGGCAAGGTGACCCTGGTCCAGGAGACCGACCAGGCGGTGCAGCCCGGCTTTCTCATGTATGTGCCCCTCTATCGACGGGATCTGCCCACCGCCACCGCCGAAGAGCGGCGCCTGGCCATCCGGGGCTTCGTCTACGCCCCCTTTCGCATGCATGACCTGATGCGCGGCATCCTCCCGGCCGACCCCATGGGGATCGGCTTCGCGCTTTATGACGGCGACCCCGCTCCGGACGCCCTCCTCTTCGACAGCGCCGCCTACCGGGCGCCGGCGGAGCGGGCGGCGGGGGACGCCGACCCGCGGTTCGCCACCCTCATCCCCATCGCCATGCCTCATCGCACCTGGACCCTGGCCGTGACGGCCCCCCCGGGTTATCTGTCGCTCCAGGAGGCTCTCCTGCCCTATCTGGTGGCGGGCACGGGTAGCGTGACGGCCCTGGCCCTCTTTTGGGTCATCGCCTCCCTGGCCCGGCAACGCCACCGGGTCGAGACCGACGCCCGCAAGCTGGCGGGTGACTTGATGGCGAATATCCAGCACCAGCGGCTGCGCCTGGAGAACATCCTGGCGGGCACCCACGTCGGGACCTGGGAATGGAATGTCCAGACCGGGGAGGTCATCTTCAACGAGCGCTGGGCCGAGATCATCGGCTATCGGCTGGATGACCTCCAACCACTGAACATCGAGACCTGGGCGCGCCTCTCCCATCCCGATGATTACAAGCTCGCCGGCGAACGGCTGGAGCGGCATTTCGCCGGCGAGACCCCCTACTATGAATGCGAGGCGCGGATGCGCCATCGCGAGGGGCACTGGATCTGGGTGCTGGATCGGGGCAAGGTGGCGACCTGGAGCCCGGAGGGTCAACCCCTCTGGATGTACGGCACCCATCAGGACGTGACGGAGCAGCACGTCCAGGCGGAGCGGCTGGAGCTGGCGAAGCAGGCGGCGGAGGCCGCCAATCAAGCCAAGAGCGCCTTCCTCGCCAACATGAGTCACGAGATCCGCACCCCCATGAACGCCATCATCGGGTTGACGGAGGTGCTCCTCGCCAGCGACCACCCGCCCCGCCAGCAGGCGACCCTGGACAAGATCAACAGCGCCGCCAACAGCCTGCTCAACCTCCTCACCGTGATTCTCGACTACTCCGCCCTGGAGGCCGGCCACCTGCGCGTCCAGGCGACCTCGCTGCACAGCGCGGACCTGCTGAGCGCGACCTGCGCCCTCTTCCGGCCCAAGGCCGAGGAAAAGCATCTGGCCCTCGACTGCTCCCTGGCGCCCAGCGTGCCGGCCATTCTGTACGGGGATCCGCTGCGTCTGCGCCAGGTCATCAACAGCCTGGTGGACAACGCCCTCAAGTTCACCGACCGGGGCGCCGTCAAGGTCGAGATCGAGGGCGCCGAGTCCCGGGATCAAACCCTTCTCCTGAAGGTAACGGTGCGCGATACCGGCATCGGCATGACCCCGGAGCAGCGGGAACGCCTCTTTACCCCCTTCGATCAGGTGGATGTCACCACCAGCCGTCGCCATGGCGGGACTGGCCTGGGCCTGAGCTTCTGTAAACGGCTGGTGGAACTGATGGGCGGCGAGTTGGGGGTGGAAAGCGAGTCGGGCGTGGGTAGCCGGGTCTGGTTCAGCCTGCGCCTGGGCTACTCGGCGGCGCCGGCCCTCCCCGGGAGAGCCGGGATTCCGGTGATCGGCCCCGGGACCCCGGTCCTGGCGCCACGCCCGGCGCCGCCCCCCCTCGCCGGCCGCGACCCCGTGATCGACCCCGCCAGCCTGCTGCCCCGGCTGACGACCCTGGCCGACATGCTGCTGGCCCGCATGAGCAAGGCCCGACGCCTGAGCGCCGAGATCCAGTCGCTGCTGGCGGGCTCGAGCCTGCAAGCCGCCTACGATCCGATCGCCCAGGCGATTGCCCAACTGGATTACGATAGTGCCCTGGCCCAGTTGCGGGATTTCATGGCCCACCAGAACTGGGGCGGTTCAGTCCAAGCCGCCGAGACCCAGGCCGCCATTCCCACCCATGCCCCCTCCTGACGGAAATCAGTTCCCATGCCCATCAACGCGCTGATCAAGAGCCCAGTCCCCGCTAACCAGGCCGCGACGCCGGGCACGGCCCTCAAGGGCGCGCCCTTCGAGGGCTATGTGGTGTGCATCGGCGCCTCCGCGGGCGGACTGGACGCCCTGGAGAAGTTTTTCAAGGCCTGCCCCATGGACCTG
>JADZBU010000130.1 GCA_020851955.1 Chromatiaceae bacterium | reverse complement strand
CATTGCTGCCCGGCTCGTCTTGCCAGCCGTACACGGCACCCTCGAGTTGGGCGCGGGTCATGGCCCGACCCGCGTTTTCCGCCAGCGCCAGCAGGAGCGCGAACTCCCGGCTGGACAACTCCACCGGAACCTCCGCCAGGCGCGCCACCCGGGCCGCGGGATCGATCTCCAGGTCACCGAGGCGCAACAGGGGGTCGGCATGGCCGGCCGAGCGCCGGGCCAGGGCGCGGACGCGGGCCGCCACCTCGTCGAGATCGAAGGGTTTGACCAGATAGTCGTCGGCACCGGCATCCAGGGCCCGGACCTTGTCATGGGTGGCATCGCGGGCGGTCAGGATCAGCACCGGCAGGACCTGGCCCCGCCCCCGCAACCGCCGCAGGACCTCCATGCCCTCCAGGCGCGGCAGGCCCAGATCCAGCACCAGGAGATCGAACTCCTCGGTCTTGAGGGCCAGATCCGCCGCCTCGCCGTCCCGCACCCAATCCACCGCATGACCTGCCTGGCGCAGGCCAATGCTGAGGCCATCGCCCAGGGGCGGATCATCTTCGACGAGGAGGATGCGCATGGGAATTCCTGGCCTATAGGGTTAAAGGGTGAACCACCAGGCGCAAGCGGCACCCCAGGCCAGCAGGAGGGGTACCGAGAGCGGATGGGCATTGGCAATGGCCTCGTCGGGACGGCCGAGCTTATAGCCGCTAAACATCGCCCAGGTCAGATTTTCACCATGAGTCAGGCTACTCACCGCGACGCCAGCGACATGGAACAAGGCGACCCCCAGCATGGCCGAGGCCAGAAACTCATGAACCTCTCCTAGTCCCTCCCAGGCTTCACCCTGATAGGCCACCCAACCGCTAACCCCCGTCAGGAGCCCCAGCCCCAGTAAGGCCAGGATGGCCCAGCCAGCGGCGGCATTATGACCCGCATACTCCGGTTCCTGGCTCCGGGAGGAACGGCCAAGCAAACTGGCAACATAACCCAATACCGCCTGCCACCCGCGCACGAAGCTGGAAAATCGCGCATGGTCGGTGCCAATCAGGCCCCAAAGCACGCGAAACAGCAGGATACCCACCAAGGCCCCACCCAAGGCGGCATGGACCAGGCGCCACTCCTCGCTGTCGCCCGTCAGCCAGGCCAGGGCGAAGAGTATCACCAGCAGCCAATGACCGACCCGCACCGGCCAATCCCAAACCAGGATCTGTTGATGGTCAATCATCTTCCTTCTCCTCCCAGCGGCGGCCATCGGGCATGACGATTTCCCGCTCGCGGTAGCTGCCCGCGGCGGCGCGCCTATGGCAGGCGGCGCAGTTGGCGGGGCTCTTGACCTTGGGGTCTTGCCAGACTTTGGCCGGCACCTCGTGATGCTTGCGCTTGAACCAGGGCGTGGCGGTCAGGCGCGGCGGTTCACCCTTCGCCAGAGGCGCCCCGCTGACTTTATCGCCACCGGCATTCTGGACCAGGAAGGTCTCGATGGCCTGGCGAGTCTTGTCGTCCAGGCCAGCATTGTCGCCATAATGGTTGTCGAGCTGGGTCATGACCCGGCGCCAGCCCTTGGCATCGAGCAGGGCGGGAGGAAAAGCCAGATGACAGGCGCCGCATTCCGCCTCGAAGGCGGGTGGGGCGTTGGCGGGGATCACCAGCTTGTCCGCCCGAGCGGCCAGGGGCAACACCAAGAAAGCGGCGAACAGATAAGGGGTCTTCATATCAGCGTCCTCCGGTCACAAAGGCCACGAAGTCGGCCTTTTCGGCGGCCGTGCAGTCCCGGCCCACCACTTCCTTACAGTTGCGACCAAACCATTTATCCGCCTTGGCCAGATCGGTGAACCGCTCCGGATTGGCGGCGGGGGCCAGGGGCTTGATGGGTTTGTCCGTGACGACATGGCGACCCGCCTTGGCGGGGTCAGCCGTGTGGCAGCTCGTACAAGCAGGCATCTTGGCGGAAACCCCGAAAGTGCGCGCGTAAAAGGCGGCTCCCCGTTGCGCCGAGGGGGTGAAACCCGCTTGTTGGGCCCTGGCCTCGGCACTGTAGCCCTTCAGCAGGTCGGCGGGGGTGGCGGCCTGGACACTCGCCATCAAGGGGGCCACTAACAGGACCAGGATCGGGAAAGGGGCGGTTCTCATCTTGGAAATCTCCGTGGCGTGAATCAGTGGCGCCAAGTCTGACAGGTGAACCTTAAGGCGGGCTTATCGTGAAACCTGGCACACCCTTGGTTCTCGGTTCTCGGTTCTCGGTTCTCGGGCGGGGTGGCGGCGGGCGGGGAACGCCGTGAATACGTCCCTGTAGGCTTGGCGACCGCATCTCTGCGGTCGACACCCCCGCCCGCCGCCAACCGGCCCGCCTGCTAGGCCTAAGCGTCCTCGGCGCTGGATAGCTGCAGGGTCGGGCAGAAATTTGGCCGGGGGTCTCCCTTGGTGTTATTATTTTTCCATAGGTAACACGGGCGCGAGGCCCCAGGGACCCGCGCTCGCCCCGGTTGTTCAGTGAGGAACCATGCACATTCCGGAAGGCATGCTATCAATACCCGTCATCGGCATGGCGGGTCTGGTTTCGGTCGCGACGATCGCCTACGCCGTCTCCTGGGTCCGCCGGCACCTGGACGACCGCAAGGTGGTCCTGATGGCGGTCTTGGGCGCCCTCATTTTCGCCCTGCAAATGCTCAACTTCCCTATCCAGGCGGGTACCTCCGGTCACTTCGCCGGGGGGGCCCTCGCCGGCATTCTGCTCGGACCCTGGCCCGCCGTGCTGGTCATGACCGCGGTCCTCGGCGTCCAGGCCTTCCTCTTCGGAGACGGCGGCATCCTGGCCCTGGGGGCCAACATCCTCAACCTGGGCATCCTGGCCCCCCTCGTCGGCTACCTCCTCTATCAGGCCGCCACCCGCTGGCGGGACACGCGCGGCGGCCGCCTGGGCGGCGCCTTCCTGGGGGCCTGGCTCTCCTCCCTGCTGGCCGGCCTCACCGTCGCCGCGGAACTCGGCCTCTCCGGCACCGCGCACCTGGGGCTAGCCACCCTCGCCATGGGCAGCACCCACGCCCTGATCGGCATCGGCGAGGGCCTGATCACCGCCACCCTGGTCGCCTACCTCTGCGCGGTTCGCCCCGATCTCCTGACAAGCCAGGCCCAAGGCACCGGGACCCGCCCATTCCGGGGGGTGGCCATGACCCTGGCAGCGATCGCCCTGCTGGCCACCGGCCTGTCTTTCATGGCCTCGTCCGCTCCCGACGGCCTGGAATGGGTCTATTTCGAGCAGGGCATCGGCGACGCCCAAGCGGTGGCACAAGCCCCCCAACTCCTGGGTGACGGCGGCCCCCTGGCCGACTATCAGGTGGCCGGGCTGACTAACGAGGCCCTTAGCCGCGCCCTCGCCGGCCT
>JADZBU010000129.1 GCA_020851955.1 Chromatiaceae bacterium | reverse complement strand
TGGTGGACGCCAACACCAATCAGATCGCCGCCATCGAGACCATGATCCAGGTCACCCGCAACAACATCCGCCGCCAGGAGGCCTGGCTCGCGGGCCTGCGCACCTACGCCGGCAATATCGAGCGCGCGGGCAAGCCGGTTCCCGAGGAATTCACCATCAGTTCCCGCAAGACCGAGCGGTCCATCCAGCGCGCCCTGGCCAGTATCGCCACCCGCGAGGAACAGAAGGCCGCTCTCCAGGCCCGTCTCGACCGGGATCTCGGCCGCTATCGCCAATTCAGCGTTCCCGGCCGCTCCGAGGCCTTGGGGACGAGCAAGCGCCACGTGGATCGCTACAGCGCCGTCCCCTGTCGCAACAAGGCCGAGTGCGACCAAGCCTGGAACCGAGCCCTTGACTATCTCGCCGCCCGGCGGGAACTGGAGATTCAGGTCGGCGATTCGGAGGACCTCTGCATCGCCGCCCCGCGCCGGAGCCGCTCGGAGGATCTCATCACCATCGGCACCCCGCCGCCCCAGGAACGCGAGGCCGATCTGGTGCTGACCCGGATACCCGACGACAAGGGACCCGCCGCCACCCTCTTTCTGGAATTGCGCTGCCAGGCCGCCGCCCTGGACACCCCGAATTGCCTGCGGCCGGACCTGCTACAGGCGGTCCAGGGCTTCGAGGCGGCCCTGATTAAATAGGCTCGCGCCGGTCAGCGGCGCCGAATGAGGGTGCCGACGCCCTCGTTGGTGAAGAGATCCAACAGCAAGGCGTGCTCGACCCGGCCGTCGAGGATGTGGGCCGTGCGTACCCCCGCCTGCACCGCATCCACCGCGCACTGGATCTTGGGCAACATGCCGCCATGGATGACGCCGGTGCTCACCATCTCGTCGAGGCGGCTCACTTCCAGGTCCGTCACCAGTTGGCCGCTGGCATCCAGCAGCCCTGGCGTGTTGGTCAGCAGCATCAGCTTCTCGGCCTTGAGAAACTCCGCTACCTTGCCGGCCACCAGGTCGGCGTTGATGTTGTAGGAACGGCCATCCTTGCCCACGCCGATGGGGGCTATGACCGGGATGAAGTCGCCCTTGACGAGCATATCGACCACCCGGACGTCGATGCTCTCCACCTCGCCGACATGGCCGATATCGATGATCTCCGGCTCCTTGAGCTCGGGGGCATCCCGGCGCAGCAGCAGCTTGCGGGCCCGGATCAGGTCGCCGTCCTTGCCGGTCAGGCCCACCGCCCGCCCGCCGTGGCGATTGATGAGATTGACGATTTCCTTGTTGACCTGACCGCCCAGGACCATCTCGACCACATCCATGGTCTCGGTATCGGTCACCCGCATGCCCTGCACGAACTCGCTGGTGATCCCCAGCCGCTTGAGCAGATCGCCGATCTGGGGCCCGCCCCCGTGGACGATGACGGGATTGATGCCCACCAGCTTCATGAGGACCACGTCCCGCGCGAAGCCCTCCTTGAGGGTCTGCTCGACCATGGCGTTGCCGCCATACTTGATGACGATGGTCTTGCCCTGAAAACGCTGGATGTAAGGCAGGGCCTCGACCAGGACATGGGCAATATTGCGGGCACGCTCGAGGACGATGGTCATGGGAATTCCTGGTGTTGGATCGACAAGGTGTGAAAAGTCTCGGGCGCCCCCAGGCGCCAGCGGAGGGTTAACCGCTTAAGGGGAGGGAGGCGCCGGGTTATCGGCCAGCAGCGGCGGAACCTCGCCCAGTTCCAGATCCACCGTTTCCACCCCCACCACCGGCGCGCCAGGAGCCACCGGGGCCGGACCGGCGTGCGGCTCGCCCTGGGTCCGCCGCCGCACCGCCGCCAGGCCGATGAGCAGGGGCCGGATGGCCTCGACCAAGGGCTGAGTCTCCGCCAGTCGGCAATGGAGCTTGCGGATCGGCCAGGTGTTGGCGGCATCCTCGATCATGGCCCGCAGGCTGGCAAAATCCGCGGCCAGGGCCCGTTCCAGCCGATTCAGGAGCAGCCGCAGCACGAAGGCGATGAGACTCATGGTCAGCAGAAAGCCGCCGAGCGCGATCAGGAGAGACTTGGGCGCCAGGAGGGATTCCGGGGTCATCCAGGCCGCGACCCTCAGGCTGGTGCCGGGTACGTTGACCCAAAAGCTCGGGGCCTCGTTGGGCGCCGAGCTATGGGATTGCAGGTCCAGGGTCGCCACCTCGATCTCGACCTCCTGCTGAAACTGGAGCTGGCCCCATTTGGGACCCTCGTCCTGCAGGAAGGGCAGCAGAGCCATGGGTAGGGCCACATGGATGACGCCCAGCACTCCCTCCTTGTTTTCGTCCAGGACGGGGGCGGCGATGGCCAGGTGCATCCCATCCTGACCCACCAGATGCGCCTCCAGCGGCGTCGTGGCCCGCTCCTGTTGGGCGCGATGCACCAGATCCAGGCCCGCCAGGCTGAGATCCTGGGGTTCGCCATTAGCCTCGCCGTGACGCCGGAGGGGCACCAGCCGGACGCGCATGGCCAGGGGAATACGGCCGGCGAGCCGCTGCTCCTCCGTCGCCAGCGCCTGGGCGTCGCCTTGACGCAGGGCCTGGCGCAGGGCCGGGTCCCGGGCCCAGGCGCGCAATTGATCCTGGACGCGGGCGGCGTGCTTGCCCAGTTCCTGGGCCACCAGTTCGCTGTAGTTACGGGCCTGCATGGCGGCGAATTCGTTTTCGCGTTCGACCCAGATATAGAGGCCGATGAGGTAGGCCACCAGCATGAGGGGTGCCAGGGCGAAGACAGAGGAGAGCCAGAATTGATGTAGACCCGGCGCACCCTTCGCGCCTGGCCCAACCTCCGCGCCATTAGCCTTCAGCAGCCGCCCCTGACTCATGACCCCTTCTCCTATTGCTCTCAGTCGCTTCCCGTGTGTCCAAAGCCGCCGGTGCCCCGCTCGGAGGTGGTGAAGGCATCCACCAGCTCAAAGTCCGCCTGGAGCACGGGCACCAGTACCAGTTGCGCGATGCGCTCGCCCACCCCGATCCGAAAGGTCTCCTGGCCCCGATTCCAGCAGGACACCAGGAGCTCACCCTGATAGTCCGAGTCGATGAGCCCCACCAGATTGCCCAGGACAATGCCGTGTTTATGACCCAACCCGGAACGAGGCAGGATCATGGCCGCCACCCCCGGCTCGCCGATGTGGATCGCCAGACCGGTCGGCAGCAAGGCGGTCGCCCCCGGCGCCAGGTCCAGGGGTTGTTCCAGCATGGCCCGCAGGTCCAGGCCCGCGGAACCCGGGGTCGCATATTCCGGCAGGGGAAAGTCCCACCCCAGCCGGGGGTCAAGCACCTTGAGTTGCAAGGTATGTCGCATAAGTCTCCGCGATCAGATCCGTCAGGGCCTCGGCCAGGTGGGCTTTGGGCATCAAGGGTAACTGGTTCAGACGCCCATCCCGCCGGATGACGGTGAGGGCATTATCCTCGCGCTCGAAGCCGCCCGTGGCCCCGCCCACCTGGTTGGCGGCGATCATGTCCAGACTCTTGGCCTGGAGCTTGGCCCGGGCCTCTTCCTCCACCCGCTCGGTCTCGGCCGCGAAGCCCACCGTGAAGGGGGGGTCCGGTCGGGCCGCGACCTCGGCGAGGATATCCGGATTGCGCACCAGGCGCAGGGTCAGCTCCGGCTGGCCCTTCTTGATCTTATGCGGGGCCGGGTCCGCCACCCGATAGTCCGCCACCGCCGCCGCCGCGACGAAGATGTCCTGATCCGCGATCCGCGCCATCACCGCCGCCCGCATCTCCAGGGCCGATTCCACCTGGATCCGCTCTAGGCCCAGCGGAACCGCCAGGGCCGTGGGACCGCTGACCAGCACCACTTGGGCGCCCCGGGTCACCAGGGCTTGGGCCAGAGCGTAGCCCATGCGCCCGGAGCTGCGGTTGCCGAGATAGCGGACCGGGTCCAGCGCCTCCCGGGTGGGTCCGGCGGTCACCAGAATACGGCGACCCGCCAGGGGACTGGCGGGCCGCGGTTCCAACAGGGCCGCCACGATCTCCCCAGGCTCCAGCATGCGGCCAGGCCCAGTCTCGCCGCAGGCCTGGGCACCGGCCGCCGGCCCCAGGAGGCGGACGCCGCGATCGGTGAGGAGGCGGGCATTGGCCTGGGTTGCGGGGTGTTGCCACATCCGCTGATTCATGGCCGGGGCCAGCGCCAGCGGCGCCTGGCTGGCCAGGGCCAGGGTGGTGAGCAGATCATCCGCCATCCCCGCCGCCAGCCGCGCCATGACATCGGCGCTGGCGGGGGCCACCAGGACCAGATCGGCCCAGCGCGCCAATTCGATATGATCCATGCCCGCCTCGGCGGTCGGGTCCAGGATGTCCAGGCGGACCGGATTGCCGGACAGGGCCTGAAACGTCAGGGGTCCCACGAAAGCCTGGGCGGCCCGGGTCATCACCACCCGCACCTCGACGCCCTCGGCGCGCAGGCGGCGCGTCAACTCCGCCGCCTTATAGGCCGCGATGCCGCCGCTCACTCCGAGCAGCACATGCCTGAAAGCCAGTGGATTCACGCGACCTGGGAGCTACCTAGCCAAGAGGAGAGGAGGCGCGATTGTACTGCATTCGCGCCCCGAGCCCTAAACCCGCCCAGAGCCGATCTGGCGCGTCTCCTTGCGGCCACCCGCCGGTACGCGTAGATTCCCGACAAAGCCACAAAGGGGAGAGAAGCATGAAAATTATGGAATTACCGAAGGACGAGCGCCCGCGTGAAAAGCTCCTGACCCGCGGCGCGGGGGCCTTGACGGACGCGGAACTGCTGGCGATCTTTCTGCGCACCGGGATACCCGGCAAGAGCGCCATCGACCTGGCCCGGGATCTGCTCGCCGACCTGGACGGTTTGCGGGGCCTCTTCTCCGCCGATCAGAAACGACTCTGCAGAAACAAGGGCCTGGGCCCGGCCAAGTACGTGCAGCTGCAGGCGGTGCTGGAGATGAGCCGGCGTTATCTGGCCGCCGAGATGAACCGGGGCGATCCCCTGACCAGCCCGGAGGCCACCCGCGCCTTCATCAAGAGCAAGCTTTATCACTATCCCCACGAAGTCTTCGCCTGCCTCTTCCTCGACAACCGCCACCAGGTGCTGAGGTACGAGGAACTTTTCAACGGCACCATCGACGGGGCCAGCGTCCATCCCCGCGAGGTGGTGC
>JADZBU010000128.1 GCA_020851955.1 Chromatiaceae bacterium | reverse complement strand
CTGAAGCTGATGAGGGCGGCGGGGGGGGCGGTCTGAGCTAATACGCCGCTGGCGAGCAGGAGGCCGAGGGCGGCGGTGGCGAGGAGCTGAGTGGGGCGCGATGGGGTCATGGGGGTGGTCTCGGGGGGTTGGGAGTTGGGGGGTGGGTGGTTAGGGGCTCGGGGCCTGGCCTATTCAGTGTAGCCGAGGGTCTGGTCCTGGACGGCCAGAGTCAGGGTATCTTGCCGGTCGGCGCCGCGAATGACCATCACCACCTGGGCCAGGTGGGCGGGCAGGCGCAAGGCGCCGGTGTAGGTGCCGTCGGCGGCGGTGAAGCCGTTCTCCAGCAGGCGCAGGCCGTGGGGTCCCTCGCTGTAGAAGCTGAGCAGGAGGGGGTTGCCATCGGTCGCCAGGGTGATGGCGACGGCGGTGTCCTGGCGGGACTGGTAGTGGAAGTCGGCGGCGGCGCTGGCGACGGTGGGGCCGGCCAGGGTCAGCAGCAGGGCCGTGGGCAGAAGGCGGCGGCGGGCGAAGGTGGCGAGGGCGTGGCACATGGGGTGATCCTGGGTTGGTAAGGGTGTTTTGAAACTTGAAATGGATATTACAAGTCCCGTGCCAGGCAGGATGAATTCTGATAACGAGCTGATTATTATAAATATATATTGGTTTGGATGGGACGCGGCGGGGGGCGCGGGTGGGACTGGGCTGCCAGAGAGGCAGAATGAGAAGGACAGGGACTGCCAGATTGGCGGAAAGCGGGTGGGATGGGTGGGATGGGTGGGGGATCTTCGCACTGCGGCCCGCTCTCCCAAAGTGGGAGATAGGCCACGCGGCACTTGTTACCCGAGCAACCAGTCTTTTGGTGTCCCGGGCCGGGTGCCGGCTGGCGGGGGACGCCGTGAATACGTCCCTGTAGGCTTGGCGACCGCATCCCTGCGGTCGACACCCCCGACAACCGCCACCTGTTAGGCGACACCACCCGACCCTCCTGGCTCAGGCCACCGCGGGGCTGGCCCGGGGGAATAGCGCCCCGGCGGCCAGGTCGTTACAGGGGGCGCTCAAGGGCTGTGGCGCGGCGCGGACCGCAGCGGAGCATCAAGGCTGGGCCGAGCCGATCACCCTCTTCCAGAAAATCCAGTTGGCAGGCAACGGGTCCAAGGCTATAGCCATTCACAGTGATCGCCAGACTTAGAGCCTCTGGTAGCCAGATGTGCCTCGGTTCGGTTTTGTACGTTTATCAGGCTGAATGGCTATATGACCCGGGGCGGCATGACCGGCAGCTGGCCCCTGCCACCACGCTGTTCCAGGGGATCGATGCGGCGGGCCGCGGGCTCATGAGAGAGATCCAGCCCGGACGATCTGGCGTGGGCTCGCTTTCTGGAAGTGGCCCAGCCTTATGCGAGTGATCCAGCCCGGACCCCATCAGCGGCCATCGGCATGAGGGGGTTCGCCCTTTATCGGGGTCCCTAGCCGTTCGTCACGCAGGAGGGCATAGGCCACTCCCACTTGGGCGTATTCGGCGATGGTGGGCTCGGACATGGGCGGCAGGGCGTCCGAGTCGGTGTAACGGCGCAGCACCGGATAGGCGTCCGCGTAGTCCCGGGCGTCCTTAGGATGCGGGTTGGCCGGCTGATCGGGCGGAAAGTAGCCGGCATTGACCGCGCGCATCTCGGCCCACAGGGCCGGCAGGTGGAAATGAGGGCCATGCACGGGGATGCCGCGCAGAGGTTCCGCCACCTCGTCCATTTTCGACAGCAGGGAAAGGGGAAAGCGGGGTGAACGGGCGCCCAGGCCGGTGATGTAGCTGAGCCCCTGGGGATTGGCGCCCAACTGGGGTTGGGGGGTGAGCCAGGCCCATTCGCGGTAGCGGTCCTTGCCGGTGAGATGGTAGGCCTGCAACAGCGGCAGGGTAGAGGAGGTCGAGCGGCCAAAGGAGCCCCAGCCCGCCCATTGGATCGCATGATGGGTCGGTGCCCGGAAGGGGTGGGCCTCGGCCTCGCGTATCCGCCAATCCGCGGCGGCCAGGAAGGCCCCCCGCGCCTGCTTATCAAGCACCGGGTAGCCCTGTGGGTCCTTCGTCATCAGATAGGCCCAGAGGGCCGCCAGCCCCTGATCCTTGAAGGAGACATTGGCGGTCGGATCCACCTTGAGGTCCCGCGCCCGAAGGCGATAGGCATCGGCATAAGCCTGGCGACCCGTGGTGCGATACAGCTCGGCGCTGGCCCAGAGCACGGCATCCAGAGCGGAGGTATCGGCATAATCCCCGGCGCGGATGCCCGGCGGGTTCCGGTAACGTTCGCCCTCGGCGGGCCATTGGGGGTGGCGCTGGAGGAAGTCCCAGGCGGCCTCGGCGGCAGCCAGGACCTCGGCAGTGCGTTCGGGGCGGTAGTCACGCAGCAGGCGGGCATGGATGGCGGCGGCGGCGGCGAAGACGGCCGTCGCGTGGGTGGTCTTCTCGAAGATGAGGCGAGGTTCGTCGATGCGATAGGGCGGTACGCTGTCCCAGGTCGCGCTGGTGATGCGGTAATAGACGCCACCGTCCTCGGCATCCTGCATCGTCAGCAGCCAATCCATCCCCCATTCCAACTCGTCGAGGACATCGGGCAGGCCGTTACCGCTCTCGGGGATGCCCAGGTCCCCGTCCTGGAAATTCCCCGGCGCGATATCCATGGCCGCGCCGATCTGGTACCAGACGGGCCCGGCGTTGACCACATATTGGCCGAAGTCCCCGGCATCGAACCAGCCCCGGGATACCGGATGGCGGCCCCCCGCAGGCTCGCCGCGACCCAGGGGGCTG